>JBEKPZ010000565.1:0-2503 GCA_049520215.1 Bryobacteraceae bacterium | reverse complement strand
TAGGACTTGGCGGAGTTGCGCAGCACCTGGGTGATCTCCAGAAAGTCGGAAGTGAATTGATCGGCGATCCAGGTGCCGCCAGAATGTTCGGTCTCCCAGGTGCCCAGGCTCGGGAATTGGTTTTGCACAAGTTGCTGCGCGCCGGGCGCGCCTGCATAGCCATGCCAGGCGGTGCCGGCCACGTGAGTCAATTGCTGAGCCGTCAGGCCCCCCAGAACAGACTCCGGATAAGTCGGTGTATCCCAGTTGTGGTCATATACAAGCACCTTGGTGGAGATGTTATTGGCCGCGAGCGCCGGCAGAACGTAGCTCTGCAGCAAGGCTAACTGCGTGCTGGCGCTCATTCCCATGCTCGGATAGCTTGTGGTGATATTCAGCGGTTCATTTTGCAGCGTGATGTAGTCGATGGGTACACCGGCGGCCTGGTATGCCTGAATGTACTTGACGAAGTAGTTTGCGAACGCCGTCTCGTTTGCGGCGGTCATCAGCAGCGTTCCGCCCAGCATGGAAACCGGGTTCATGGAGGTTGGATCCTTCATCCATCCCGGCGGGCTCCAGGGATTGGCCATCAGCTTCATCTGGGGATTCAGCGTCTTGGTTTGCTGTATCAGGGGCAGAATGTAAGCTTGATCGTGGGCGATCGAGAAGTTCGTCAGGCTGGGATCTGTTTCACCTACCGTCATATCGTCGAACGAATAGACCGACAGCGCGATGTCCGATGCGCCCATGGGAATGCGCATGAAGCTGAGGCCGATACCATCGCCGTTGCGCGTGAATAGATCGTTGAGAGTTCCGGGGAGCGCCTCCGCGGGCTCCACTTTCATGAGCAAATAGGCGGCGGAATCCGTAAATGCCGCACCAAAACCTTCGATGGTCTGATACTGCTGCGCCGGATCGACGATGATCGTGCTGGTACCCGCGTCCGCCGCGTTCGCGGCAAAGTTGACGCTGGGTTGAGCGGTCATCAGTTCGCTCTGGTTATTCGTGCTCAGGGACACAGAGACCGCGGAGGCTGGCGGTGGAAGGGGGCCCGGCAGCAGGAATCGGCCGGTGGCGCCGTTGATGGTCAACGTCGTCTCGACCGGCGCGCCCGACGGAATGCCCGGCGGATACGTGAAGTTCAACTGGTCGATGATGAAGCCCGGCGCGGCTCCGCAGTAGTCCACCGTGGCGGCGATGCCGCCAATCGTCAACTGGCAACTGGCCGTGCCGCCCACCACCGACAAATCGTTCAAGGTCGTAGCGCCGCCGCCGGCCTGGACCGCGCACTGCGTGGTCGGGCAGCCCTCCGACACGGTCCCGGTCACCCACGCCACGCCGGTTGTGTAGTCGTTGAGGAACATGGAGGGTGAAGCGGTGGACGCAATCGGAATCGTCTCCACGTTGCTCTGCACGGTGGCGCGCGTCACCTGCACAGCTACCGCTGTGCTCAGCGCAGTTTCCCAGGGCACCTGGAAATTGATTTGCGTGGGGCTGACGTAGATCAGCGGCGCGTTCACCCCGTTGACGCTGACGCTGACGCCGGCCACCGAGGTGGCGAAGTGGTTGTTGCTGTCGAGCACCTGCGGGCCCTGGTATGTGTTATCGGCGAGATCGTTGCCGAATAGCGTAGCCAGACAGCCCGGCGCGATTTCTCCCAGGTAAGACGCCGCGTTCAGGATCCCCGAGGGCGTGATGGCCGGCGTGGTTGTCTGACTGATCGCAGCGGTTTTTCAAGGTGCTGCGCCACACATCTCAACACTGGTATCCTCGAATCATCCGCACAAATGAACAAGCTGTTAGCACTAAACCGTGGCGAGATTGCCATCCGCATCCTGCGTGCCGCCAATGAACTGGGTCTGCGCACCGTAGCCATCTACTCGCAGGAAGACCGCCTCGCGCTGCACCGCTTCAAGGCGGATGAAGCCTACCTGATCGGCGAGGGCAAAGGGCCGGTCGAAGCCTACCTCGACGTCGACGGCATCGTCGCCCTGGCGCGCGAAAAAGGTGTGGACGCCATCCATCCAGGCTACGGTTTCCTGTCGGAAAACCCAGCTTTGCCGCGCGCCTGCGAACGGGCAGGTATCGCCTTCATCGGTCCCAGCGCGGAGTTGCTCGAACTGCTCGGCGACAAGCGCGCGGCCCGCCAATTGGCCCAGCGCGCCGGCATCCCCACCGTGCCCGGCACGGAAGATCCCATCACCGACCCGCGCCAGGCCGAGCGCATCGCGCGCCGCATCGGCTTTCCGCTGATCGTCAAAGCGGCCTTCGGCGGCGGCGGGCGCGGCATGCGCGTGGTGCGTAGCGCCGCCGAATTCAGCGAGCGGCTCGCCGAAGCGCGGCGCGAAGCCGGCGCGGCCTTCGGCAACGATGCGGTGTTTCTGGAACGCTACGTCGAACGGGCCCGCCACGTCGAGGTGCAGATCCTGGGCGATCGCGCCGGCCACCTGCTGCACCTCTATGAGCGCGATTGCTCCGTGCAGCGGCGGCATCAAAAGGTGGTCGAAGTGGCCCCCGCCGTGGG
>JBEKPZ010000564.1:0-2709 GCA_049520215.1 Bryobacteraceae bacterium | reverse complement strand
TGGAAACGCAAAGCCGAGGAACTGCTCATCACCATGCACCTGGAGCATGCGCTGACCAAGCAGCAGATCTTCGAATACTACGCAAACCAGGTGTATCTGGGCCGCCTCGGCACATTCAGCATCAACGGCTTCGGCGAAGCCGCCCGGGCCTACTTCGGTAAGGACATCTCGCAGTTGAACGTACCCGAAGCAGCCATGCTGGCCGGTATGGTGCAGCGGCCCAGCTACTACAATCCGTTTCGTTATCCGGACCGCGTCCAAGAGCGCCGCAACCGTGTGCTGCATCTGATGATCGAGAACAGATTCCTAACCGATCGGGAATATCGCGCCGCGGTCGATACTCCGGTCCAGGTGCGGACGGGAGACACGGAAGCTCTCGATTCGCAGTACTTTCTGGACTTGGTCAACGATGAACTGCAAAGCCGGCTGGGGGAGCACAATCCACAAAGCGACTACGTTTATACGACGCTCGACATGGACCTCCAGCGCGCCGCCGTGGAGGCGGTGCGGATTGGGATGCAGAATGTGGACGACCAACTCCGCAAGCGCAAGCATCTCGACCCCATCCCACCCGGCCAGCCGCAGGTGGCGCTGATCGCCCTCGATCCGCATTCCGGTGAGATCAAGGCGCTGGTGGGTGGACGGGACTACGGGTCCAGCCAGTTGAATCACACCGCCGCGAAACGTCAACCGGGTTCCGCATTCAAGCCATTCGGATACGCCGCGGCGCTGAATAACGCCATAGAAGGGGGCGCGCAGATTTTCACTCCCGCGACCACCATAGTGGACGAGCCCAGCACCTTCCAATTCGACAATCAAACATACCAGCCGGGCAACTTCAAGCGCGATTTCAGGGGAACCGTGACGCTGCGGCAGGCACTGGCGCACTCGTTGAATGTGGCCACGGTGAAACTGGCGCAGATGGTCGGGTATGGGGCGGTGGTGGAAATGGCGCGGCGCGCAGGCATGAACGACAACATCAAGCCCACGCCGGCGGTAGCGCTGGGCGCCTACGAAGCTACGCCACTGGAAATCGCCGGCGCCTACACCATTTTCGCCGATGGCGGCAATTACGTGAAGCCTGCCATGCTGGCCCTGGTGCGTTCGCCCGACGGCCAGGTGCTTTACCAACACTCGCCGGAGGCCCGTCCGGCCTTGGATCCGCGGGTGGCATACCTGATGGTCAACCTGCTGGAAGAAGTACTGCGCAGCGGAACGGGAGCCGCAGCGCGGGCGCGCGGATTCAAGGTTCCAGCGGCGGGCAAGACCGGCACCTCGCGCGACGGATGGTTCGCCGGCTTTACTTCCCAACTGCTGTGCGTGGTTTGGGTAGGGTTCGACGACAACCGTCAGTTGAACCTGGAAGGAGCCAAATCGGCGTTGCCTATCTGGACCGAGTTCATGAAGCGTGCGATCGAACACCGCGGCTACCGCGATGCCAAATCGTTTCTCGCGCCCTCGGGCGTCGCGCGGGTGAATCTCTGCTCGGAGTCGCGGCAACTGGCAGTTCCGGAATGCTCTTCGACGTCCGAATCCGGATGCCAGCGAGAGCCCGGCAAGCTTGAGCGGGAACCGCGGCCTTGAGGAACTCCAGACGCCCACAGGCCGTCAGAACCCGCCGCCTGCCAACCGGCGCTAGGTAGTGTGTCAAGTTGCGTAGTTTCGCTCCTTGGAGGGCGGCCAATCTTGGCCGCAGCCGCCTTTTGGGTGGCCAGAGCCGGCTGAAAAGCCGTCCCCCGAGGGATGCACAATCCGAGTTAGGGCACCCGTTCCTCCGGTTCTTGCTAAAATAGAGAAACAATGCCCCGATTGCCTGCGGTTCCGGGCCGGATACTCATCGTTGACGACGACCAACGCCAGCGTACCGCCTTGGCCGCCATGCTTCCCGCGGGGGACTTTGAAACGCAGGTTGCGGGCGACGGGCAGGAGGCGCTGGAACGGCTCGCCGCCTTCAATCCGGATGTCATCGTCGCGGATCTAGTCATGCCGCGCATGGACGGCTTCGAATTGCTGCGCTACTTGAAGGAACGGGGCGACCTCACCCCGGCGATCGCGCTCACCGGATTCGGCAGCATGGACAAAGCGCTGTCCGCGGTTCACGACCTCAAGGCATTCTGGTACCTGGAGAAGCCGGTGGAGCCGCGCGCCTTCAAGACCCTTTTGGAACGCGCGATTCGCTACAACAGAAGCCTGCGGAAGACCGACGAGCTGAAGCGCGACCTGAGCCTGCGCGGCGTACTGGGGGACATGGCGGGGACTTCCCCGGCGATGCAGCAGATTTTCTCGCTAATCCGGCAAGTGGCGCCCACGGCAGCGCCCGTATTGATCCGCGGAGAGAGCGGGACTGGGAAAGAACTGGTTGCCCGGGAGATCCATAAAGGCAGTCCCCGCAGTGATGGACCTTTCGTTGCGATCAATGCGGCCGCCCTGCCCGAGGCTCTGGTGGAGAGCGAGTTATTCGGCCACGAGAGAGGCGCGTTTACCGGAGCCATGGAGCGTTCGGCCGGTTGCTTTGAGCAGGCGCATGGGGGCACGTTGTTTCTCGACGAAATCGGCGAGATGCCGCAGTCCACTCTACCTAAGCTGCTGCGCGTTCTCGAGGACTTGCGGGTACGGCGGTTGGGAGGCAAGCATGAAATCGCGGTAGACGCCCGCGTACTTGCCGCCACCAGTCAGGAACTCGGAACGCATTTGCGCGAAGAGCTTTAT
>JBEKPZ010000563.1:0-2588 GCA_049520215.1 Bryobacteraceae bacterium | reverse complement strand
GCGGCCATCAGGTAGAGACCGGTGGTGTTGGCCGGGCCGCGCGGATTGTGGCAGTGCCCGCAGTTAGTTTCCAGGTAGGCACGGGCACGGGCGTCCAGGGTGCCGCTCGACGGATCGTCCCATACGGCCAGTTTGGGCACCCGATCCGGTGGCGGCGCCCCCTTCAGGTAGCCAACCTTGCTCCAGTAAGCGAGTTGGTTGAAGCGGCCTTCGGGATAGTTGAAATCCTTATTGAGGTTGCGCGCCTTGGGACCGATGGGCGTCAGGGTCTTGGACCGGTCGTGACAGCCTTTGCATTGATTGGTGTTGGGGATTACGTAGTCGATGGTGTAGCGGGTCCCGGATGAGTGGACCCAGTGCACCGTGGTAGGATCGGCGGCCACATCGAGGGTCGCTTCGGTTTGTTCCCGGTTCCACACATAGGGGAGAGTGACCCAGCCGGCCTGGCCGTTCACCAGGAGGCGTGTCTCGATGATCCGCTGCTTGCCGCCCTGATCGGCGTCGGGGAAGGCGAAGGTTTTGGAGAAGATGGTGCCTATGGGAAAGTCAAAGGCTTCGGTGTCGTTGTAAGTTGCCGAGGTGCCGTGGGGCATCCAGGCATCCAGACAAAGCGGTACTTAGTCGCGTAGTCGGAGAAGAGCGGCGTGTTCAGATCGTAGGGGATTACTCCGGCGTTGGGCTTGAGGGCTGCGGGGTCGCCGACGAAGAGCCGCCAGGCGGAGAGCTTGGCGGGGTATGGCTCGGCTAGGTGCGAGTGGACGCTTCGGCTGCCGCACGCGGATAACAGCGCAAGGGAGACCAGACCACACCACAGAGCGGGACTTAAGTCCCGCGCGGGCTGAAGCCCGCCCTCCATTATTAATTGCCTCCTGGCAGGTTGACGGCGGCCAGTGGCGCGAGCGAACAGTTGTAGGGCTTCAGATCGCGGCTGACGTGCTTGAAATGGCCGCCCGCATCGTAATTCATGAAGTTGGCGTCGCCGTTATTCTGGATGCAAATGCGCAGATCGGCCACCAGTTTCTTGGGATTCACGATCCCGTCGAACAGAATCGCCGGCATGGGCTTGCCGACCACCGGCGCCAGCACATCGGCGTATTCGCCGCTGGGAGCCGTGCCGCCGCCGGAAATGGTGTTGTCGTGCACATAGATGGCTTCCGGAAACGGATCGTAGCTGGCGTCGTTGATGGGATTGCCCGTGGTGTAGTAACTGATCACCGAAATGTTGGCGGTGTTGTTGTCCTTGATGGTGTTCTTGAAGACCTCGACGTGATTGGTGGCCAGCACAATGACGCCGGTGCCGGTGGGAACCTTGGCCACCATGCTGCCCTTGGCGCCGAAGTTCTGCGTATTGTTCTCGACGATCTCATTGTTGAACACGCGCGTGTTGCCGCCGCCCTTCACCGGCAAGTCGGGCAGGTTGAACACCAGGATGCCGCCGGTGTTGTGCGTAGACTTATTTTCGTAGACATCGGCGAACTGGGAGTTCTCGATTTCGATGCCGGCCACGTTGGCCTCGGCGCGGCTGCGGCGCACGACGATATTGCTCGACTGGCCCACGTAGATACCGGCGTCGGCTGCGCCGATGGAGGCCGATTCCTCGATCAGCACGTTCTTGCATTGCACCGGATAGATGCCGTAGGAGCCGTTCTTTTCGCTGGGGCCGCCGGTCCACTCGGTGCGCACGCGGCGCACGGTCACCCCGTTTGCGCCGTTGATTTTCAGCGCGTCGCCCTTGGTGTCCTCGATCGCGAGATCCTCGATGGTGAAGCCGTTGGAGGTCACTGTCAGTCCGGCCGGACCGCTCTTCTGGTTCTTAAACGAGAGGATGGTCTTGTCGATGCCTTTGCCGCGGATGGTCACGTTGTCGACCGAAAGGGACAGGGCGCGGTCCATGTCCAGGCGGCCTTCCGGCAATTCGATGACCGCACCAGGCTTGGCGGCGATCAGGGCCTCCTGGAATTTCTTCTGAAAATCGGGCCCGGCGGCGAGGCCGGAATCCTTCTTCGCGCAGGAGACAAAGAGGGTGAAACTCAGCGCGGTCGCGAACAGGGCGGTAGCGGTCTTGGTCACGAAGAACTCCTGGGCCATGGTATGGCGGGGGACTAAGAAAGGATACCGCTGTGGGTTTGGCGGACGCAAGCGTCGCGCGTGGCTTCGCCTTACTTTCGCCTTGCTGCGGAAACTGGTATAATCTCCTTTCGGCACTTCAAAGGAGTTCCTCTCATGGATGAAAAAGAGCGCGCACGGGCATTAGAAGCCACCCTCGGGCAGATCGAAAAGCAGTTCGGCAAAGGGTCCATCCTGCGGCTGGGGTCCAAGGACGCCATCGTTCCGGTAGCCGTGATTTCGTCGGGATCGATCTCGCTGGACGCGGCGCTGGGCGTGGGCGGGTTCCCGCGCGGCCGCGTCACCGAGATCTACGGGCCGGAGTCGTCGGGCAAGACCACTATCGCGCTGCAAGTGGTCGCGGAAGCGCAGAAGAAGGGCGGCATGGCGGCCTTCATCGACGTGGAGCATGCGCTCGATCCGGCGTACGCGCGCAAGCTGGGCGTGGATGTGGACAACCTGCTGGTCTCGCAGCCGGATTA
>JBEKPZ010000562.1:0-3675 GCA_049520215.1 Bryobacteraceae bacterium | reverse complement strand
GCGCTTCTCGGGCGACTCCGACGGGCCGCTCACAATGCGCGACGTCTCCAGTTCGCGCGTCAGCTCGTTGTAAGCCAGCAGATAGAGCTGCCAGAGCACCTCCGCGCGCCAGGGCGTCATGGCGGATGGATTGACCGCGCTGATATCCGCGTAGGTCATCAGCGTCAAAGCTTTCAGGCGTTCCAGCGTTTCCACGCGCGCGGCCATATGGCGCGCCGTGGCCGGGTCCTGCAGGTCCCGCGAGTTGATCACCGCCGACATTTCCAGATGCTGCCGGATGAGGAAGCTCACTAGGTCGCGCTCGGCCCGCGGCATCCCGATGCGCTCCAGGGCCGGCTCGGCCGCGCGCAGCGACGCTTCGGCGTGCGCCCCGTTCCCGGCCGCTTTGCCCACGTCGTGAAACAGCAGCGCGCAGAGCAACAGCGCGGGCTCTTCCATTTCCGACAGCAGATCGGCGTAGCGCTTGACGGCCGGCTCGCGGGTTCCCCGCAAGCCCTCCAGAACCTGCAGCGTCACCAGCGTGTGCTCGTCCACCGTGTAGCGATGATAGAAGTCGCGTATCACCAGGCACTCGATCTGCGCCATTTCGGGAAAGATGGCGCGCAGCACGCCGGTATCGTGCATGCTCCGCGCGGCCTCGGCGGCGTAGGGCAGTGAAAGGATCTCCTTCAGCGCCGGCCAGACGGGCCGCGGCGTGGAAAACCAAACTTCCAATTGCGGCGCGGCGGCGGCCACCCGCTGCTCGGTCGCGGTGGATGGGCGAATGCCGTGGCGCGCCACGAACTGAAACAGGCGCAGCGCCAGTTCCGGTTCGGCCTCCAGGGCATGCGGCGCGCGCAAGTGCACCCGTTCGCGCGCCACGCTGAAATCCGCGTTCGAAAGGCGCGTGCGCCAGTCCTTGAATTGCGCAAACAGCGAGCTCGATTGCGCCTCGCACGATTCCATTTCGCGCACCGCCGCGCGATACAGATCGCGCGCGTGGCGGAAATAGTCCCGCATCAGTTGGGCCGCGCCGGGGACCGCGAAGTATTCCGCGGCCTGCTCCTGGGCATCGAAAGTGAGCGCGTTATTATCCCGCCCGAACCGGGAATGCAGGTAACACCGCAGCCGCGCCAGGAACAGAAAATCGGGCTCGATGTGCGGAGCTTCCACATTGCGGATCTGGGCCAGCCAGCGCACCAGTTGATAGTCGCGCAAGCCGCCCGGCGTATCTTTGATGTTCGGCTCCAGGTGATAGTAAGTGTTCTGATACTTCTGGTGGCGTTCGCGGCCGAGGCGCGTCAGGTTGCGCATCAGCGGATCGCGCTGGGCGTGCAGGAAGCGCGGCAGCCGCTCCACAAACCGGGCATATAGCGCGCGGTCGCCGGCCAGGAACCGCTGATCCAGCAGGCTGACGTTCAGCTCGATGTTCTGATCGTGGATCTCGGCGCATTCTTCCGGCGTGCGCACCGAATGGCTGAGCCGCAGCCCGGAATCCCAGAGCGTCCGCAGAAACGCCGAGATCGGCTCGGGAGCCTCCTGCGCCACCCGGCTGCTTTCCACCAGCAGGAGCAAATCCACGTCGGAATAGGGAAACAGGTGCCGCCGGCCGTAGCCGCCCACGGCGAGCAAGGTCATGCCGGCCGGAAAAGCCGGCCACAAGTGATCACGGGCGGACCGCTCCACCATGCCGTCCACCAGCGCGGTGCGCTCCGCAAGGGCCAGGATGGGGTCCTTACAGGGCGGCATCGCCACGATCGTCGTTCCTGATCCGGATGGCCTCCGCCACGTCGTACACGAATATCTTGCCGTCGCCGATCTTGCCGGTGCGCGCGGCAGTGGTCAAAGTCGTCAGCAACTCCTCGCTCATGCCATCCACGCCGATGCCCGCCAGCGCTTCCTTCACTTCATCCAGCTTGAATGGCTGGATTATGGCCTCGATTTTTTTCATATTCACGCTTCCAGAATGTAGCCTTCCTCGCCGTGCAAACTCACATCCAACCCCGCGCTCTCCTGCGCCTTGGTGACTCGCAAGCCGATCAGCGCGTCGCAGATTTTCAGTACGATCAACGTGCCCACGATGGCCAGCACCCAGGCGATCGCGCACCCCAGCGCCTGGTTCCAGATTTGACTCGGGTGGCCGTCCACCAGGCCCAAGGGCCCCTTGAAGCCCTGGTTTACCTCGGTGGTGGCGAAGACTCCCGTCAGCAGGGCGCCCAGAGTGCCGCCGCAGCCGTGCACCCCGAAGGCGTCCAGCGAGTCGTCGTATCCCAGCTTCTGCTTGACCTTGGCCACCATGAAATAACACAGGTTTCCCGCCAGAAAGCCGATCAGCAGCGCCGGGAATGGCTTCACGAATCCGGAAGCCGGCGTGATGGCGACCAAGCCGGCGACGCATCCGGAGATGCCGCCGAGTACGCTGGGCTTGCCCGATCTCCTCCATTCCGCGAAGACCCATCCGAGGGCGCCGGCGGCCGCCCCAAAATGCGTCGCCACAAAGGCGCTGGTGGCCAGGCTGGAAGCGGCCAGGGCGCTGCCGGCATTGAAGCCGAACCAGCCCACCCACAGCAGGCATGCGCCGATGAAGCTGATCACCAGACTGTGCGGCTTCATATCTTCGTGCGGATAACCCAGCCGCTTGCCCAGATACAGCGCGGTTACCAGCGCCGAGACTCCCGAGGTGATGTGCACCACCGTGCCCCCCGCGAAATCGAAACAGGGGATGCGGCCTCCCAGGGACGCATTCAGGAAGCCGCCCTTGCCCCACACCATGTGCGCCATGGGGAAGTACACGATCAGCATCCACAAGACCATGAACAGCAGCATGGCGCTGAATTTCATGCGCTCGGCGAATGCGCCGGAGATGAGCGCGGGCGTGATGACCGCGAACATCAACTGGTAAATCATGAAAGTCTGGTGCGGGATGGTGGCGGCGTAATCGGCGTTGGGCGCGCTTCCCACGCCGTTGAGCAGCGCGTAGCGCAGGTTCCCAATGAACGGGAGACCTTCGCCGAAGGCCAGGCTGTAGCCCACCACGGCCCACAACACCGTGACCACCGCCATCAGGATGAAGCTCTGCATCATGGTCGCCAGTACGTTTTTGCGGCGCACCAGGCCGCCGTAAAACAACGCGAGGCCGGGTCCGGTCATCATCAGGACCAGGGCCGCGCTCATCAACATCCAGGCATTATCGCCCGCGCTTTGGGCCGACCGGGTGGCCGCTTCCAGGGCCGTTACTTTAGCCTGCAGGTCGGCAGTGCTTTGCGCCCATGCCGCAACGGGCAGGACTGTCAACAGGGACAGGTATTTCAACGAGGTTAGTCTCCGAACGTGAGGATCGACTCACAACACTCTATGGTACATTGTCCAACGCGGTGGGGAGGCTCCCAAGCGCAACATTTCTATGGGCGGGATTGAAATTTTCTATGCGCCCGGCTTGCTTCGCTCGCCGTGGCTGGTGGTTGGTGGCTGGTGGCTGGTGGTTTTGTTCTTCTGAACGATCGAAGCCCATGTGGTTGGATCTAAAGCGGGTGCTGGCTTCCGGGTGCTGGGTGCTGGTTTTCGATGCGTAGGCAGGCGGGTATTGCGGGTTGGAAGGAGGCTGGGGGAGAGAGAGTGGTCGCGTATCTGGCTGGTGGTTGGTGGCTGGTGGCTGGTGGTTTTGTTCTTTCTGGACGAACGAAGCCCATGTGGTTG
>JBEKPZ010000561.1:0-3815 GCA_049520215.1 Bryobacteraceae bacterium | reverse complement strand
CCGCCCCACTGCTCCGGCGAGCCGTCTCACAAATGGTAAGATTTGCAACGAGCCGAAAAGGGGGATAGCGACCTACCGGCCGCCTAGTTGTCGGATTTTGCGATATACTGGCAGCGCTGAATTGGGTCAGGAGATCATCTCTTATGGTAAGGCCGACGCCTTGGTTAACGGCTTCTGTTCTGGCCGTAGCAATTGTTGCGGCGAAAGCCAGCGCCGAGGGAGCGCCGACGCGCCCATGTGCCAATGGGGATTTGAATGGGACCTACGTGCTCGTGGACTATCGGGAATTCCCCAATCGCAGTTTTACCATGAGCGTTCAGCAGTTCCCGTACCACTTTCTGGCTTTCTTTTCGCCATCCACGTGGTCGGAAATGGCGTTTAACAATCCGCCCGCCACCCCTGCCAGGGCGATGAATGTCCTAAGATCGGAGATGAAGGGTCACAGCTATAGGTTGCAGGCCGATGGGCGGATCGTCCTCAATCGCGGCCAGAAAGTGCAATTCGCAGGAAGCTGCGCTGTCAGCCTGCACAGCGGGGACGGGTTTCAGGAAAACGATTTGGTTCTGGTGGGCAACGAGGCGGGAGTGGAGTCAGAGTTACACGAACTCTTTCGTCGCTGGACGGGCGAACCGGTGGCGAAGGCTCTCTCGACCTTCGATCCTGCCCCGTCAGCGTCCCACGAGCAGCCGCAGAGCGCAGCAAAATTGCCCGATGTCCAGCCCTCGTTGCCGGACAAGCCCGTCCCCCTCCGCGTGAATGTGGTAAACGGCAGCGGGCCGAACGGGCCTCGCACCCAGGTCTCGGTCGTCGTAACCAATGAGAGTCATGCTCCTCTCAGTGCTTTCATGCTTGTCTTCCGGGGGGCGCAGACCGCGCAAAGATGGAAGGATTCAGACGTGGACGCGTGCCTTGAGCATCGGGTAGCCTGGCAACCCGGACAGCAGTGGACCAAGTATCTTGGAATGCCAATTCAGGTCGGAAACATCGAGATTTTTTTGGGCGCCGCCATATTTTCCGACGGCAGTACGTGGGGAAATCCGGGACGGCTGGCCAAACTGAAGGCGCACCGCGGGAACTGCCAGTGGCCGGGGTCATAAACGGGAGGGGAAAACGCGGGGCGCGGTCGACAAACTGCGTTGCGTGTAGCACGCAAGCCTTCAGGCGTCATGCGACGGCCACCCCTCCGACAAGATCTGGAACCTGCATTGCGGTTGAACTAGCTTTGCCTGCTTCATCGTCGGAAGGCCGAGAAGATTACGATTGAACGCCGGTGAATGCTGAGCTATCGAGAAAGCAGACTGGGGAGCGTTTTATTCCGGCCTGGTAACTTTTGCAACGCGCGGCGAGGCCAATGAAATCAGCCCTCTCAGAGTCTCATCACTCAGTCTCAAAACCGAATGCACGCTGTCGAGTTGGGCCACGGGGTTTCCTCGGCGGGGCTGAGCAGGCTGCACGGGCGCGATCCCGCCGAAAATCGCAAATCTCTGTCTCATAAAAGGCCTCGATTTCGGCTTTGACGGTGGCGCCGGGCCCTGAACAGCGCAAACCCTACCGGCACGGGTTCGGGATACATCCGCTGTGATCGTCGGCCGCTCGGAGGGAGGCCAACCCCAAAGGAACAGCACCAGGGGATCGAGCGGGATGGACTAAGCCTTATTTTAACGCCTGTGCCAGGTCTGCGCGGGTCCTCCGGGACCCGCTAACTAAGGAGGCCGATTGACAATCGGCCTGCAGGTTGTCAACCTGCCCCACAAGCCGGCGGGTCTGGAGACCCGCTGCAGGCGTGGACGCCCGCCCCACATTGACAGATCCACAAGAATCGTCGCGGCGCGCGAAGAAACTGATGGATAGTAGTACAGCAGCGTCAAGCCGGCTGCGCTGTGCCGGGGCCCGGAACAGCCTTCAGTCTGGGGATGCGGCTTTCCGCGGGCGGCAGGACAGGGAAGTCGGTATAGGGTCCCGCCTGGTACCAATAAGCCACGGAGAAGTAGTTGTCGGCGCGGTGATTGGCGTGGCCGTGCTCGATGGTGTACTTCAGATACCTGTTGAATGTGATGGGATTGTCGGCGTGCCAGCGGTAAAGGCAATACCGTCCTCCGGCGCGCTCCGGATCGACCATGAACGGCGCCCCATTGTAAAGATGCGCGAAGGGGACGGCATCGTCGCGGCCGCCGAAGTCCCACGCGCCGTTGAAATAGTCTTCCGTGCCGGTGCCGGTGATGACGGGGTGGCTCTCGTCGTCCACGAACACCATTTCGTCGCCCTCGCCCATCCAGTAATCCTGATTCTGCAGGACGCCCAGGGTCACACCCATCAAGTGCCCGCGGCCGCGCGTTTCGGCGAAGACGTAGTTGTCCTTTCCGTCGAGATTCTTCAGCTTGTCGGCGTCGCCATTGGTCCGCCAATCGTTGGTGGTGGGCTTGTTCGGCGTCCCCTGGCGGTACTGCGCGTGGAAGTAGAGCACTTCGTCCGGGAGCGCGGGCACGATCTGGTAGTCGATGTTGGAGTAGAACGCCCCCACGCCGCGCGCGCTTTCGTTGGTCGCGGTGATGCGGGCCGACCTGCGGAAGGGCATGGCGAAGTAGCAGTTCAACGCCTTCACCGAGGAGCAATTCAGGAACGCCGACTGATAGACGAAGTACTGCCCCAGATTCAGTCCGAAGAAATCGCCCACCGGCACTTCCACGCTTGGTTTGGCCTGGCCATCCCAGTAGATGCGGATCACGATCTCCTTCAGGTGATTGGAGCTCTGCGCGGCGATGGTGAACCAGATGTGCGTGATCACGCCGGGGCCCTCGGAGGCGAATAGTTCGCGCGTGGCGCCGGGCTGGATCGGCCACGAGTCGGCATTGCCGCCGGTGCGGTCGAAGCTGGATTGCTTGAGCGAACGGTAATTCTGGGCGCGGGCGTAGCGCGGCAGGAAGGGATAATCGCCGGCGGCGCTCGGGCCGGTCTGCGCGCTCGCGGCCGACGCCGCGGCCGATACTCCCGCTAATCCCGCCAGACGCTGCAAGAATCCACGGCGCGGCGCAGTTTCGGATGACATAAGCCGGATTATACTACGGAGCGGGCAGCCGTTCAGGGTTTTCTCAGGAATTGACGATACGCGCCGCTGTTGAACGTGGTCCACGGTTCAAAGCCCCTCTCCGTGTAGAGTTTGTATGCGAAGTCGATGTTCGCTTTGCAATCCAGCAGGTCTCGGAGATTCACCCCTGCGCGCTTCAGGTGCACCGTGTTGATCTGGAAGTAGCCCCAATCGAGCGTGCCGTCGGAGTTGTAATGATAGATCTCGCAGGCGCCGCGCGGGTTTTCGGCGCGTTGCACCGCCAGTGCGATGCGGCATGCCTGGCCGAACTTGTTGCAGGCGTATTGCTGGTAGGCGGTCAACCTGCGGCCGGATTGATCGGCTTGGGCCGCGCCGGCTTCCTCGGGCGAAATCCTCGGGGCGACGACCAGTGGCCATTGGAAGCGGATGCGGATTGGCGATCGCAGCGTGATGGTGTATTGGGCCTGGAGCGCGACCGCGGCCACACCGATTCCGGCTGCCGATAGCAGAAGCAGTGCCAGGAGCCTCGCCGGGATTCGCCGTGGCTTCGATCGCCGGCCGCGCACTCGTTTCGGCGGGGTGGAGGGTCGCTGAAGCATTCTTCGATCAGCGTACTACAGGGCCTGGTCCGGGGAGCGCGACATGAAAGTGCCGATCCCGGCAACGCCACTTGAGCCGCCGGATCGCAGCACCTCAGGGTTATCGGCGTTCATCGGCGGCCAATATGGGGTTTTCGTATTCGCGTTGGACCGGAAAAAAAGCACATCTG
>JBEKPZ010000560.1:0-2787 GCA_049520215.1 Bryobacteraceae bacterium | reverse complement strand
GAAGCGCATGGCCTGACGGTGACGGAGGCCCATGCCAATCGCCTGGTGGTGGACGTCGAAGGGCCGGTGGCGAACGTCGAGAAAGCGTTCCACGTGACCATGGGCGTCTATCGGCACCCGGCCGGGAATCGCACATTCTACGCGCCCGACCGGGAGCCCACGCTCGACCTGGAAGTTCCGGTATTGCACATCTCCGGTTTGGACAACTTCACGCTGCCGCATGCCAAGAACGTCAGGTCGTCGGAGGCGCCGGACCAAGCCGGCAAAGCCACCGGCTCAGGTCCCCACGGCCAGTTCATCGGAAGCGACATGCGAGCGGCCTACTATGGGTCTGGCCCGCTCACCGGCGCCGGCCAATCGGTCGGGTTGTTTGAATATGCCGGGTACGAAATCAGCGATGTCCAGCTTTTCTTCAAAAACGTAAACGAGCCGCTGAACGTACCCGTTGTCGGTGTAAGGCTGAACGGCGTGCCCTTGCAGTGTCCACCCACATCGTGCGACGACAGCGAACAGGCTTTGGATATCGAAATGGCTATCTCCATGGCCCCTGGCCTGAGCCAGGTGGTCGTTTACGTGGGCAGCAGCGACGTCTCGATTTTTAGCAAGATGGCGGCCGACAACACTGCCAAGCAGCTAAGCTGTTCCTGGGGTTGGACAGACGACGAGAGCAGCCTGGACCCCATCTTCAAGGAATTTGCCGCACAGGGGCAAACTGTCTTCGTGGCAACCGGCGACAACGGCTCAGGCACCCCCGGCAACACGGTTTGGCCGGCGGACGATCCCTATGTTACCGCCGTCGGCGGCACAGACTTGACCACCACTGGCCCTGGCGGCCCCTGGGAATCGGAGACCGGTTGGAGTGGCAGCGCAGGTGGGCCTTCCAAGAACAAAATCCCAATCCCCGCATATCAGAAGCTCCCCGGCGTGATTGACGCGTCGAACGCCGGCTCGACGACCTTGCGCAACATCCCGGACGTCGCCGCGGAAGCCAACACCAACCAATATAGTTGTTACGACGGCTCATGCAGCGGCGGTAATGGCGGGACCAGCTACGCCGCGCCGCAATGGGCGGGCTTTATGGCGATGGTGAACCAACAGGCCGTGGCCAACGGCGCGGCGACCTTTGGGTTTCTCAACCCGACGATCTATGAGCTGGGCGTGCGGGCGAATTACGCCCAGGATTTCCATGACATCGTCAGTGGCAGCAACGGCAAGTACTCCTCAGTCGCCGGCTACGACCTGGTGACGGGATGGGGCAGTTTCGACGGCCCGACTCTGCTCGAAGCCCTCGTCGCGGTGAAGTAATCCGGAGCCCGCTCACGCGGAATATAGCGCCGCGACTTCGTAGTCTAAGACCCTGGGGATTGTGAACTCGATTGTGCCGGCGCCTCCTGCAAACGGGACGTCCTTTTCGGCCCGCAGCAGTTCCACCCGAGTCACTCGCCGGCCCTGCGGGAGTGACATGCTCACCTTCTGCTCACCGATGGGATAGAAATTCCGAATCCATCCGCGGTGCATGGCGGGGTTGGTGTAATTGAGAATGTGTACGGCAAAGCCCGCCTGCGTTTCCCATGCGAAGGACTCGATCACGCCGTCGCCCTGGATCGTGACTGGCGGATTCGCGCCCGCCACCCAGCGGATCGAGTTCTGGAGCAGCCGCGCCAAATCGGTATGGCCGGATCGCCACATGGTGCGCTCGATATCGCCCGGGAAATAGATCAGACGGCTCTTGCCTTTCTGCCTTACCACTACGGCCGGTTCGTTCGTCCGCGCCTGCAGCGGATACGACAGTTCCGGAGGGTAAGCCACGAAGCCGGGCACTACGGTCAGGATGGGGTCCTCCGCGGGTGGCAGGGGCGCCACGGGTATCCGATTTTCCGCGCCGGGGATCCAACTCGTATCTGAAAAGCCGTCGAGAATGGCATGCTGCTTCTCGATGCGGGCCAGATACGCGTTACCGGTCGTGCCAACGATCTCCCCGGCCTTGCGAATACCGAACACATCCGCGAACGTGGCCAGCAGCGATCCTCCGGCATCCACGTAGGCGCGCAACTGCCGGCACTGCTCGCCGCTGAGGAGCGCCGTGTTTGGCAGCACCAGCGCGGAGTATGGGGCCAGGTCCTCAGGCGTGAGCTTGTCCTCATGCACGAAATCGAATAGGAAGCGGCCTTCCAGCAGGGCGTAATACATCCCGTCCATGTACTCGCGCATCAGCGCTCCCCGCGGCGGCTTGTAGAATAGGTGGGTCCGCTGGCCCATCACCACGCCCAGCTTCGCGATCGAGCGCTTGTTGGCGAAGTGGGCATCGTGCCGCGCCATCCAATTGAAATACTCCCGCGCCGGCTGCAGCCAGCGGCGGTCCTCGCCCATGCCGTGCTCGCCGCCGATGATGTGATGATACGGCGCCATCCCCGAGGCGAGCGTCTCGTTAAACCACATCTGCTCTTCTTGCCGCGACTTGTAGACGTTGCGCCAGCGGGGCGTGCCGGTGGACCACGCTCCCGTCACGTTAGTCGCCATCTTGCTCTTTTGGACGGCGTGGCACACGCGGCCTTGCAACGCGCATCCCCAGATGGGCGTATCGTCTCCGCCACGTCCCTGGTTGTCGCACTGGAACCACTCGCAGACCTCGCCGAGCTGCACCAGGCTGGCCGCACTGCGAATCCCGCCGCCGAGATTGCCGAAATAGAAATTCGACGGCTTCTTCTCTTTGGCGATGGAATCGTACAGCTTCCACAGATACATGGTGCGCTCGTTGAATTTCTCCCAATAATCGATGGTCCCCGG
>JBEKPZ010000559.1:0-2704 GCA_049520215.1 Bryobacteraceae bacterium | reverse complement strand
ATCAAAAAGGCCAAGGCCTGACTTCTTTGTGGGGCGGGCGTCCACGCCTGCAGCGGGTCTCCAGACCCGCTCTGGAGTTTGGCCATTTGCTGTGGGGCGGTCCCCTGGGCGGTCCCCCTGGTCCGCGGGCCGACGCCCTCGTCGGCCCTGTCGCGGTGGTCCGGACCGGCGACATGGTTGACACATTAGACCGGGGACATCATTGACACTTTTGTGCTCCTGGGAGGTTCTCGAAACTGGGTATGAGGAGGAATCCGAATGCCCTGGGAAGAGAGAACCGCATTGGATCAACGAAAGCAATTCATTGAGGAGTATCAACTCGAACATCGAAAGTATGCAGTTTCCCGACAGACCGGGTACAAGTGGGTGAAACGGTTCGCGGCCGAAGGGGAGGCCGGGCTGGCGGACTTGAGTCGGGCCCCGCGCCACTCGCCGCAGGCCATGGAGGCAGACGTGGCGGCGCGCGTGATTGAGTTGCGGCAGCAGCACCCGCGCTGGGGGCCGCGGAAGCTGCGCGTCTATTTGCAGAGACGGGAACCCCAGGAACATTGGCCGGCTACCAGCAGTATTGGCTATCTGCTGCAGCGGGAAGGGCTGGTACAGGCACGCCGCCAGCGCCACCGGACGCCCCGCTACAGTGAGCCGCTGGTCCACGCCCAAGCGCCCAATCAGGTGTGGTGCGCGGATTTCAAAGGATGGTTTGTTTGCGGCGATGGAGCACGCTGCGATCCGCTGACCATCACCGATGCTTTCAGCCGCTATCTGTTGCGCTGCCGGGCGGTGGCCAAGACCGACGGCGCCAACGTGCGCGGCGTGTTCGAAGCGGTATTCCGGGAATGCGGGCTGCCGGATGCGATCCGTACAGACAACGGGCCACCCTTCTCCGCTCCCGCGCCTGCTGGGCTGAGTCGGTTGGCGATGTGGTGGCTGCGTCTGGGTATCCGGCACGAGCGCATTGAACCGGGGCGGCCGGACCAGAACGGTCGGCATGAGAGGATGCACCAAACTCTGAAACAGGAAACGGCCGATCCACCGGCCCGCAACCTGCGGCAACAACAACAGGCGTTCCTGCGATTTGAGCGGGAGTATAACTTGCAGCGGCCGCACGAAGCGCTGGCCTATCAGACGCCGGGGGCCTTGTACGTGGCATCGGCGCGCCGCTATCCGGCACGGTTGCCAGAACTGGAGTATCCCGAGGGAGTGGTACTCCGGCAGGTAGCGGAGAACGGTCTTCTACGGTGGAACAACGATCGGACGTTTGTGAGCAAGTTGATGGGCGGCGAATACGTGGGATTGTTACCCACCAAGGAGGAACACTTCTATGAAGTCTACTACGGACAGGTATTGTTGGGCTGGTTCGACGAGACGGAGAACTATTTTGCGGCCGATGCGGGCGCCCCACCTAAGCGCAACCGCCAGGGGAAACCGCAGAGAGGGGAATCATGAAGGAGTGGGTAGATTTCCGCGCCGTGAAACAGGCGGTGAGCTTGGAGTCGGTGCTGCGCCATTACGAGGTGCCGGGCCTGCATGGGCGGCGGGATCAACTAGCGGGCCGCTGTCCCATCCACCGGGGGGAGCGGGAGGATTCCTTCCGCGCCAGTCTAAGCAAGAATGCGTTTCACTGTTTCGCCTGCCAGGCCGACGGCAACGTGTTGGATTTCGTGGCAGCCATGGAGCATTGTTCAGTGCGGGAGGCCGCCCTGCGGTTACAGCAGTGGTTTGCCGTTCCTCGGCTGGACGGATCACGGATGCCGTGCGCGACGATAGGAGGAGGTCGGCGAGGTGAACTGGTTCGGGAAAAAGAAACGTGTAACGCGCCGTTGCGATTCGCCTTGACCGGTATCGATCATGGGCATCCTTATCTGGCGCAGCGCGGTATCGATCACGTTACTGCCGCTCAGTTTGGCGTGGGCTTCTATGCTGGACCAGGTCTACTGAGTAGACGAATCGTGATCCCCATCCGCAATGCCCGGGGCGAACTGGTGGCCTACGCTGGCCGGGCGACGGATGCGGGTACGCCGAAGTATAAACTCCCAGCCGGTTTCCGGAAGGCGCTGGAGTTGTACAATTTCAACCGCGCAGCGACCACGGGCAGTAAGACGGCCATCGTCGCAGAAGGATACTTCGATTGCATCCGGGTGCATCAAACCGGATTGCCGTGGGTAGTCGCGCTGATGGGGACCACTCTTTCGGTCCAGCAGGAGACGGCCTTGTTGCGGCGGTTCGAACGAGTGGTTCTGATACTCGACGGAGATGCGGCTGGGCGTGCCGCGAGCAAATCCATTGCGGCCAGGCTTTCCGGGAGATGTAGGGTTGCATCGGTTCACGTGCCCGACGGGAGGCAGCCCGATCAGCTCTCGCCGACCGCCATCCGGCAACTCATAGAAAATTCCGAACGGAGGTAAAACTGGCCGCTCAGCTCTTGACAAGCCCACGGTGTTCCGGCAAGATCTAAATAGAGAACGAAATAGACTGAGGGATAGGAAAAGGCCTTGTATTCTGATTCGAGCACTATTTCCAGATCCGAAATGTTGTCAATGATGTCGCTGGTCTAAAGTGTCAACCATCTCCCCGTCCGGTCCCCTGGAGTCCCGCCCCACGAAACGATCCACCAAGTTGTATCCTGGATAAGAGGAGCAACGACCACTTAGCCCCCGTCCACTATGGCTACCACCGTCACCCCTGTGCGCGACATTGAAATGAC
>JBEKPZ010000558.1:0-3063 GCA_049520215.1 Bryobacteraceae bacterium | reverse complement strand
CCGTCGCGGCCGTGTTCCAAAACAGCGCGGATACCGCGGCAATGGTCGTCCACATAGAGCCAGTCGCGCACCTGCAGGCCGTCGCCATAGACGGGCAGTGGCCGGTCTTCGAAGGCGTTCGAAATCATCAGCGGAATGAGTTTCTCCGGGAAATGATACGGCCCGTAATTGTTGGACGCGCGCGTGATCGTCACCGGCAACTTATAAGTGAGGAAATAGGAGCGCGCCAGCAAATCCGCGCCGGCTTTGGAGGCCGAGTAAGGGCTGGCAGGATTCAGCGGGAAGTGTTCGTCGGCTTCGAGCGGCGGCTCCAGGCTGCCATAGACCTCGTCGGTGGAGACTTGCAGGTAGCGCGCAGTATGGTGGCGCCGGGCAGCCTCCAGCAACGTGAACGTGCCGCGCAGGTTGGTTTCGAACACCGGGCTGGGCGCGAAGATGCTTCGGTCAACGTGCGATTCGGCGGCGAAATGCACGATGGCATCCGGCTGCTCTTCGCCGAGAACGGATTCCACCAGCGCCTCGTCGCAGACATCGCCGTGCACAAAGCGGTAACGCGGGTCGCTGGCCACGGACTCAAGGTTCTCCAGGTTGCCCGCGTAGGTCAGCTTATCGAGATTGACGATGCGGACGGACGGATCTTCAGCGAGAGAAAGCCGGATGAAGGCCGACCCGATGAAACCCGCGCCTCCGGTAACGAGGAGTTTGCTCATGCGCACCGTCTACTTGTGCTGCAGTTCCCAATCGTACTGAATGCTTGGATGGTTATAGGGAATGCGCCCTTCGTCGGTGGGATTGTAGAATTTGTCAGTCGTGTAGATCAACATAGCGGGCGCGGCGCCAATCACTTTGTAGCCATGGCCGACTCCCGGCGGAATCAGGATCTGCCACGGCCGCAAGACACCCGCGTAAATGGTATTCCGCGCGCCGAACGTGCGGGAGCCTACGCGCAGATCCACCAGCACAACCTGCAGCATTCCCATGGCAGGGGTCCAGCAATCGGTCTGGTGCAGATGATAGTGAAACGCCTTGATCGTGTCGGGGTAATTGAAGGCGGTCGAAGTCTGCGTGGTTTCGGGCGGGAAGTGTGCCGCCAGGCCCCGGCCTATGCGCTGCACCTCCAGGAAATAGCCCCGATCGTCGGGCCACAGCGCCAACGGATCGATGCGCACGCCTTCGATCAGATCCGCCGCCGTGGGCGATGCAATCACCGATCCGATGCCTTTGGGGCACTCGGGTACCGCGAGTGCCAGCGCACCGGATGAGGCGATCGGCTGCGGCTCGCGCACCCCCGGACCCGTCAACGCCCCCGTCATCGCAGGGCTCCTTCGGCCGCCAGTTTCTCCGCTTCCGCTTTCCGGCGCTCGGTCACCGACTGCGCCACCAGGTTCGCCGCGCGGAGCAGCGAATCGAATGTGCCGGCATCGGTCCACCAGCCATCCAGAAAATCGAACGTCATGGAGCCTTCCTGGATGTAGGCATTGTTCACGTCCGTGATTTCCAGTTCGCCGCGCTTGGAAGGCACCAGCGTGCGCACCTTATCGAACACCGTGGCATCGTACATGTAAATGCCGGTGACGGCGTAGTTGGATTTGGGCTGCCGCGGCTTCTCCTCGATGTTGGCAATACGATCGCTGGAGATCTCGGCCACGCCGAAACGCCCGGCGTCGGTGACCTCCTTGAGCAGGATCTTGGCCCCTTGCGCCTGCTGGCGGAAATCGTCGGCAGCCTTGCGGATGCTGGTTTCGAGGATGTTATCGCCCAGGATGACGCACAGTTTCTGACCGTCGGCGAAGTGCTCGGCCAAGGCCAGCGCATCGGCGATGCCGCCCTCGCCCTCCTGGTAGGTGTAATCGATATGGCTCAGTCCGAACTGTTTGCCATTGGCCAGCAGCCGCAGAAAGTCTCCCGCGTTCTTGCCGCCGGTGACGATCAGGATATCCCGGATCCCCGCATCGACCAACGTTTCGATGGGGTAATAGATCATCGGCTTCTCGTAAATCGGCAACAGGTGCTTGTTGGTTATCTTGGTCAGCGGGAAGAGCCGGCTTCCCGTGCCGCCCGCCAGAACGACGCCCTTCATAAGGTCTCATGATACAATACGGCGCGATGCAGCATTACGATTGGAACCTGCTGGAGGAAGAGCCGCTCAATCCGCTGTTGGGCCGGAAGATGATGCACGGGCAAAATGTGACGGTCGCCCGCATCCGGTTGCGGACGGGCGCTGTGGTTCCCCTGCACAGCCATCCCAACGAGCAAATCAGCATGGTGGAGAGCGGCGCGCTGCGTTTTACGATTTCCGGCGAGGAGCGGGTGCTGCGCGCGGGCGAGGCGGGCGAGGCGGTGGTGATCCCGCCCGATGCGCCGCACATGGTGGAGGCGCTCGAAGACTCGCTCGCCGTGGACCTGTTCTCGCCGCCGCGCGAAGACTGGATTCGCGGCGACGACGCTTACTTGCGGGATGCCGCGAATCGCTGATCCGGCGGCCATCCGCGGGATTCTGGAGACGGATCGCCGCTGGGCCGTCTACGCGCTGGCGGACCTCGCGCCGGAATATAGCGCGTCTGCCCGGTGGCACATCGCCGGGGATGGCCGGCCTGCGCTGCTGCTGGTCTATGGCGGTTTCGATCCGCCCGTGTTGTTCGCTCACGGCGCCGTTGCGGACCTCGCCCCCCTACTGCCGGAGATCGCGGACGTGCCGGCCTTCTATCTTTCTGTGCGTCGGGAAACCGCCGATTTGCTGCGCGCCAGCGGCTACGGGATTCGCGATGAAAAGCGCATGTGGCGCATGGCGGTGGACCCGGCGCGCTTCGTGCCGCCGGCGCACACTAGCGTGCGGCTGGGACCGGGCGATTACGATGCATTGGTGAGCTTGCATCGGGACGGGGATGCGGCCGGCGAGGCGCCGCCATTCTTCAATGCCGGCATGCTGCGGCACGGGGTTTACTACGGAATTCGCGAAGGCGGGGCCATCGTGGCCGCAGCGGGCACGCATGTCCTGGCCGAAAGGGAAAGCGTGGCGGGCATCGGCAACGTCTACACGCGCCGGGACCGTCGCGGACGCGG
>JBEKPZ010000557.1:0-2505 GCA_049520215.1 Bryobacteraceae bacterium | reverse complement strand
TGCTGTTGCGCAAAGCACGGCTCCCCAAGTCGATGATATGAATCCCGCGCTTCCCGGTGGTGAGCGGTGCACAGCGGAATCGCCGAAAAGTCGGTGGTCTTCTGGCCCATTCCCCTGCTTCCCAGAACGTTCGTGTGGGCCGCCTCGACGACGGTCGCCGCGCCGCTGACTCTCGCGCACACCACGCATCCCAGCGTACGGATCCAAGCCAGATACTCCGGGCTTCTGTCCGGACCCCGCCGCGGCTGAAGTCGCATCTTGCGAACCGGCACTCTCCGTTTCGGAGGCAGACCGCGCGGCAACGGCACACTCCGGCGTAATGGCACACTTCTCCTAAGCACATTCACCTCGGTTTTCAGTGGGAGGACAAGCGCCCGGCCCAGGACCTCGCAAGGGCATCCTGAGCCGGGCGTTTTGCGTTTACAGGGTGACGACGAAGCTCAGGACGACCGGACCCGGCCGCCGAACTCCTCTTCGCAGTGCTTCCAGAAGCTGCAGTGCTTCTGGCTGCACAGCATGGACTGCCGGTTCGGGCAATACATCCCCGACCCCATGGCCTTCTGCGCCATCGGATACAGGACCTGGGTTGCCCGGATGTCCGGCTCCTCCACGGTGTAGGCTTGCTGCACGATCTGCACCGTCTGGGTCTTCACCAGGCTATCGATGCGCACTTCCCCGCTCGCGCCCGGAGTGATCTGCCGGTAAGTGGCGAGTTGAAAGGCGTAGTCTGGCGAGACACAGGAAGGCCGGCGGGAGGCGGTCTTGAAATCGATCAGCCGCCCTTCCACGTCCAGCACGTCCACCCGGCCCCGGACACTAACGCCGGAGATTTCGCCCTGCACATCGAGTTCGACGGCGGCAGGTTCGACTGTGGGCGCCACCTCGTCCATGTACTTGGCGACCAGCTTCTCTCCGACCCGGCGCAGATCTCCTTGACTCTCGTCGGGTGTGAACTCCGTTTGAGGGACCTGTTCCATCCAGGCTTCCCGAAAGACACACACGACGCCGGTGGTCTCCAGGTCTTCGCGGGTTTCGAGCTTCTCCCGGAAGTTGACTTCGAGGGCCTGGTGCACAGCCAGGCCTAAAGCGAGCGAGCTGTTTTTCCGCTCCGGAAGTTGCAGTCCGTACTTGAACCACCAGCGCGCCTGACACTCGAAGAAACATCGCACCTGGCTGGGGGAGAGGACCGAAGCGATCTCAGGCTTGGCGGCGACGGCGCCATGCGTTGCGGGCAATCTGGTGAGCGCCACTTCCGGCGCTACGATCAGTTCAGCGAAAGAGCTGGCCAGGACTGGAGCGAGCACCGGCAAATCCTGCAAAGCAGGGAAGGCCAACTGCACCAGATGAGCGGACATCAGGCCGGTTCTCAGCGCTGATCCCATGTCACACCTCGCTCCCGCATGGCCTGGATGAACATGGTCAGCCCAATGGCCCGGATATCCTCGCTGGTGAACTGCAGCGAGTAGTTGCGCATCCTGGCACGAGACTCAACCCGCTGCGCGACTTCCGCCGCTCCGCTCATAGCCAGTTCCATGGCCGTAATTCCAGCCCCGGTTACCGGAACCGGAAGCAAGGTCCCGTCGGGAGAGGCGTGCAAATCCAGCGGCCTTGCCGCTTGGTGTGTGCTACCATTGCGATGGTTCTGGGCGTCATTGCTCGGGATTGCTGCCGCGGCTTCCGTACCGTTTGCCGACTGTGCCGGACGCCGCGGTTCCTCGATCCTTCTGACGCGCCACTCGATCCAGCGCTTGTTCTCCTCGCGCAGTTCCGCTTTGCAGATCTCGAAGATCTCGCGCGCCCGGATTCCGAGTTCGTGGATCTGTTTCGCCACTACGGGCGGCACGTACATCACCCGATCGCCTTCGAGCGAGTACATGATTTGTTCGCCATAGCGTCCTTCGACGCGTTTGCCATCGTCCCAGCGGAGGGCTACTTCGACTGGGGAGTTGGTGTTGAATCGCAGAATTCCATTCGTCATTGTTGTTCTCCTTGTTGTTCTTCCGTAGGTTTCGGTTCTATCTCTTCTTCTCCAAGTTCATCGTCTTCCGCGCGTTGCGGTTCTGCTCCAGTTCCTCTTCTGGCTCGTCGTAGCCGCATCCGGACTGGCCGTATCTCCGGATTGAAGGAAGCGTTCCACACGGGACTCTTCTATGCGGACGCCACTCTGGACACGATGGTGGTCGCCGAGAATCGGGAACGGGTGTTCGAAGATGCTGTCCGCCGACTCGTGAATCGGCGCGGATTCCGGGGGCGCAGGACAAGCTCCACCCGGCAGTCGTCCGCTTCGCCAGTCGCACCGCAGCGGGCGCACCGGTAAAGCTCGGCCGTCTCGTCGCCGTCATAGAGCGGGTAGTGCATCGCATATTGCAGTTCGGTCGAGTGGCACACCGGGCAGTGGTATTCGACTTCCGGCTCTTCGGCCGAAGGCTCTTCGCAGAGCTCTTCGGGGCTGAATTCGAGAGCGTACATCTCGTCTTCGGTCATGGGTTCCAGGCAGTGTGTGCT
>JBEKPZ010000556.1:0-2533 GCA_049520215.1 Bryobacteraceae bacterium | reverse complement strand
TCGTCATAGGTCGCGGCGCTCTGGTAAATGTCGATGTGTACGCCCCACCACCACTCCGGTTCGTTATCCATGCTCCAGAGGGCGACTCCGCCGGCGCTCGCCGGACCGTACCGTTTCATGAGGTAGGCGACCCAGTCCTGGGCGAAGGTTTGGTCCATAGGCTCGTAGGCATCGTTTGGGTCGTTGATAATCTGCTGGCCGTTGCTCGCCAGGACGCCATTGCCGCAATCGGGATTGTACTGGTTGACCTTTTGTTGCGCGCCGTATTTCGCGACGCTAAAGCTGCAACTGGCGGCGTCTTTGGGCGTCCAGTCCATCAGGGAGATGGTGCCAAGACTCAGTGTGCCGGTCTGCAGGTCGGCCTCATGGAACAAGTCGAAGGACGACCCGTCCGGCAGCGGAGGCACGGCTCCGTTGTACTGCGCATAGTTTTCGAAATACCAATCACCGGCGGCGTTGCTGACATCGATCTGCCAGTTGTAGCTGGTGGTGGCGTCGCCGCCGAAGCGGCGCACCGGAATGTGCATGATGGCGCCCAAGCCGGTGTCGGCATACTCGTTGATGCCGTAGATGAACGGGCTGATAGCATGGCGGTTGGCATTGGCGTCGACGGCCAGCGTGGGCGCGGACTGAGCGTGCAGGCTCAGCGCACACAGCGGGATCGCTGTGAACAGGCAAATGCGGAACTTCATAAAACTCACTTCACGGCTCACTTCACGGCCACAGTCACGTTGGCCTGGCTGGCGACGCCGCCGATGGCGATGGTGACCGGCACAGCCCCGCCGGGTGTCACTGACTGCGGGATCAGGGCGTTCACCTGCACCAGCCCCGCGGTCGCTCCGGGTGCTTCCCCGCAGTAGTTCCAACTGGCGGTCTGCCCGCCGATGGCGACCGAGCAGTTCAGGCTCACGTTCGGCAGCGGCGTCCCCGAGATGCGGCCATCCACGCCTGGCGGCGTCGTTAATCCTTCGCCGGTGCCGTAGATGAATACATACTGCCCGCGCGCTTCCGGATTGGCCGGACTGTTAAGGGTGTAATCGTGGTTCAAGATTGCGCCCTGGCCATGCCCCGACGTATCGTCGGTGAAGATGGCGGGCTTGGCCGCTGCGACGGCTACCTGAAATGGCGCGGAGGCGTTGCCCTGATACACCACGACCACGTTGACGGTCGTCTGCCCGGCCACCTCATAGGGAACGATCGCATTCAGTTGCGTATTAGACACATAGTAAATGGGCGAGGGATTGCCATTGAAGAAGACCTGCACGCCGCTAAAGGAAGTGCCCCACACGCCGTTGGCGGGTTGCGCCAGTGTGCCGGTCGCCGGTCCCAGCGACTGTCCCCAGACGTTCACGATCTGTCCGGGCGAGACGCCGGTTGCATCGTACGAAGCGGCGCTGGTGACGGCTGAGACCACTGGCTGAGGAACGCTCATGGCGCTCTGCGCCTGCGGAATCACCAGCAGCGTCATCGAATACGACGGAAACGTGGCGGTGAGGCTATTGCCGCCGACATTGATGTCCGAAGTCTGGCGCACGATGGCCGCCAAGTTCGCCGGGCTGTACTGCCACACTTGCGCGGTGCCGGCCGGCGTGAAGTTGGCGAGGCTGATGGTGTCGCTGATAGCGCCGGTGGTCTTGTTGAGCACCAGGACGGTCAAGGCGGAGTCCACGCGCTGTGCGGCGAAGATGGAGAGCGTATCCGGATCGCTGCTGGTGGCCGATACGCCGGTGCCGCCGAACTGATTACCATTGCCGTCGTAATTCAGGAAGATCGTGAAGGCGAAAGCGCCGGGATCGGTGGTTGCCGGCTGTCCCCAGAGCGTCCCCAGATCGAGGCCGTAAGCGCCGAAGATGCCCAGAATATCGGCTTGCGCGATGGCTCCGGTGATCACGTTCGTCGCGCCCCAACTGTATTCGGTGATCGCCAACTTGGTGCCGGGATAATTCTGGTTCACCCACTGCTGCATTTGCGGGATCAGATGGGGCGCTACCTCGGCTCCGGTGGCGTCCCAAAAGCCGCCGCCGGGCACCAGATAGGCAGGGTCCCACAACGCGCGCGTGGACGTCATGCGCAGAGTTTCCATGGCGGTGTCGCCCTGCGAGCCGCTGAGGCCGCTGGGCGCAATGTAGGCGTGTACGTCGAGGTAGTCCAGCAGCCGGGTCGGCTGCTGGCTCATCTGTTTCAGGTAATACGGAATCCACGCGACACCGCCGTGCGCGTTCTGATCGGTGGGGTTGTCCCAATATTGAAAGGGCGATTTGGCCCAGCCGCTATCCATATCCACCCTGGAGAAGAGCATCCCCGACCAGCCTCCGGGCACCGGTCCGGTAATCAGCGCGGTGGGGTCCACGGTCTTCACCGCTGTCGCCCACTTGACATTGCGTGCCAGCATGTCGTCGTAGCTGGCCGCCTGCGGGTACACATCGATGTGGTTGGAATACCACCACTCCGGCTCATTGTCCATGCTCCAGAGGCGCACGCCGCCCGCGTTGGCCGGGCCGTAGCTGCTCATAATGTGCGCGACCCATTGCTC
>JBEKPZ010000555.1:0-2579 GCA_049520215.1 Bryobacteraceae bacterium | reverse complement strand
GGATCCAAGCTAGATACTCCGGGCTTCTGTCCGGACCCCGGCGCGGCTGAAGTCGCATCTTCCGGACCGGAACGATTCGTTTCGGCGGCAGGCCCCGCGGCAACGGCACACTCCGGCGTAATGGCACACGTCTCCTAAACACATTCACCTCGGTTTTCAGTAGGAGGACAAGCGCCCGGCCCAGACCCCCACAAGGGCATCCTGAGCCGGGCGTTTTGTGTTTACAGCGCGGCGACGCTCAGGACGACCGCACCCGGCCGCCGAACTCCTCTTCGCAGTGCTTCCAGAAGCTGCAGTGCTTCTGGCTGCACAGCATGGACTGCCGGTTCGGACAATACATCCCCGATCCCATGGCCTTCTGCGCCATCGGATACAGAACCTGAGTGGTCCGGATGTCCGGCTCCTCCACGGTGTAGGACTGCTGTACGATCTGCACAGTCTGGGTCTTTACCAGACTGTCGATGCGCACTTCGCCGCTCGCGCCGGGAGTGATCTGCCGGTAAGTGGCGAGTTGAAAGGCGTAATCGGGCGAGACGCACGAAGGCCGGCGGGATGCCGTCTTGAAATCGATCAGCCGCCCTTCCACATCCAGCACGTCTACCCTTCCCCGCACGGAGACGCCGGAGATCTCGCCCTGGACATCGAGTTCGACGGCGGCGGGTTCCACGGTGGGAGCCACCTCGTCCATGTACTTGGCGACCAGCTTCTCTCCGAGACGGCGCAGATCCGCTTGACTCTCGTCCGCCGTGAACTCGGTCTGAGGGACCTGTTCCATCCAGGCCTCGCGAAACACGATCACCACGCCGGTAGTCTCCAGGTCTTCCTGGGTTTCGAGCTTCTCCCGGAAGTTGACTTCGAGGGCCTGGTGGACAGCCAGGCCCAAAGCGAGCGAACTGTTCTTCCGCTCTGGAAGTTGCAGTCCGTACTTGAACCACCAGCGCGCCTGGCAATCGAAGAAACACCGCACCTGGCTGGGGGAGAGGACCGAAGCGATCGCAGGTTTGGCGACTACCGCGCCATTCGCCGCGGGTAACTTGGTGAGCGCCACTTCCGGTGCTACGATCAGTTCGGTGGAAGAAGTCTCCGGCAGGGAGGCCAGGAGCGGGAAGTCCTGCAGGACAGGAAAGCGCAACTGCACCAGATGAGCGGACGTCAGTCCGGTTCTCAGCGCTGCTCCCATGTCACACCTCGCTCGCGCATGGCCTGGATGAACATGGTCAGCCCGATGGCCCGGATGTCTTCGCTGGTGAATTGGAGCGAGTAGTTGCGCATCCGGGCACGAGACTCGACCCGCTGCGCGACCTCCGCCGCCCCGCTCATGGCCAGCTCCATAGCCGTGATCCCGGCGCCTGTTACCGGAACCGGAAGCAAGGTTCCGTCTGGCGCTGCGTGCAAATCCAGCGGCCTCTGGGTCTGGTGTGTGCTACCATTGCGATGGTTCTGGGCGTCACTGCTCGGAGCAGATGCCGCGGCTTCCGTACCGTTTGCCGACTGTGCCGGACGCCGCGGTTCCTCGATCCTTCTGACGCGCCACTCGATCCAGCGCTTGTTTTCCTCGCGCAGTTCGGCTTTGCAGATCTCGAAGATCTCGCGCGCCCGGATTCCGAGTTCGTGGATCTGTTTCGCCACTACGGGCGGCACGTACATCACCCGATCGCCTTCGAGCGAGTACATGATCTGTTCGCCATAGCGTCCTTCGACGTGCTTGCCATCGTCCCAGCGCAGGGCTACTTCAACTGGGGAGTTGGTGTTAAATCGCAGAATTCCATTCGTCATTGTTGTTCTCCTTGTGCCTCTTCTGGAGGCGGTTCTAATCTATTGGCTGGGGTTCCGGATAATCATCCGGAGGTTCCAGTTCTTCTTGCTGTTCCTCTTCCGGCTCATCTCCTATTTCTCACTTGCATTCAGCGGCGTGGGTGACGGACGGTCACGCCACCTCCGTCACCGGGCGCGTAAACTCGGGCGCGCTCATTTCCACCTGGACCCCGACGGGATGCAGGTTCGGGATGGCGAGTTCAGGCGCGGGGAACAGGCGCTGCTCTTCGGCGATGTCGTAGCGCATATCGCCTTCCGCGGCTTCGTCCCATTGGGCGGGCAACTCGACGGCTTCGTCGGGTTCGGGCTCGCGGTATTCCCAACCCTCGCTGTCCGAGAACATTGAGGGATCGGGGCATACGCTGAATTGGCTCATTGGCCTCCTTTTATATACGTGCTACCTAGCTCGTATGATTGATTATACGCGCAGCCTAGCAAGTATGTCAATACCATTCTTGCAATATTGCAAGAAAAAGTCTAGACTCTGTATGGATGGGCCGGAAGATCCAAGTCACGATGACCGTGGACGTTGACAAACTCAGCAGAGCCGGTGGGTTGGCACGGGCTGCCGCCCTGTCGCCGGAGCAACGGAAGGAAGCGGCAACGAAGGCCGTGCAGGCGCGCTGGGACCGCTACTACGCAGAGCATCCGGAGAAACGGAAAACCGCCCGTACAGCGGCCAGCCGGAACAAGATCAGCCAGAAGGCCAAGAACTAACGGATACGAGCTGTGGCGGAAGCGCGGCCACACTGCGACGCTACCGG
>JBEKPZ010000554.1:0-3733 GCA_049520215.1 Bryobacteraceae bacterium | reverse complement strand
ACTTGGCAGCACCTGGCCGAGGCTCGCTCGCTCTCCAACGGAGTCTGCCAAGACCCACCGCTTCTGCCCGTTTGGTCGGACAAGCCATTTCCAGGGTCGGCGGTGATCGGCAAGCTGACGGCCGGCATCGAGAAGGCGATCCGCATTCAACTGGTGCGGCGGATTGAAGACTCTGGCGGCTGGCGGCTTGAGTGGTATTAAGTTTTGTTAATGCATGCACAGGGGCGACTCGTGCGGGTGTAACCTTATTGGCAGTAAGGAAGCCAAAATGGGAATTGCGGCTTACTTCGAGCTGGGTTGAGGGAGCTCTCGGAAGGTTTTCGGGCGCCGCCGGTTGAAGCGACGGCACCGGCAAACGGCCCTGGAAGGAGCCGGAGGGGAAGGAGATTTTATGCGCCTTCTGATCGTGTTTCTTCTCGCTTGTGCTTCCGGCCTTGCGTCCGACGTGTTCGCTTCGGCCACCTGTAACGCGTATACCAACTCCAACGGCAACTGGGCCGGGGCAGTTTTCTCCGCCTCTTGTTTTGATTCCACCACGTCTGCGGAAGGCGATGTCTCCATTTCAGGCGCATCGGTGGGAGTCTCCTCCGATGCTTTTGCACCTGGCGAAGGTGATACTCACTCAGGGGCATCGGCGTCCCTAGACGCGTATTACGTACTGACGGTAACCGGAGGAACCGGCGGGGGCTTCTTCGCGCCGACATTCAGCGGTGGTGGGTTTTATTCGTTTAGCCAAGTGGGCGGAAGCGCCTCGATAGAGAGCTCGAGCAATTCGTGCGGGTTTACTATCCTTGAGGTGCTGAACTCCTCCTCCTTCTGTCCCCCGAACATGTCTTTCGTGTTCGACACTCCGGAAACGCTCGCCGTCTCTTTGTGGATGAGCGAATATTTGATGGGCGATGATCTGTATGTACATTATGGAGGCATCAGCGTAGCTTGCTGCAGTTTTGAGTTCTTCGACAACGGACTTGAGCCTTTGACCGGGGTCAGCTACACCTTCGTTCCAGCCCCTGGTGAAATGCCGACCCCGGAGCCCGGCACATTTCTGCTCTTTGCGGGAGCGGGTTGCGCCTGTCTGGTGCGCCGCCTATTGCGCTAGCCTGATGCGAAGAATACCGCCGCGTTCCGCAAATTGCCGCTGACCAGGCCGTTCCAAGCCACCAGGTTGTCGTCGGTATCGTGGCTTGGCGTGCGGTCCAGGTGCGCCACCTCGAGCCGCGCGGCGGCGCGCTCCAGGATGCGCGGGCGGATGACGTGGCGCCAGCGGTAGCCGTGGCTCTGCGATCGGTATCCATCGGTGATCCCCTCCCTGCTGAAGTTCTTCGTTTCGTCGCTTTCCAGTAAACACGGATTTCGATTTTAGCATCCGGCACTCTGGCAATATACCTCCTCCAATCGCCTTCCTTCGCGAAGGAGACTTCGCGGCGGACGCTGATCATGCCGGTCCTTAACCATCGCTATGGCTTTGCCGTCGCGGCGGACTGAGTCACCAGATTTTTCACGTCGTCCACAATCGCGCCCATCGACCGGTCAAATTCCTTGTCGCGATTCCTTTTCAGAACGGCGCTTTGCACGTACTCGCCGAAGACCCCCATAACAGAACGTTGGTCTTGGGATCCCGGATGGCCAGTCGAAGATGTCCGAGTTCGGGCGGCACATTGCCGAGCGTGAAACCGATTTCGAAAACCAGATCCGCGTCGGCGGGAGCTGACACCAGATCGTATCGCCCCCATTGCTTCATCGCCGCGTAGAACTGGCTGTAAACCCGATCGGATCCGCCACTGAACACCAACCCCAAAGGGCTGCGAAAATTCTCCTCGCCCGCGTTGGAAACAAAAACTTTCTTGCCGCCGATCACCTGTACGGGCACCGGAGCCGGAGAAACGGGCGCCTCTTTTGGTTGCTGCGCTCCGAAGACCGGCGCCCCTGCCAAAACAATCCCTACAACTACGGAAGAAAAGGCGACTGCGGACATAGCTCCTCCTCACGAAATGACCACGATACTGAGACCGATTATCGCGCAAGATCGAACGCCGCGCCTGTATGGCCGCCGCAGTTCGTCCGGCAGCGCGCCATAAGGTTAACTCATGGCAAAACGGCGATCCCAAGACGGTCTTCCAGGCGTCGCCGGGAAAGGCCGGACGGAGCTGGCGGGTACAAACTCGCCAACGACGGTCGGATGGGACAGCAGTAGAATGAAGATCGGCTGATTGGCATCGTTTCACGCCCCGGGACTGCGAATGCGATTTCGAGCGTGACAAGCTTTTTCAGCACCGCGTCAGTTTTGACGAAGCCGTCGAGTGCTTCTTTGAGGATTTCGAGATACGACGGAATAAGAAATATCATGATCGCTACCAGTTGATTGGCACCACGCTCGGCGGAAGGAGACTCAAGATCGTCTTCCAACTGAAGCCCGACAACGTAGTTCGGATCATTACGGGTTGGCCCTTATGAACACACCGAAGAAAAGGAAAGCGATGACGTTGGACCAGGAAGGAATCGATCGGCTGGTGGTCTCACAAGCGAGCGACGAATCGTCCTGGGAGGCGCCCGTTCGGGTGAAGCGGTCGAAGCCAGCCGCGCTATCCCTCCCCGGCGAACTGGCGGCGCGCGCAGCGTTCCTGGCCAGGCTGCATCGCGAACCCGGCATGGACAAGTGGGTTGAACGCATTGTTCGGGAACGAGTCGAGCTTGAAGAATCCGCCTTCAAAGAGACGAAGAAAAAGCTCGCATCGTAAGCAGCCTTGCCCGGCGCGTTCCCCCCAAACCTTCCCCCTAAACTTTCCCCTTGACAATCTAGGGCAACCTGCCCCATACTACCCATAGATTGTCATAGGAAACGCGCTCAATGGCCAAATCCGACTCCCCGATGCTGTTGCAAGGCACCCTCGACCTGCTGATCCTGCACGCCCTGCAACGCGGCCCGCTGCACGGCTATTCCATCGCCCAAACCATCCACCTGCTTTCGGACCAGGCGCTCAAGGTGGAAGAAGGATCGCTGTATCCGGCGCTCTACCGGCTGGAACTGGATGGCGCCATCAAGGCTCACTGGGGAGTATCGGAGAACAATCGCAAGGCCAAATACTACGAGATCACCAGGCGCGGCAAGAAACTCCTGGCCACCGAACAGGAAACCTGGAGCCGCCTGTCACTCGGCGTCCAACGCGTCCTCGGGAGGCAACTATGATGCGCCGCATATTTTTGAGGCTGCTTCGCCGCCGCTCCATGGAGCGCGATATCGAAGCCGAGCTTGCCTTTCATCGCGACATGGCCGCCGCGCACGGCAACCCCATCCCCATGGGCAACACCACCGTCGTCCAGGAGCAGGCCCGCGACCTGTGGCGCTTCACCTTCATCGAGAACCTCTGGCGCGATGTCGTCTACGGCGCGCGCAGCCTGCGCCGCAGCCCCGCGCTGGTGGTCACCGCGTTGCTCTCGCTGGGTCTGGGCATCGGCGTCAATACCGGTATCTTCTCCATGGCCGTGGAGTTTCTGCTCAGCGAGCCTTCCGTCACCGACGCCCGCTCCGTGGTGTCCATCCGAATGGGCGGCAACAGCCACTCCAAGAAGGAAGTCGTCGAGTTCGTGCGCGCCAGCGGCCTGTTTCAGGACGTGGTGGGCGAGAACGAGGAGACTTACATCAACTGGAACGACGGCACGGAGACACGCCAGATCTTCGCGGTGGCGCTCACCAAGAACTACTTTACCGCTCTCGGCGTTCCTATGGCCTATG
>JBEKPZ010000553.1:0-2599 GCA_049520215.1 Bryobacteraceae bacterium | reverse complement strand
GAGAAGACCACGCGGTCGGTGAAGAGCCAGTAAGGCGTCACGTGTGCGATCGCCAGAATGCCGGCGGCCAAGCCGAACGCCCGGCGGCCCGTCAGGCGGCTATAGGTCAGGCCGAGAGCTACCACCAGCAACAAGCTAAACGCCAGCACCGCCGATGCCGGGGCGTCGGTCAGGAACAGGCCCTGGGCAATGGTTTCGAACGCATTGGCGTGGATCTCGACGCCCACCATCGGCGTGCGCGTGGAGTAAGGCGTAAAGAGCCAGTCCTTGGCCGCGGTCTGCGAGGTCACACCCGCGAAGACCACTTTGCCTGAGAAATCGGAGGCGCGCCCTGGATCGCTGAGCAGTGCCTGGAGCGACACGCGCGGAATGGGCATGGAAAGCGGCCTGTAACGGATGCGCATGAGGCGGCCGCCCGCGCGGGTGGAGGGAATCAGGCGGCCTCCCACGTCGAGATCGGCGGGCGATTCCACGATCTGAACGCCCGGTCCGCCGCGGCTCAGCCTGTAGGCTTCCAGCGACAACGCCCAGCGGCGATCGCGATTTGCCGCTTTTTCCAGAGGCAAGCTGCGGCCCACCGAATCCAGTTCGTCCGGCTCGGCATGCACGTGCCCGAGCGCGGCCGCCTGCGCGCGAAAGCGTGGCAGCGGATCCTCCCACGCGCCGCCATCGGGCAGCAACTGGCACGCCAGGACCAGATTGCGCGTAGCGTGCAGGGCGTCTTCCAGGCGAGCGTCAATGGCGGGATCCGTGTTGTCGGCCAGGATCAAGTCCACCGCGACCGTTTTGGGTGAGGCGGCGGCGATCAGCCGAAGCGCGTCGGCCAGCGGCTTGCGCAAACCGGGCACGCCGCCATACGCATTCAGCGATGGCTCATCGATGGCCAGCAGGATGCTTTGGGTTGCCCAGGTTGGCGGCTGGTATAAGCGGAACATCCAGTCATAGGCGTCGTTGTCGATCTGCGCTCCGAAGCTGGTCCAACTGGCCGTCAGGGCCAGGGCGAAGGAAGCCGCCAGCAGTGCCCAGTAGATCGCGCTTTGGCGGCTAATGTGCATTTTTCACGCGATTGGAGGGCGGGCAATCATGCCCGCAGCCGCCTTTTAGGCGGCCAGGCCGGCTGAAAGCCGGCTGCGGGCATGATTGCCCGCCCCACAAGAGACCCTGGTCGTTCACTTGCCGAGAGCCTTTTCGATCTCGCCGGGATCGCGCGCGAGCGCGCCGCTCATCAGCTTCGCGCCGTCCTTAGTCACCAGCACCATGTCCTCGATGCGGATGCCGATATTCTCTTCGGGTATATAGATGCCCGGCTCTACCGTGATGACGTTACCTTCGGCGAGCGGCTGGGTGAAATCGGTGGCATCGTGTACGTCCAGCCCGACATGATGGCTAACGCCGTGCGTGAAGTACTTGCCCAACGGCTCGCCGTGCAGGTCTTTGCCGTGAGCGTCGATGTAATCGCGGGCGATCTTGCTTAGGTCGCGCAACGGCAGGCCCGGCTTGATGGCGGCAATCACCGCGTTCTGCGCGCCCAGCACGATCTCGTATATCTCGCGCTGGCGTTTGCTGAACGCCGCGCCCACCGGGATGGTGCGGGTGATATCGGCGGCGTATCCGGCGCACTCCGCACCCACGTCCATCAGCAGCAGCTCGCCGCGATCCATGCGGCGGGAATTGCGGGAATAGTGCAGGACAGTGCTGTTCGGACCGGATCCTACGATGGGCGCATAAGCATGACGCTCGCATCCTTCGCCGAAATAGACCGCCGTCATGGCGGCGGCGACCTGATATTCGTATTCGCCCGGAGCCGCGCGCTTCCACGCGGCGCGATGCGCATCGAGGGTAACGTCGATGGATCGCTGAATGAGTGACAGCTCCTCGGGCGACTTATGCATGCGCAGGCGCGCGATCGTCTGGCGGGCGTCGGAGATATCGCGCAGGGGAGCCAGCGCCTTAAGTTCGGTGGTGCTTTGTTCGCCAACGGTGTAAATAGCGGAATCATGCTCCAGTTGCTTGCGTAACTCGCTCTCGAAGCTTTCCACCGGCAGCACGGTATCGAAGCCGGTAAGTTGGTTGATGTTGGCGTCATCCGGTCCGGCTTTACGGCCCGTCCACTTTTCCTGGTCCGGATGGCGGCGCGGGAGGAACAAGAAATCGTGCGTTTTGCCGTCCTGCGGCGGTGTGACTAACAAGATCGCGCCGGGCTCCTGCCAGCCGGTGAGATAGTAGAAATTGGACTCCTGGAAGAAGCCTGTCCGGATGTCCTCCTCGCCCTTCTCGGTCTGGCCAAACAGCACCAGCACGCCGTCGTGAAGCTTCTGGGATAGCTCGACGCGGCGCGCGCGATATTGGTCCGGGCCGGGCGCAGCGAGGCCGGGCCGGGCAGCCAGCAGGGCGCAGAAGAAGTAGAGGAGGCGCATTCCTATCCAGTATAGCGGGCGCGCTGGAAAAAAGGCTTGCCATTTCGGATTCGGAGGTGATAATCTGGAATTGCCGCGTCCGCGGAGGTCCCATGCAAAACTCTGTTGTAATAGCTCTGTTGGCGTGCGCCGTCTGTGCACGCGCCGCAAGTTACACCACTTACATAGGCGATGCGAACCAA
>JBEKPZ010000552.1:0-2600 GCA_049520215.1 Bryobacteraceae bacterium | reverse complement strand
TTGCGTTCGACGTCGATATCCATCAGGCCGAGGCCCTCCTGCGCGGGATGGGAGACGCCGGCGGCCAGCAGGATGGCTCCTGCGCAGGTGCCGAAGATGGGGCGGCGGCGTCCGAAGGCGGCCAGGGGGGCCAGGAGGTTTTCGGCGTGCAACAGCTTGAGCATGGTGGTGCTTTCGCCGCCGGGGATGACCAAGCCGTCGACGGTGTCGAGATCGGCTGCGGTGCGCACGAAGACGGGATCTGCGCCCAGGTGGGTTAGGGTGCGGGCGTGGGCTTCGAAATCGCCTTGGAGGGCTAGGATTCCTATTCGTTTCATGAATGCCACAGGAACACAGGCTAAAGCCTGTGCTACCTACCAGCCTCGGGTTTGGAGCAGTTCGCCTTCGGGGATCTTGGAGATGTCCAGGCCGGGCATGGCCATGCCCAATTCTTCGCTGGCTTCGAGCAACTTCACGGGATCCTTGTAATAGGTCGTGGCGCGGACGATGGCGCGGGCGCGCGTGTCGGGGTCGGAAGACTTGAAAATACCCGATCCGACGAAGACGGCTTCCGCTCCCAACTGCATGACCAGCGCGGCATCGGCGGGCGTGGCGATGCCGCCGGCGGAGAAGTTGGGGACGGGCAGCCTGCCGTGTTGGGCGACCCATTCGACCAACTCCAGCGGCGCCTGCAATTCCTTGGAGGCGTGCACCATCTCTTCCGCGCCGAGCACGGTGAGCTGTTTCATCTCCTTCTGAATGGTGCGCATGTGGCGCACGGCCTCGACGATATTGCCGGAGCCTGCCTCGCCCTTGGTGCGGATCATGGCCGCGCCTTCGGCGATGCGGCGCAGGGCTTCGCCAAGGTTGCGCGCGCCGCACACGAAGGGCACCTTGAAATCGCGCTTGGCGATGTGGTGCACCTCGTCGGCGGGGGTGAGGACTTCGCTTTCGTCGATGTAGTCCACGCCGAGGGCTTCCAGGATGCGGGCTTCGGTGAAGTGGCCGATGCGGGCTTTGGCCATGACGGGGATGCTGACGGCCTGCATGATCTCGCGGATCTTGTTGATGGGGGCCATGCGGGCGACGCCGCCTTCGCGGCGGATATCGGCGGGCACGCGCTCCAGCGCCATGACGGCGGCGGCTCCGGCCTTTTCGGCGATGAGGGCCTGGTCGGCGTTGGTGACATCCATGATCACGCCGCCTTTCAGCATTTCGGCTAGGCCGACTTTGACTCTGAACGTTTCGTCGAGGAACATATATACTCCTTTACTAAGAGGGCGGCCTGAGAGGCCGCCGCAGGCCGGGGGCCTGCCCCACTTAAACCATGGCTGGAGCTGGTTCCAGCGCGGCATTGGCCCGCGTTCTCTCCAGCTCGCTTGAAAAAATCGCTCCCAGGATGGCCAAGCCTTTGCGGATCTCGTCCGGCGTGAGGCCGGCGAAGCTCAAACGCAGAGAGCCGGGATCGAAGCGCGAGACCGCGAAATACTTGCCGGGCAGGTAGGAGACGTTTTCGCGGTGGGCGCGGGCCAGCAATTCGCCGGCATCCAGGGGCTCGGGCAGGCGCACCCACAAATTCATGCCGCCACGCGGACGAGTGAAGCGCGATCCGGCGGGCAGATAGCGGTCGCAGGCGGCCAGGACCGCGGCCAAACGTTCGGCGCCGGCCTGTAGCATGTGGGTGCGATGGGCGGCCATGCGTCCGGATTCGGCGAAGCGCAGCAGTACGGCCTGGGAAAGCTGATCGGTATGCAGATCGGCGAGTTGCTTGGACTGGGCCAGGCGCGCGATCAGGGCGCGCGGGCCGAGCACCCAGCCTACGCGCAGGCCGGGGAAGGTGATCTTGGAGAAACTGCGCAACAGGATGACGTGGCCGGCGTCGGCAGATTGCTTGATGGGCGGCAGGTCGTCGCCCGAGTAGCGCAGGTCGCCGTAAATATCGTTCTCAACCAGTGGCACGCCCGCGGTTTGGGCGGCGCGCAGGAGGGCGGCGCGCGCGGCGATGGGGAGGGTCGCGCCGGTCGGATTCTGGAAGTTGGAGGTGACCACGACCAGGCGCGGCCGCTCACGATCGAGGGCGGCCTGGAGCTGTTCGATCTCGACGCCGTCGGCACCGACGGGAACTCCGATGAGCTGCGCGCCGGCTTCCAGGAAAAGGCTCTTGAGACCGGGGTAGACGGGATCTTCGACGACCACTTTGTCGCCGGGGCGGAGGAGGACGCGGGCGAGCAGGTCGAGCGATTGCTGGCAGCCGTTGGTGACGATGAGGTCGTCGTCCGGGGCGGCCAGGTCTTCGGCACGGGCGGCGTCGAGCAGGTAGCGGCGGAGGGGTTCGTATCCGCTGGGGGAACCGAGTTGCAGGATGTGGGCGAAATCGGGACCGGCCATGACCTCCTGGCAGCTTGCGCGGAGGGCGTCGAGGGGGAAGAGCTGCTCGGAGGGGCGGGAGGTGGCGAAGCTGACGCCTTGCCGGGAGAGGGCGCTAGGGGCTGGGGGTTGGGGGCTGGGGGTGGAGCGCTCGAGGAGGTGGCTCCAGTCGAGCGGGCGGTTTGATGTTGCAGAATGTTGCGCGGTGACGAAGCTGCCGCGTCCAACCTGGCCGTTGATGAAGCCTTCGGACT
>JBEKPZ010000551.1:0-2911 GCA_049520215.1 Bryobacteraceae bacterium | reverse complement strand
TCCCAGAAGGTGCGGTCGATGTCCCAGGGGAAATACACCACGCGGCCGCGCCCCGCCTGGCGCACGTGCAACTCCGGGATATCGCTTTTGGGCACGCGCGGAAAGACCTCCTCCATGGGCAGGTCCGGGTAAGAGGGAATCAGCGTCAGCGGGGCGTGGCTATCTCCCATGGCGCGAGTATGCACGCGCGACACCCCGTTGATGATGCGCTCGGCGCCCTCCAGTCCCGCCAGGATCGGATGGCGCTTTCCGGTGCTGGGGTCGGTTTCCAAGCGCAGATAGGAATTCTGCATGCGCTCGTCGATAGAGGTTTCATAGGTGGCCACGATGCCGCCTCCGCGCGCCACGAATGCGCGGATCTGGCCGCACTGGCCGTCGGAAAGCGCGGCGATATTGGGGAAGATCAGCGCCTGGAATCCGGCGGTGTGGTCGGCGTCGAGCAATTGGTCGTGCACCATTTCGAACGGGATGCGCGCTTCCACCAGCGCCTGGTAATAACCCAGCGTGTGGTCTTCCACTTTCTGCTGCGCGCGCTCGCCGCCATAATACTGCGCGGTCTGTTGCGAATACACCAGCCCCACGCGCGCCAGCGAACGCTCTTGCCGCAGGTAGCGCTGGTTGCGGTAATGCCAGCCGTAGAGTTCCTCCACCACCGGAAGCCAGCGCCGGTCGTAGAGCGTGCCCGAGAATTTCGTGAACCAGGGGCGCAGTCCATTGGCGATGCCGTCCAGCGCCCAGAGCCGGATTTCCGGGCCGTCCTGCACCGAATCCTTCCAGCGGTAAGGCTCCTCTACGCCCACGCTGAAGATCCCGCCCACCGGCTTGTTCCCCATGGTGGAGCGGTACTCCTTGGCGTTCTTGCCATTGGCCCACGGGGCCATCACTCCGCGGCGCGCCTGACGGTCGGCGAACAGGATAGGCGCCAACGCGCCCACGGCCTTCATGTCCAGATCGCTGAGCGCGCCGCCGCCGGCATTGGGGATATAACAGGCGGCCGGATTGATGCGGCGGATCTCGGTGTCCCACACGCGCCAGAGTTCGAACAACCGTTGCTGCCGCCACGCGAGGTAAGCGCGCCGCGCCGCGTTGCGCGGATCGGTGGTACGCGGCAGATCCAGACCCGCGGCCGCGCGAAAGTTCTCGCGGCAGTGCTCGCAGTAGCACATGCCCGACCCCGCCCAGCGGTTGCTGAACACGCCATCCACGCGGTAGCGCGAAACGATTTCCCTGGTGACTTCGGTCATGAACTGGAAGTTGTAGGGGCCCAGCGCGCAGGTGACCCACAACTCCGGCATGGCCCAGTGGCGACGCTTCTGGCCGGCGGCATCCACCGCGATCCAGTCGGGATGTTGGTCGCAGACATCCTGGTGTGCCGCGTGCGGATCGGTGCGCGCCACTACCACCATGCCCAGTTTCCGGCAGCCCGCCGCCAGTTCGCCGAACGCGTCGCGGCTGCCCAGCCAAGGGCTGCGATAATGCAGCGGGACGGCCGTGGGATAGAAGGCCACGCATCCGCCCGCGCTCAAACAGGCGGCGTCGGAATGCGTGCGCTCGAAGTAATCCAGCCAGAAAGCGGGATCGTACTTGCCTGGGTCGTCTTCCACCAGGGTCAACTGCGCCCAGCGCATGGGGCGATGGAACCAGCCCTCGGGTTCGGCGGCGGCGGAGTTTTGGGTGAAGGCAGCGGCGGCCAGCGCGGTGACGCCCAGGAAATCGCGGCGATTCAGCATAACGTGCATTCTTCGATACCTCAGCATTGTGAGGTGGGACTCGTGTCCTTCGGCCGACGTCCACGTCGGCCAGGCGGCCTGAGAGGCCGCCGCAGGCCGGGGGCCTGCCCCACTAAAAGCTCCCGCTGAGCAACCTTTTGTAGACCTCGCGCGCCCGATCGTAGGCCTGACGCGCGGCGCCCAAGTCCGCCACCGAAATGCGCGGCGCCTTCTGCGTCCAGCATTGATTCACCGCTGCGAGGCACCATTCCGCGCTACGCCGCGATGCGCGCACAGGTTTCCCCCCAACCAGCACAAAAATCGGATTGGTGTGCGCCGACGGCAGTATCCGCACTGCCACCCAACCGCTCTTCTCGATGGCCCGGTCGAATACCACGTCGCGCACTTGGCCGTCCGCCGGCACATTCTTCCGCGCCACCGCCTCGCCATTCACTATAAGTTCCACGGGCACTTCGCGCGTATCGCCAATGCGCGCGCGCTCCACGTCCCAATACGGTTTCTCATTGTAGCGCTTGCCGCGAATGGACGGGTCCGGCAACGGGTCTAGGTACGCCGCCACTTTCACCTGCGCGTGCACACTGCCGGGCGCGCCGAGCTGCACTTCACTCGCGCCAGTCCCCACCGGCGCGCCGTTCAACCGGAAATCCATCAGGTGGCTCTTGCCGTCGGAGACATAACTCCGCCCAGCCTTGAGCGCTTGCAGCCAGTTCGAGTAACTCAGGCTTTCCAGCTTGGTGTAAGTGCGTCCGATCCCCACCCGCTGATCGTAAATGCACGGAAAATCCGTCTCGCCGGCGATGCGCGTCCGGAACCCTACGTTCAGCGTGTGATACCAGATACTCAACTCCCACACATAGGGAGTATCCACAGACGAAATGAAGTCCACCAAACCGGGCTCGGTGACATCCACAATGTACTCGTTCGCGCCGATCCCGTCAAAACCAGGCATCTCGTAATTCGGCAGGTCGTCGCTCATGACCTCCAGGCCCCATCCTGAGTGCGCGAATCCCACCACCGCGCCCTGTGACTTGGCCCAGCGGAAGATGGGCTGGTCCCAGGTCGGCCAGTCTGCAATGCGCGTGGCGCCGGGGTAGTCCTGTTCCCGCAAACCGAGCAGCACGATGTGGCCGGCGTGGCTCGACGGAAACCCGGACACTTCCAGATCGTAGTGCATCAATTCA
>JBEKPZ010000550.1:0-2625 GCA_049520215.1 Bryobacteraceae bacterium | reverse complement strand
CCTCGTTGGTTGGAAATCACGAGCCTAATCACTGTGTGTTCTCCGCGATGGTCTGCCGGATGCGCTCTACGTCCTGCGCGGTCCAGCGCCGGTAATGGTTGGCCTGGTTACGTTCCGGCTCGACGATCTTTTGCGCGCGCAACCAGTTCATCAGCGTACGTTTGGTAATTCCCAGGACGTCTGCCACCTCCTGGGACTTCAGGTATGGTTCACTGCGAGCCTTCATGAGATTGCCGTACACTTGATCCTAAGCAGTCATCATCTACCATGTCAACAGTAAAGTAATGAAAGTGATGAAAGTGGGAACTATAACCCCTGGTTCTGAATCGACTACAGGGGTCGGGAAAGGCTTGCAAGTACCGCCGCCAAAAGTGTCTCCGGTGCGAACGGTTTTTGCAGCAGCGAGGTCCGCGGCGGCAATCCCTGGCTTTGTGCGGCAAGGCTGTCGGCATATCCCCCCAGGTACAAAATCCACAACTGAGGATGCATGCGCGCCAGATGCCCGGCCAGTTCCGGCTCGGGCCGGCTGATCAGCAGATCCGGCGGTCCGTGGCCCGCGGCCACGCGCAGTGCTTCCCTCGAATCGAGCGCGGCCAGCACGCGATAGCCACGCTTTTTTAACAAGTTCGCCATGACCGTGCGCATGGCGTCGTCGTCTTCTACCAGCAGAATGGTAGCGTTGTCGCTCAACGTATCCATTGGCGGCGCCGGCAGGGCAGGGAAGTGCGTTCCCACCAAGGGGAGATAAATGCGGAAAGTGGCCCCCTTGCCGGGTTGGCTATAAGCCCACAGCCGCCCGCCGTTCTGCCGGACGATACCGTACACCGCAGCCAACCCCAGGCCCAGACTCCGGCCATCCGCCTTGGTGCTGAAGAAGGGCTCGTACAGGTACGCCCAGCTCCGATCATCCAAGCCGGGTCCGCTATCGCTCACCGCCAGCATCCCGTAGGGGCCGCCGACCGCCTCCGTGGTCCCCAGCCCGGGTTCCACAGTTGCGGCATCGGCGGTCTGCAGGCAGAACGTGCCGCCGCGCTCCATGGCGTCCCGCGAATTGGCGGCCAGTTTCAAAATGACCTGCCGCAACTGCACAGGGTCGGCGATCACTGGCGCCATATCCGGGCTCAGATCCGGGACGATTTCGATCTCCCGCCCGAAGAGCTGCCGCAACATGGGCAACATGCTTTCGACGAGATCGTTGAGGACCACCGGTCGGAACTGGAGTGCGATCCCCCCGCTGAACGCCAGTAACTGGCCGGCAATGGCGCTGGCCCGCTCGCCGGCCTGCTGGATCTCTTGCAATTCGCCAGGCACGGGCTGGCCTTGGCCCACGCCGCTCAACAGCACTTCGCCCATGCTGCGCAGGGCGCCATGCAGATTTTCGAACTCTGCGGCCGTCCGCCCGGCCAGCGAACGCAGCATCTCCATGCGTTCGGCGAGTCGCGCCTGCTCGCGCTCCGTGGCATCCCGCACCTCTAACTGGATCCCGCCGCTCACGGCCTCACCGCCGACTTCCAGCAATAACCAGCGCCCGTCGCGGGCCCGGAGCGGCAGTTCAGCGCTGGTGACCGCGCCGCCGGCCAGCAAGTGCGCGCGTATCTCGGCCCCCGCGTCCGCATCCGCGACCAGCGGCGGCTCCCAAAAACTGCGGCCCACGACCTCCGTCGAGGCGCGCCCGGCCATGCGCAGGAATGCGGCATTGACTTCCAGGATGCGGCCGGTGGCCTTTTCCAACAGGAGCAGGCCGGTCTGGGAGTTTTCAAAGACACGCGCGTAAATGTCGTCTGCCGGCATCGGCTAACTCCTACGTATTCCACAAAGACGGCTTAAGCCTTTCACTATAGTGTCGTAAGCCATGGGGTATACCCCAGTACTTACGCGTCAGATCCGCCAGTGCGTAAGCCGCAAGTGACAGAAAATCATACATATTAGTAGAGCAGCCTCAGAAAACTCTTAGGCCTAAATCCGAGAGCGGACGATTTGACTTGCGGTATTACGCCCCGGAATAATTGTAATCGGGCTTGGTAGCGGACACTATCAACCATTCTGTTGGCCACCCCCCTTATTTATGACTGAAGCTTTGGACGCAGCGCTGGAATGTTTCGCGGGACGGCGGACGGCGCAGGGCGATCCTATGCATCACCGCTTCGCAGTACTGCCCTCGCGCCAGGAGCCGCGTTATCTGATTCCCTTAGGGAACAGCCGCACCACGCTGGAAGGCCTTCGGGGCTATACGCCTTATGCCCTGGGCGCGCGCTTGTGGAAGGGTTTCCTCGCGCAAGTTGTCAAGACAGGCTGGAGCGGTTGGGCGATGCATCCGCTGCACGTCGGAGAGCCGGTGGGGCTCAAAGCTCTGGTCACCAACGTGACGGGCGAGCGCACCCCGGCGTTTGCCATGTCGCTAGGTACGCCGGGCAAGTATCGTAAGCTCACTATCCAAGTCATGCGGGCCAGCGGCGAAACTCTGGGCTATATCAAGCTGGGATTGACCAAGCCGGCTGTGGAGCACGTGCGTCATGAGGCCAGCGCGCTGGAAGATCTCTCCCGGTTGCAGCCGCAAGTGCCGCACGTGCTTTACGCCGGCGAATGGCAAAACAGCTACCTGTTGTTCCAGTCGCCGCTCGAAGG
>JBEKPZ010000549.1:0-2632 GCA_049520215.1 Bryobacteraceae bacterium | reverse complement strand
CGGATCATGCGGTCCACATTGCCGGTAAGGTCGCCGACGGTGGTGTTGATTTGCCCCAGCGCGATGATCATCGTCTAAACACTATTATCGTCATTATCGTCGATCTTAATGGCAGGGCCTGCTACCATTGGCTTGGCAACCAGAAAGGAGCAACCATGCGCTGGCATCACTATGTGGCGTACTTCTTCGGGGGCGCATTCCTCGCGAACGCCCTGCCTCATCTCGGCAATGGGATCTCCGGCCATTCCTTCCAGAGCCCCTTCGCATCGCCACCCGGAGTAGGATTGTCTTCCGCGATGGTCAATGTCCTTTGGGGCCTCTTCAACCTTGCTGTCGGCTACTTGCTGGTCTGCCGCGTCGGCAGTTTCAATTTGCGCAAGACTGGGCATGTGCTGGTCCTCGGGGCGGGCATCCTGATCATGTCGATCATGCTCGCCTACAGTTTCGGACGGTTCCACGGGGGGCTGTGAGCGTACTCCAGGATCTTCGGTATGCGCTCCGGGTTTTGCGGGGAAGCCCGGGCGTTACAGCGGCCGCCCTTGCGGCGCTAGCTCTCGGAATCGGCGCCAATACGGCCATCTTCAGCCTGATGGATGCAGTCGTGCTCCGGCCGCTGCCCTATCCCCACCCGGACCGTCTGATGTCGGTGTACGCCACCACCAAGCAGGGGCGCGCGAATAATACCTCCTGGCCCATGTTCCGCGACTGGCAGGAGCAGACCCGCGTCTTCGAGCGGCTGGCCGCATACAACGACGATTCGGCGAATCTCACCGGCAGCGGCGAACCGTTGCGCGTGCGCTCCGCCGGCATCTCGCCGGAGATGTTTTCCATGCTCGGCATTTCACCCTTGGTTGGCGCGCTGGATTCCAGGACGCAGACCGTGGCGCTCAGCTACGGGTTCTGGATGCAGCGTTTCGGCGGCGACCGTCAGGCGCTGGGCCGCACGCTGATTCTCGATGGCCAGCCCCACACCCTGGCCGGCGTTCTTCCCAAGGACTTCCGCTTCCCGATTCAATACAGCATGATGGAGGAGCCGGAGCTTTACCTCCCGCTGGTTCCCAACCCGGACCGCGGCTGGCATTACCTGCGTGTTATCGGGAGGCTCAAACCCGGCGTAACCGTGGCGCAGGCGAGGACGGATATGGATCTGATCTCCGCCGCCATTGGGCGGTCCGATCCCAAACTGAATCGCGGAGAAGGGGCCATGGTCATTCCGCTCTCCAAAGATATGTCCGCCGGCGGCGAGACGCTGGCGGCCTTCGGCGTCGCTGTCGTTTTTGTGCTGCTCATCGCCTGCGCCAACGTGTCGAATCTGCTGTTGAGCCAGGCCGTGCGGCGCCAGCGGGAAATCGCCATCCGTTCGGCGCTGGGCGCCAGCCGCGGGCGCCTTTTGAAGCAATTCCTGGTGGAAAGCCTGGTGCTTTCGATCCTTGGCGGAGCGCTCAGCGTCTTGCTGGCGGTGTGGGCGATGCCGCTCCTGGTAAGGACGGTGCCGGTACACACGGCGTTCAGCACACGCCTCGCCATGGGCGGTCTCGGGTTGAACTGGACTGTCTTGGGCTTCGCGGCGGCGCTGTCGGTCGCGACCGCCGTGCTATTTGGCATGCTCCCGGCATGGCGGGCGTCGCGCGCCAATGTAGCCGCCCGTTTTCTAGGCAGCCGAAGCGGGCAGGGAGAGCGGGTCCGGGGCATCCTGATTGCGGCCGAGGTGGCGCTGTCGCTAATGTTGTTGGCGGGCGCCGGGCTGCTGATGAAGAGCTTCATCCGGCTGCTCTCGGTCGATCCCGGATTCAACACTCGCGGGCTGCTCACGATCGACATCGAACTGCCCGAAAACAAGTACGCAGAGGTTGCACCAAGGGCCGAGTTCGTTCGGAATGTGCTGGCCCGGCTGGAAAACGTGCCGGGAGTCAGTGCCGCGGCGGCCATCAATGTCATGCCCATGACCAAGAACAGCCCCTGGAACGGTTTCAAGCTGCCGGGCGCGTCCGAGGAATTGGGCGAAGCTGGCTTCAGGGCCGTGACTCCCGGTTATTTCGAAGCGATGGGAATTCCTCTCATTCGCGGGCGGCTGCCGGCGCGCGGCGACCGTGGCGTGGGCGTCATTAACCAGTCGATGAAAAGGCGCTATTGGCCCAACGAGGATCCGGTCGGCAAGGTGCTTGAGACGCCGCGGATCGTGCGCGTGCGGACGCCGCAAGGATGGGACGTGCGGTTCATCCCGGAACAGTTTCAGATCGTGGGGGTCGTGGGCGACGTCCGGCACCTGTCTCTGGACTATGGCGCGCGCCCCGAGATGTTCCTGCTTTACTCGCAAATGGCCCCCAGCGATTTCACTTTACTGCTGCGCAGTTCAGTCGATCGGGCGGCGCTCGAGCGCGCTGCCCGGAAAGAAATCTGGGCAGTGGACCGCAACCAGCCGTTGGCCGCCGTCCGCACCATGGATCAACTGATCGGCCAGGATGTAGCCAACCGCCGCTTCGTGCTGCTGCTTCTGATGGTGTTCGCGGCGGTCGCGGTGTCGCTTGCGGCGGCGGGGATCTTCGCCGTCATTGCGCACTCAGTGTCGCAGCGCACGCGGGAGATCGGCATTCGCATGGCGCTGGGCGCCGATGCGCCGGCGGTGATCCGC
>JBEKPZ010000548.1:0-2696 GCA_049520215.1 Bryobacteraceae bacterium | reverse complement strand
CACTATCGCGCCGGCATGCACCTTGACGCCGCGGAACAATACGGAATTCTTCACCGCGCCGCCCGACAGAATGCATCCGCCGGAGCAGATGGAATCGATAGCCTCGCCGCGCCGGTTTTCGTCGTCGAACGTGAATTTGGCGGGCGGCTCCGGATAGCTGGCCGTGCGCAGAGGCCATTGCCGGTTATACAGATTCAGCGCGGGCTTGACGGAGCGCAGGTCCATATTGGCGTCGTAATAGGCGTCGATGGTCCCGACATCGCGCCAGTAGGCGGCCGAATCGGCCGCTTCGCCTGAAATGCGGTTGGTCTGGAAATCGTAGGCGAACATTTCGGAGTTGCCGGCCAGCTTAGGCAGGATGTCGTGGCCAAAATCGTGTGAGCTGCTTTCGTTGGTGGCATCCTCATACAGTTCGCGCAGCAGGGTGCGCGTGGAAAAGACGTAGTTGCCCATGGAGGCGTAGACGCGCTCGGGATCGCCGGGTATGGTGGGAGCGTCCGCCCGTTTTTCGTGGAAGGCGATAATCCGCCCGTCCGGAGCCGCTTCGATGACGCCGAACTCCGAGGCGAATTTCTTATCCACGGGGATCGCGGCCGCCGTCACCGTGGCGCTCTTCTGCTCGTGGAACTCGATCATGCTGTTGATGTTCATGCGGTAGATGTGGTCGCCGCCGAAGATCGCCACCACGTGTGGATCGGCCTGCTCCACCAGGTTGATGTTCTGATAGATGGCGTCGGCCGTGCCCTGATACCAGGTTTCACCGGCCGAGCGCATCTGGGCCGGCACCGGAATGATGAATTGCGTCTTCAGCAAACCGCCGAATTGCCATCCCTCGCTCAGATGCTGCAGCAGCGACTGGCTCTTGAACTGCGTCAGCACGTAAATGGAGTAGATGCCCGAGTTGATGAAATTGCTCAGGACGAAGTCGATGATGCGGTACTTCCCGCCGAAGGGGACAGCGGGCTTGGCACGTTCCTTGGTCAGCGGGTACAGCCGGGTACCCTTTCCGCCCGCCACCACCATTCCCAGCACACGTAGTCGCATAGGTTTAAGTCCTATCCTATCAGGCGCGTGCTTGCGCGCCAAGGGCATCTGACGGGAACCGCTACGCTAGGCAAAGTCACCGAGCCGCGACCGTAAGGGAGCGGTCGTCGCCGTGGCAAGGTCTATTCGTATCTCAATGCGCTTACCGGCTCAACGCGCATAGCTCTGATCGCAGGCGCCAGTCCGGCCAATAATCCGACGACTACGATTAGAAACGCCGCGCCGGCCAGCGCCCACGGATCGTGCGCGCGAATGCCGTAGAGTTCCGATTCCGCCAGGCGCGCCAGCAGGTAGCTCGCCGGCAGTCCCAGTGCGACGCCAATCGCGATCAGCCAGCCTGTTTCGCGCAGGACAAACAGCAGGATGCCCTCCGCGGGCGCTCCCAGCGCCAGCCGGATGCCGAATTCACGCGTGCGGCGCGTCACGGAGTACGAGATCGTCCCATAAAGACCGACTGCGGCCAGAATCGCCGCCAACGCGCCGAACGCGGTGGCCAGGGTCGCCATCAGCCGGTCCGTGTAAATGGAGTCGTCGATCATCGCCTTCATAGAGGTGAGGCGTTCGATCGGAAGGTTGGCGTCCAACCCTTTGACGGCCGCCCGCGCCAAGTTCATCACCTTCCGTTCGTCGCCGTGCGTGCGCACGAAGAAGGCGGCTTGGCGCGTGAAGTCGTCACCGCCTTGTTCGAAGGGCGCATACAAAATGTGCGGCGGCTTCTCGCGCACGTCGTTGATGCGGGAATCCTCGACCACGCCCACGATTTCCGAATCGGCATCGTTGGAACCCAAGCGGACATGGCGCCCGACGGGGTTGGCGTCTTCGAAGAGGAACCGGGCAAACGTCCGATCGACGATGACGACACTGGCCGCGATAGCGCTATCGCCGGCGTTGAAATCCCGTCCGGCCACAAGCGGGATTCCCAGAGCGGCGAAGTACCCCGGACTCACGGAGTTCTCGTTGCAAACGGCGTAATGCTCGCCGGCATTGCGCGATCCGGGGACTTTGACGCCGTTGCCCCATCCCCAGCCGCCCAGCGGAACAAGCCAGCCGCTGGCCGCGGCATCGACCCCGGGCAGGTTGCCCAGCCTTTGCCGCAAATCGCGAAACAGGGCGAGTCTGCGCTCGAAAGTGTAACCGCTCAGACCCGGATCGATGGTCAGAGTAACGACGTGGTCCGTGCGGAAGCCCGGGTCGCTGCGGAGCAGGTTCAACAGGCTGCGCGTGAACAAGGCCGCTCCGATCAGCAGGCACAAGGAAATCGAGATCTGAATCACGATCAGCCCTTGCCGCGTACGCGATCGCGCACCGGCGGCGCTGGAGCCCGAAGCCTGTTCCTTCAGCGCCGGCGCCACACCTGCCCGCGTGGATTGGAGCGCGGGCGTCAAGCCGAACAGCAGTCCCGTAAGCAGGGACAGCGCCACGCTGAAACCAAGTAGGCGCAAGTCCAATTGCGGGGTCAGCCAGCCGCCCGTGGAATCGGCCGGCAGCATCCCCAGCAGGCCCTCCGTCAGGTTCTCGGATAGCAGCAGGCCGATCAATCCGCCCGCCAGCGCGAGCGTTCCACTTTCCACCAGCAACTGCCTGATAAGCTGCCCGCGAGAGGCGCCCACAGCGAGCCGGATGGCAATCTCCCGCCTGCGCACAGTGGCCCG
>JBEKPZ010000547.1:0-2711 GCA_049520215.1 Bryobacteraceae bacterium | reverse complement strand
GAGGCGCTCTCTCCAGATGAAGTAGTTCAATATATCCGATACCGTTGGACCACGGCAGGCGGCGCCCAGGCAGATCCGTTCGCGCCCGAGGCCGTGATGCAGATCGCGCATTGTTCACAGGGTATCCCCCGCGTGATCAATGCCGTTTGCGATAACGCCCTGATCTTCGCTTTTGGCGATGGATCGAGAGTGGTCGGCGAAAAGCACATACGGGAAGCCGCTGCGGATCTGAAACTCAGCCTCCCGGCCCCGCCGCCCGCGTCCGCCCCGGCGGAGACCGCGATGGAGCCGATGGTCCTGGAGCCGTTGACGCTCCGCACTCTGGAACGATATGGGAATGGGAACGGAACGACCCGCTCATTCTTGGGGCGATGGGCCGGCAGGCTGGGACTGGTGCAATAAACAGGGAATGCAATGAGCAAGGTTTTCGAAGCACTGAAACGCCAATCAGGAGAGATCGCGGACGCTGCTCTATCGCCTTTGGGCGGCAACGGCCATGCCGGGGATCCTTCCGACCACGCCGCCGCCTCCGCTGCTTCGACGCAGGAGATCAGCCTCTCCGCCATCCGGACGTTGCCGCTGCGAATTCCGAGTAAAGTACCCGTGCTGCCATTCGACGGCGACCACTGGGAAGCGAACGAGCAATATCGTATCCTCCGTACAAAGCTCCTTCAGCACCCCAGGCGGCCGCGCATGATTGTGGTTTCAAGTGCCGGCGCCGGCGATGGTAAGACCATCACCGCCGTGAACCTGGCCGGCGCGCTGTCGCTGAAGACCGACTCAAAGGTTTTGCTGATGGATTCCGATTTCCGCCGCTCGATGATTCACACGCTACTGGGGCTGCCGAAAGAACCTGGGCTGGCCGAGGTGCTGCGAGGCGGCTGCACGCTTGAGGAGGCGCTCGTGCAGACCGAGCAATTGCCGAACCTGTGCGTGCTCGCTGCGGGAGAAGCGAAGGGAAATCCCGCGGAATTGCTGGACTCCTCGCCTTGGCCGGCATTGTGTACACGGCTGCGGCAGGTGTTTCGATATGTGATCCTGGATTCGCCTCCGGTTGCGGCCGTGGCGGACTACGATTTGATTCAGGCCGAGTGCGACGGAGTGGTCATGGTGGTGCGTCCGGACCGTACCAACCGCAAGCAGTGCAAGGCGGCGCTGGAGTTGATCCCTGAGGACAAATTGATCGGAGCGGTGTTGAACTGCGTGCCGAACTGGTTTCTGGGGCGGTATAGCTCGCCCTATTATTACGGAAACTATGCGCGGTACGAAAAAGCGGGCTAGCGGCGCGGTGCCGGTTGGCGGAAGCGCCAAAGCATTCGGATTGAATATTCTTTAGGTAAGTGGTTTTTTATCTGGCATTTACGGGAAACTGGTCCTGTAAGTGAAGGGGCGGAGCTATATATGCTCACTCAGGTTGAAGAGATATCCGGGCAAGCGTGCTGGTACGCCTTACACACGCGTTCGAATTTCGAACAGCGCGTGGCGGGCGAACTTGCGTCCAAGGGCTTTGAGAACTACTTCCCGGCTTACGATGAAACCCATCAGTGGAAGGACCGAAAGAAAAAAGTGGCCGTCCCGCTCTTCCCGGGATACGTGTTCGTGCGCTTTGCCGACTCCTCGGAGTTGCGCCTGCCAGTTCTGCACACCCCCGGCGTGGTGCGGATTCTCGGGAATGGCGGCGTAATCGAAGCGGTACCGGCCGACGAGATCGAGGCGGTCCAGGGCCTGCTGAGAGCCAATGTGCCTTATCATGCGCACCCATTCCTGCGGGAAGGCGTGCGGGTTCGGGTGAAGCGGGGCGCCCTGCAGGACCTGGAAGGGACGCTGGTACGGTTCAAGAATCGTGCCCGACTGGTGATTTCCGTGGCCCTGATTGCGCAGTCGGTCGCGGCGGAAGTGGACATCCGGGACGTGGAGCCGGTAGGGAACAGCCGGCGGGTTGCGGCATAGGCGTATGTATCCGAATCTGAAGTTGCAATTGTGGCGGAGCGGGATCCGCCAGAACCGGCTGGCTCAGCTCATCGGGATTCACGAGACGCTGCTCAGCAAGATCGTGAACGGGTTCCGGCAGCCGGACGCGGAGGTGCGGGCGCGTATCGCGGCCGTGCTGAAGAGCGATGAAGGGTGGCTATTCTCAACTGCTGACATTATGGCGGGGCCGAATCTCTCGGCAGACGCCGAGCCCAACGTGAAACGATAATGCGCACCTGCTCTACCAGGCACTTCAGCGGGGGATGTGATTCCGATGCAAGGTAACGACGCTCTTCCCGAATTATCTGAACGGCAACGCCGCGAGATCGAATATCACAAGGACCACGCGCGACAGTATGCGGAGAAGTTTGGCTCGATCGATTTCGCCGTCGTGTCGCTTACAGAACGGCGCTGGTGGAACGCCTATTGGGAGATGTACCGCCAGATCACTCGTAAGGACATGCACGGCCGTAGGGCGCTGGTTGTGGGTTGTGGATTTGGCCACGATGCGGTTCTGCTGGCGACGCTCGGTGCCCAAGTTTCGGCCTTCGACCTGAGTGCAGAGTTGCTGGCCATCGGCCGGGATTTAGCGGCGCGCTACGAGCTCAACGTGGACTTTCAGCAAATGCCTGCGGAGAGGCTATCTTACCAGGATGGGGAATTCGACTTCGTCCTTATCGTCGATATTCTGCACCATTGCGACGTGCCAAAGACCTTAAGTGAACTGGCCAGGGTCTCGA
>JBEKPZ010000546.1:0-2733 GCA_049520215.1 Bryobacteraceae bacterium | reverse complement strand
CTGGGGCGCGACGGCAAAGTGACCGGCCTCGAAACATTGAAGACCATGCGTGTTTTCGACGCCAACGGGCGGTTCAACCCCGCATTCTACGAGAACAGCGAATCCGTCATCGAGTGCGACACCGTCATCCTGGCTATCGGGCAGGCTCCCAATTTGGATTTCCTGAAGCCAGAGGACGGCGTGCGGGTGTCGCCGCGCGGGTTGATCGTGGCGGACCGCGAAACCCTCATGACCTCGGCGGCCGGCGTGTTCGCGGGTGGAGACTGCGTGTTCGGGCCGCGCCTGATCATCGATAGCGTGGGCGACGGCAAGCGCATCGCCATCGCCATCGACGAGCATCTCACCGGGCGCAAGCACCCCGATCCGGAGATTGTGGTGGAAGTGCTCGATCACCACCGCATGTTTGCGGACTTCATGAATCTGTCGCGCCAGCCGGTGCCCATGCTGCCGCTGGAGCGTCGCACCGGCGTGACGGAGGTGGAGATCGGCTTCGACGAGCAGTCGGCCATGGCCGAGGCGCGCCGCTGTCTGCGCTGCTGGATCAACACCGTATTCGAAGGTAACGAACCGGACGGCTCGCAGTGCATCCTGTGCGGCGGCTGCGCCGATGTTTGTCCGGAGGAGTGCCTGCGGATCGTGCCGCTGGAGCAGATCGAATTTCCGCCGGAGGTGCTGGGCGAGATCCGCGCCAACGAGCAGCTTTATCGCGTGGAGTTGGATGATGTGGCGGCGGAAGAACTGGGCGTGATTACCGGTTCGGCCATGCTCAAAGACGAAACCCGGTGTATCCGGTGCGGCCTGTGCGCGGAGCGCTGCCCGGTGAATGTAATCACCATGGAGGCATTCAGTATTGTGGGGCAGGATGAAATCCTGCGCGCCGATTGCCAATCGGCGCCGACTTCCCACTGAAGGAACAAGCATGCCAGAAGACGACAAAACACAACCCACCCGGCGCGAAGCGTTCATCAAGCTGGGAGTCGGCTCGGTGGCCGTGGCCTGCGCGGGCGCAGGGGTGTTTGGATATTCCTATCTCTCTCCCAACGTGCTCTACGAGCCGTCGCCGATCGCCAACGCGGGCAAGCCGGACCGTTATCCGCGCGGTTCGGTAACCCAGGATCTGGAAGCCGGCATTTACATCATTCACGGCCCGGAGGGTTTCTACGCGCTGTCCGCCACGTGCACCCATCTCGGCTGCCTCACGGTGTGGAACGCCGACTTGGGCATCATCGCCTGCCCGTGTCACGGCAGCAAGTTCAGCGAACAGGGAGTAAAGCTGGAGGGGCCCGCGCCGCGCGGCCTGCCTTGGCTCAAAGTCTGGATCGGCGATGAAGGCGAACTGCTGGTGGATCGCGCCTCCGTCATTCCGCCAAAGCAATACCTGAGGACCTGATGACTCTTCAAGACATCCGCGACACTCGCGTCTGGCGCTCCGTCTTCCGCGGCGGCAGTGGCGCCAACAATCTGCGCCGGTCGATGGCCATCCAGCAGAACGTCTTCCTGCACCTGGCCTCGGTCAAGGCCCGCGAGCGCGCCCTCCAATTCAGCGTCACGTGGTACCTGGGAACGCTCAGCTTCGGTACTTTCCTGATCCTGGTCGTAACCGGCATCCTGCTGATGCTCTACTACCATCCATCGGTGCCGCAAGCCTACGCGGACATGAAGGATCTGCAATTCGTGGTCTCGGCCGGGGTGTTCCTGCGTAACCTGCACCGCTGGTCGGCGCACACCATGGTCCTGCTGGTCTTCGCGCACATGTTCAAGGTGTTCTATCGCGGCGCGTATCGGAAGCCGCGCGAGTTCAACTGGGTTGTCGGGGTGGTCCTGCTCATCCTCACGCTGCTGCTCAGTTACACAGGCTACCTGCTGCCCTGGGACCAGTTGGCTTACTGGGCCATCACGGTGGGGTCGAATATCATGTCCGCCGTGCCGGTGATGGGCCAGAAGGTCCGCTTCCTCATGCTGGGCGGCAATACCGTGAACGCCAACGCCCTGCTGCGCTTCTATGTGTTGCACTGCGTGATTCTGCCGCTGGCGGCGATTCTGTTCATCGCCGTGCACTTCTGGCGCATCCGCAAGGACGGAGGCCTGTACACGGGCCATAAGGAATCCCATGAGTGAGCCGCCCAATCCTAAGTTTGCCGCGCAATTCGATTCCGACGCGCGCCGCACGCCGGTGCGCGTGGCGTTCGTCACGCGCCGCACCTCGCCGCAGGTAAAAGCGCAGGACGATTCCGTGGTGATGACCTATCCGGAAGGCCTCTTCCGGGCGGCCGTGGCCATTGAGATTCTGGCCATCGCGCTGGTCATCATCTCGCTGATCTGGGACGCGCCGCTCGAACAACTGGCCGACCCCATGCACACCCCCAACCCGGCCAAGGCGCCCTGGTACTTTCTGGGCTTGCAGGAACTGTTGCACTACTTCCCGCCGTTCGTGGCGGGCGTGCTGATTCCCACCATGGTGGTGTTGGCGCTGATCGTGATTCCGTACTTCGACATCAACATCGAATCCGACGGCGTTTGGCTGCGCAACCGCGAGCGGCGGCTGCGCATTTTCATCGGAGTGCTGGTAGTGTTCACCGCAATCATGCTCGTCTTCCACGTCTACGCGGTGCTGATCCCAACCCTGCTGATTGCGGCCTTCATGCTGACCGCCGCGGCGGGTCCGCCGGAGCCCTCGCGTTTCCGGCGATGGCTGGTTTCGAAACCGCTCTCATTCTGGATCATGACGTGGTT
>JBEKPZ010000545.1:0-2763 GCA_049520215.1 Bryobacteraceae bacterium | reverse complement strand
GCGAGCGCCACCATGATGCGCGACAGGATCTCGTCGTCGGAGACGGGCTGCCGCGCGATGCCCCGCGCGTGCGCCGCCTTTTCGGCCAACTCTTCGATCAGCGGATCGGGGGTGGGCGTACGGCTGCCGGCTTCGTAGCGATACCATCCAGCACCGGTCTTCTGGCCGTAGCGGCCCATCTCATAGAGCCAGTCGGGCACGGGCGATTCGGGCCCTTCGAGGCGGCTCTTGCCGATGGAGCGCAAATACTGCCGGATGCGCGCGCCCACATCGATGCCCGCGATATCCTGCATGCCGAACGGCCCCACGGGCATGCCGAATCGGGTCAGGACGTGGTCGATTTGCGGGACGCTGGCGCCTTCTTCCAGCAGCAGATAGCCTTCGCGCATGTAGTAGGCGAGCATGCGGTTGGCGACGAAGCCGAAACAGTTGCCCACCACCACGCCGACCTTGTTCAGCTTCTTCGCGAGCTTGAGCGAGGTGGCGATGGTCTGGTTGCCGGACTCGCGGCCGCGCACGATTTCCATGAGCTTCATCACGTTCGCGGGGCTGAAGAAGTGGTGGCCGATGACGTTGGCGGGGCGCCCGCTGGATTGCGCGAATTGATCGATATCGAGCGTGGAAGTATTGGAGGCCAGCACGCAATCGGGCTTCGTGACGCGTCCGAGATCGGCAAACACGGACTTCTTCAGGTCCAGGTTTTCGAATACGGCTTCGACCACGATATCGACCTGATCGAAACCGTCGTAAGTGAGGGTGGGGCGGATCAGGGACATGACGCGGTCGACCTGCTCGGGGGTCATTTTGCCTTTGGAGGCGGAGATGTCGTAGTTGCGGCGGATGGTGGCGAGGCCGCGGTCGAGGGCCGCCTGATCGGACTCCTTGAGCAGCACGGGGATGCCGGCGTTGGCGTAGTTCATGGCGATGCCGCCGCCCATGGTGCCTGCGCCGACTACCGCCGCCGTGCGGATTTCGGCGGTGGGCGTGTCCTTGGGCACGCCGGGAACCTTGGCGGCTTCGCGCTCGGCGAAGAACAGGCGGATGAGGTTGCGGGATTCGGCGGAGAGGACGCAATCGGCGAACAGGTCGATTTCGCGCGCGGAGCCGGCGTCGAAGCCGTGTAGGACGCCGGCGGCAATGGCCTCGACGGCGGCGTAGGGCGCGTGCGCGCCGCGCGCGATCTTTTTCAAACTGGCGCGGGCGGCATCGAGGGCGGCGGCTGCGGCGGCATGATCGGCGATCTTGGCGTCCTGCTCGCGGACCTTGCGGGTTTCGCCCGCCGCGGCCTTGGCGCGCGCGAAGGCGATGGCGCCCGCCAGCAGGTCGCCATCGACTATTTGGTCGACGATGCCTTCGGCCAGCGCGCGCTTCGCGCCGATGTGCTGGCCCTGCGTGCAGAGTTCCACGGCAGTGGCCACGCCGCAGAGACGCGGAAGGCGCTGGGTTCCGCCCGCGCCGGGGATGATGCCCAGCAGCACTTCGGGCTGTCCGACCTTGGCGCCGGGCACTGCCACGCGATAGTGGCAGGCCATGGCGAACTCGAGGCCGCCGCCCAGCGCGGTGCCGTGTATGGCGCACACGACCGGTTTGGGACAGTCTTCGATGCGGCGCAACAGGGCGTGCACGCGATGCGAACGGTCGATGGAGACTTCGCGGTTCGGGATGGTGCCGAAGACCTTGATATCGGCGCCGGCAATGAAGGTATTGCCCGCGCCGATGAGCACCATAGCCTTGGCGGCGGGGTCGGCGGCGGCACGCGCCACGCACGTGTCGATGCCTTCGGGCACGCCGGGGCTGAGGGCGTTCACGGGCGGATTGTTTATGGTGACGATGGCCACGTCATCTTGGACGGTATATTGGACTAGTTCTGGCATGGTGGGTGATCCGATCCATTATGGCAAAAGCGACGCGGCGAGAGGGCGAGAGGGCGATCTGCTTCTGTTCAAGATACGACGGACTACGTATCTCAAGGTCGTTTCGGCTGGTGAGCGCTTCTGGGAGGTCCGCGAACCGCTTGGGCAGTGCCTTGGCGTTGCCCTCGGGAAAGAAACTTGCAAGGTAACTCTTGGCGCGGATTCCGCGTGGTGCGCTTTTCCGCTGTTGAAAATGCGCTGGTCGAATGCCAGGAAGAGCGGGGCTGAGAGCCCCGCGCAGGCCGGGGGCCTGCCCCACGAAAAGGCCAAACTCCTATAAGATGTAGCGGCTGAGATCCTGATCCTTGACAATGTCGGCTAGCTGCTTCCGCACATAGGCGGCGTCTACCTTGACCGTCTTCTTCTTCAAATCCGGACCCTCGAAGGAGACTTCTTCGAGCAACTTCTCCATGATGGTGTGCAGGCGGCGAGCGCCGATATTCTCGGAACTCTGATTGACCTGCGCGGCGAACTTGGCGACTTCCTCCAGCGCGTCGTCGGTGAAGGTCAGCTTGATGCCCTCGGTTTCCATCAACGCGGTGTACTGCTTGGCGAGCGCGTTCTTGGGCTCGCGCAGAATGCGGATGAAATCCTCCACGGTGAGCGATTTCAGCTCCACGCGGATGGGGAAGCGGCCCTGCAACTCCGGGATCATGTCGGCGGGCTTGGAGACATGGAAGGCGCCGGCGGCCATGAACAGAATGTGGTCCGTGCGCACGAAACCGTAGCGCGTATTGACGGTGGTGCCCTCGACGATGGGCAGAATATCGCGCTGCACGCCCTCGCGGCTGACATCCGGACCGTGGCCGGTTTCGCGCCCGGCGATCTTGTCGATTTCGTCGAGGAAAAT
>JBEKPZ010000544.1:0-2809 GCA_049520215.1 Bryobacteraceae bacterium | reverse complement strand
CTCTCCGCCGCACCGCCCGCGCGCTTTGCCGAACACACCGTTGCTACCGGCCTGACAGGCGGCTACCAAGTCGTGGCGGTCGACATGAACCACGACGGCAAGCCCGACCTCGTCGCGCTTGCGAGCGGCATGACCGAGCTGGTGTGGTTCGAGAATCCCGGCTGGCAGCGCCACGTCATCGCCCAAAATCTCTCCGGCATGATCAACCTGGCGGCCCGGGACGTGGACGGCGACGGCATTCCTGAAATCGTGCTGGCCTCCGGCTTTTCCATGAACGCGAAGAGCAGCGCCGGCATCGTGTCCGTGCTCCGCCACAATGGCGACCCGCGCCAGCCCTGGACTATCCGGGAGATCGACCGGCTGCCCACTTCGCACCGCCTGCGGTGGGCCGATATCGATGGCAGCGGTAAGAAGGTGCTGGTCAACCAGCCGCTAACCGCCGCCACTGTCGACAGGCCCGAAGACCGCGCGCACACGCCGCTGGTGTTCTACCGGCCCGGCGAATGGAAGCGCCAGACCATCTCGGAACAGGATGAGGGCGTGGTTCACGGCATCTATATCGTGGACTGGGACGGCGACGGCCGCGATGAAATCCTGACCGCCGGCTTCACCGGCATCCACCTGAACAAACTTGGTAAGGATGGACGCTGGAGCCGCACCGAAATTACCAAAGGCGATCCCGCGCCGTGGCCCAAATCCGGGTCGAGCGACGTGGCTGTCGGCCATCTGGGCAAGCGGCGTTTTCTGGCCACCATCGAGCCGTGGCACGGTAATCAGGTGGCCATCTACCAGGAAAGCGCCGGCGCGTGGCAGCGCCACGTGATCGACGATTCGCTCGCCGATGGCCACACCATTCTCACTGCCGATCTGAACGGCGATGGCGCCGACGAAGTGATCGCCGGCTATCGCGGCAAGGGCGTCAACGTCTACTACGCGCAGGATGCCAAAGGCGCCGCGTGGACGAAAACCGTGCTGGACAACAGCATCTCAGCCGCGGCGTGCGCCATCGCGGATTTGAACGGCGACGGGCGCCCGGATATCGCCTGCATCGGCGCGGCCACCGCGAATCTGAAGTGGTATGAGAACCTGGGCCCGCAGTGACCCGGCCTTGCTATAATCCTCGTAACGTGCCAGAAATCCGCCATTCCGTGTGCGCCTTGGACTGCCCGGATGCGTGCGCCGTGCTGGTCTCGATCGACGGCGCCGGCAAGGCCACCCGTCTGCGCGGCGACCCGACGCATCCGGTGACGCGCGGATTTTTGTGCGGCAAAGTAGCGCGTTATCTGGAGCGCGAGTACTCGCCCACTCGCCTGCTTTATCCTATGCGGCGCGCCGGCGCCAAGGGCGAGGGCCGCTTCGTCCGTGTCGCTTGGGACGAGGCCCTGGACGAGATCGCCGCGCGCCTGAAAGCCATCGCCGCGGAATTCGGCCCGGAGGCCATTCTGCCCTACAGCTATGCGGGCACCATGGGACTGCTGAACGGCTCCGGCATGGACCGGCGTTTTTTTCACCGGCTGGGGGCCTCGCGCCTCGACCGCACCATCTGTTCGTCGGCGGGCGGCGCCGGGCTGACCGAAGCGCTGGGCTTCCGCTACGGCACCGAGCCCGAGCAGTTCCGGCACTCCAAGCTGATTATCGCCTGGGGCGCGAACGTGCTCGGTACCAACGTGCATCTGTGGCCGTTCATCGTGGAGGCGCGCCGCAACGGCGCAAGATTCTACACTATCGATCCGCGGCGCAATCGCACGGGCGCGGCCGCGGACAAGCACTTCTTCATCAATCCCGGCAGCGACACGGCGCTGGCGCTGGGCATGATGCACGTCATCGCCGGCGAGCGGCTTTACGATGCCGATTACATCGCCCGCTATACCGCCGGGTTCGCCGAACTTGCCGCAAAGGTCAAAGAGTATCCGCCCGAGCGCGCCGCCGCCCTGACCGGCCTCGCGAGAGACGAGATCGTGGCGCTCGCGCGGGAGTACGCCACCACGCGTCCCGCCGCCATCCGCCTGAACTACGGCGTGCAGCGCAGCGAACGCGGCGCGATGGCGGTGCGCACCATCGCGCTGTTGCCCGCGCTGACCGGCTCGTGGAAAGACGTGGGCGGCGGCTTGCAGCTTTCCACCTCGCAAGCCTTTCACCTGAACCGCGCCGGGCTGGAGCGCGCCGATCTGCAATGGCGCGCGCTGGGCCGCGAGGCGCGCATGTTGAATATGTCTCTGCTGGGTGAGGCGCTAAACGAAGTGACCGGCCCGCCGGTGAAGGCCCTGGTGGTCTACAACTCGAACCCCGCCGCGATAGCTCCGAGCCAGAATGCCGTACGGCGCGGCCTCCAGCGCGGCGATTTGTTCACGGTGGTGCTGGAACAGTTCCAAAACGACACCGCCGACTTCGCCGATTTCCTGCTGCCCGCGACCACCTTCCTGGAACACACCGACGTATACTACGCCTACGGCCACTATTACCTGCAATTGGCGCGGACGGCGCTCGCGCCGCCGGGCGAAACCAGATCGAACGTGGAGGTTTTTCGCGCGCTCGCGGCGCGGATGGGCTTCGACGATGCCTGCTTTGGCGATTCGGAAGACGACATGATCCGCACCCTGCTCGCGTCCGATCATCCCTTCGTGCGCGGCATCACGCTCGAGGATCTGGAACGCGAGCGCTTCGTGCGGCTGCGGGTGGCCCCCGCAGGCGATGCATTCCTGCCCTTCGCCAACGGTGGCTTCGGCACGCCTTCCGGCAAGTGCGAATTCCGCGCGGAGTCCATCGGATACACGCCGCCCGTGGAATCCCGCTTTGGCGATGAGAGCTT
>JBEKPZ010000543.1:0-2854 GCA_049520215.1 Bryobacteraceae bacterium | reverse complement strand
CGCCCACGGTTTCCACCAGCACGTTGTGATATCCGGCGGCTTCGCACAGCAGCATGGTTTCGCGCGTGCGGCGGGCCACGCCGCCCAGCGATCCGCCGGAGGGCGACGGCCGGATGAAGGCGCGATCGTCGTTGGCCAGCGCTTCCATGCGCGTCTTGTCGCCCAGGATGCTGCCGCGCGATACCTGGCTGGAGGGGTCCACGGCCAGCACCGCGACTTTCTCCGCGCGCGCGCCGGTGAGGTACACGCCCAGCACCTCGATGAGCGAGCTTTTGCCCACGCCTGGCACGCCGGTGATGCCCACGCGGATGGAATCGCCGGAGTAGGGCAGGCACTGCTCCAAGACGTCCTGCGCCAGCTCGATATCTTCCGCGTGCAAGCTTTCGATGAGGGTGATGGCGCGGCTGAGGATGGTGCGGTCGCCGCGCAGCACACCTTCCACGTATTCGTCGCGGGCCAGGCGCCGCCGGGGAATCATTGTGGGGCGGGCAATACTACCCGCAGCCGGCTCTCAGCCGGCTCTGGCCGCCAGCCTATCATCAGACTCTCTCCACCGGGGCCGCGGACAGCGTTTTCAAAATCTCCTGCGCGGCCAGCGGAATCACCGTGCCGGGTCCGAAGATGCCCGCTACGCCGTTCTTGTAGAGAAAGTCGTAGTCCTGCGGCGGAATCACGCCGCCGACGATCACCAGGATGTCCTCGCGGCCGAGCTTTTTGAGTTCCTCGATCACTTGCGGCACCAGCGTATTGTGCCCCGCCGCCAGCGACGAAACGCCCAGCACGTGGACATCGTTCTCCACGGCGTGGCGCGCCACCTCGCGCGGAGTCTGGAAAAGCGGGCCGATATCCACGTCGAAGCCCAAGTCGGCGAACGCGGTGGCGATCACCTTGGAGCCGCGGTCGTGGCCATCCTGCCCCATCTTGGCCACCAGCATGCGCGGACGGCGGCCCTCGGCGGCGGCGAATTCATCCGCCATGTGGCGGGCCTTCTGAAAGTTTTCGTCCATCTTGCTTTCCGCCGAGTATACCCCGGAAATGGTGCGGGTGACCGCCTGGTAGCGGCCCCACACGCGTTCCAGCGCCATCGAGATTTCGCCCAGCGAGGCGCGCCGGCGTGCCGCGACAACCGCCAGTTCGAGCAAGTTACCATCTCCCGTTTCGGCGCATCGCGTGAGTGCCGCGAGAGAATCCTGCACCGCCACCACGTCGCGCCCGCGCCGTAGTTCTTCCAGGCGGGCGAGTTGCGATTTGCGGACGGCGGTGTTGTCCACCACCCGGACATCCAGCGCGGCATCGCCATCGGAATCGGTCTGATAGGCATTGATGCCCACGATGATGTCCTTGCCGGAATCGATGCGCGCCTGCTTGCGCGCGGCGGCTTCTTCGATGCGCATCTTGGGCAGCCCGGTTTCGATGGCCTTGGCCATGCCGCCTAATTGCTCCACTTCCTGGATGAGCTGCCAGGCCCGGTGCATCAGCTCGTCGGTCAGCTTCTCCACGTAATACGAGCCACCCCACGGATCGACGACTTTGGTAATCTCCGTCTCTTCCTGCAGGTAGATCTGCGTGTTGCGGGCGATGCGCGCGGAAAAATCCGTGGGCAGCGCCAGGGCTTCATCGAGCGCGTTGGTGTGCAGCGATTGCGTGTGGCCCAACGCGGCGGCCAACGCTTCCACGCAAGTGCGAACTACGTTGTTGAACGGATCTTGCGCGGTCAGGCTCCAGCCGGAGGTCTGGCAATGCGTGCGCAGCGCCATGGACTTCGGATTTTTCGGGTTCAACTGTTTCACCAGCTTGGCCCATAGCACGCGCGCGGCGCGCATCTTGGCGATCTCCATGAAGTGGTGCATGCCGATGCCCCAGAAAAAGGAGATGCGCGGCGCGAAGCTGTCGATATCCAAACCCGCGCGGATGCCGGTGCGCAGGTATTCCAAGCCGTCGGCCAGCGTGTAAGCGAGTTCCAAATCGGCCGTGGCGCCGGCTTCCTGCATGTGATAGCCGCTGACGCTGATGCAGTTGAATTTCGGCATCTTCTGGGAGGTGTAGCGGAAGATATCGCCGATGATCCGCATGGAGCCGTCCGGCGGATAGATGTACGTGTTGCGGACCATGAACTCTTTCAGGATGTCGTTCTGAATGGTGCCGCTGAGCTTCTCCGGAGACACGCCCTGCTCTTCGGCTGCCACGATGTAGAACGCCATGATGGGCAGCACGGCGCCGTTCATGGTCATCGACACCGACATCTGGTCGAGCGGAATCTGGTCGAAGAGGATCTTCATGTCCAGCACGGAGTCGATGGCCACGCCCGCCTTGCCCACGTCGCCGACTACGCGCTCGTGGTCCGAATCGTAGCCGCGGTGGGTGGGCAGATCGAAAGCCACCGACAGACCCTTCTGGCCCGCCGCCAGATTGCGCCGGTAGAAGGCGTTGGATTCCTCGGCCGTGGAGAAGCCCGCGTACTGGCGGATGGTCCAGGGTTGGCGCGCGTACATGGTGGAATAGGGGCCGCGCAAATAAGGCGGCAGACCGGCGGCGTAGGCCAGGTGCTCCATGCCCTCCAGATCCGCGCGCGTGTACCAGGGCCGGATGGCGATGTGTTCCGGGGCGAGCCACTCGGGGCCGTCCGCGCGCGGCGCGGCGGGCGCAGGCGTTGGCTTGTAATCGATTTTGGAAAAATCAGGTCGCATAGTTATTAATGTGGGGCAGGCTCTCAGCCTGCGGCGGCCTCTCAGGCCGCCCCTTCAGTCCCGCACCCCCAGACGCTGCTGCCAGGCGCGCAAAACCTCCGCCGCATTTACGCGCACGTGCACGAAATCCGCGACGCCGGCCAATTTCAATTGCTCGATGGAATCGG
>JBEKPZ010000542.1:0-2868 GCA_049520215.1 Bryobacteraceae bacterium | reverse complement strand
TTCCTGTTCATTTGCCCCTACCAGGAGTTGCATCTGAAACCGAAACCGTCCACGGCCGCCGAGACCAATCAGCTCTGGAACTGGGATGTGGCCGAGGTTTTCGTGGGCAGCGATTTCGATCGCATCACCCGCTACAAAGAGTTCGAAGTATCCCCGCAAGGCGAATGGGTGGATCTGGATATCGACCGCGTGAACCCGCTCCCGGAAGGCGGCTGGCTCTGGAATTCCGGATTCGCCGTGAAGGCCCGCATCGACGCGCGTGAGAAGATCTGGTACGGCGAGATGCGCATCCCCCTCCATTCCATCGATAACCGCCCGCCCGCCGCCGGTCTGGAAATGCGCATCAATTTCTACCGCTGCCAGGGCCGCGAGCCGGGCCGCAAATTCATCGCCTGGCAGCCCACCGGAGAAGCCAGTTTTCACGTACCGCAAGCCTTTGGCCTGCTGAAGCTGGTCCCATGAGGCACAAATGATCTCTCCACAAGCCGCCAAATCGTTGCGAATTTCCCACGTCGGCCTGCGCGGTGTGGTCGGCTCCGGGCTCACCGCCTCGCACGTGCTGGATTTCGCCGCCGCCTTCGGCACCTTCCTCGAACCGGGCGGCGCCGTGGTGATCGGCCGCGACCCGCGCGCGTCGGGCGTCATGATCCGCGAAGGCCTGCTGGCCGGACTGCTCGCATGCGGCCGCGATGTGATCGATCTGGGCATCGCGCCCACGCCCGTGATCCAGCACTCCATCCGCCGCCGCGATGCCGCCGGCGGCGTCTCCATCGGCGCCAGCCACAACAGCGCCGAGTGGAACGCGCTCAAGTTCTTCGGCCGCGAGGGCACCTACCTTTCCACCGCCGAAGCCGGCGAACTGCTGGACATCTACCACCTGAAGAAATTCGCCTTCGTCGATTGGACCCGCATGGGGGCCGTCACGCCCGAAACCCGCGCCATCGACCGCTACCTCGACGACCTGGCCGCCAACTACGACTTCGCCGCCCTGCGCAAATTCCGCGTCCTGGTGGATTGCTGCAACGGCACGTCCTCGCTGATCCTGCGCCGCGCCAACCAGCGCTTCGGCACCGAATTCATTCTGATCAACGAGCAGATCGAAGGCGTCGCCTTTGCCCACGAGCCATCCACCACGCGCGCCGCCGTGGCGCTGCAGCTTGCGCCCTTGATGCAACCGCTGCGCGCGGATGCCGGCTTCCTCTTCGATGTGGATTCCGACCGCGTGGCGCTGGCCGCCGAAGACGGCACGCCGGTTTCCGAAGAGTTGGTGCTGCCCCTGCTCGCCGACTACCTGCTGCCGCGCGCGCCGGGCAAGCTGATCATCGCCAACATATCCAGCACGGCGCTTTTGGAAGAGATCGCCGCGCGCCACGGCGGCAAAGTCGTGCGCGTGCCCGTGGGCCGCCAGGCAGCCATCGACGCGCTTTCCACCTACCGCCCGGAACAGATCGCGCTGGCCGGAGAGGGCACCGGCGCGGTGATGATGCCGCAGTTCCGCTTCGTCTACGATGGCATCGCCTCCATGCTCGCCATCCTTTCCATGCTGCACGAAAGCGGCCGCACATTGAGCCAGGTGCTGGGCTCTTATCCCAAATATTCGATTCTGAAAGGGCAAGTGCCGCTGGTCACGCAGCGCATCCCGGCCCTGCTGATGGATCTGCGCGAGCGCTATCGCGACGGGCGCGTGAGCGTGCTCGATGGGCTGCGCGTCGATTGGCCCGGCCGCTGGTTCCACGTGCGCGTCAGCCAGACCGAGCCGATCGTGCGCGTGATCTGCGAGCAGCGCGGCGATCCGCCGAGAGAATTGTTCGATGCGCTGCTGGAAGAAGTAAGGAGTTTCGCATGATGAACGTGGGGCAGACTTTTTGCGCGCGAGCAGGCCGGCGTGGACGCCGGCCGCAGGACTGGAGTCCCGCCCCACGATGATCCCCTAAATATGCCACGCGAACACTTGCTAAAAATCGGCGTCTCCGGTATCCGCGGCGTGGTCGGCGATTTCCTCACGCCCGGCCTGGCCTGCGCCTTCGCCCAGGCTTTCGGAACCTACGTGGGCGCGGGACGCGTGGTCGTCGGCCGCGACACCCGGTCGAGCGGCGAGATGCTGCACCATGCCGTCGCGTGCGGCTTGCTGGCGGCCGGCTGCGACGTTGTGGACATCGGCGTCCTGCCCACCCCCACCCTCCAGATCTACGTGGGCGCAACCCGCGCGCGCGGCGGCATCGCCATCACCGCCTCCCACAATCCGCCGGAATACAATGCCCTCAAGCTCTTCAACTCCGAGGGCTTGTTCTTCAACAGCTACGAGCGCGGCGAACTGCTGGACTTGTATCATCAGAGCGATTTCCGCCGCGCCACCAACGAAGAGATCCGCCGCGCCACCAGCGACTACGCTTCCCCCCCGCGCCTGCACATCGAGCGCGTGCTCGGCCACGTGGATGCCGCCCGCATCCGCCAGCGCCATTTCCGCGTGGCCCTAGATGCGGTGAACGGCGCAGGTTCCGTCATGACCGTCGGCTTCCTGCGCGACACGCTGGGCTGCGACCTGCACGCCATTTCCACCGATCCCACCAAGCCGTTTCCGCGCATCGCCGAACCGCGCCCCGATACGCTCGGCGATCTGTCCGAACTGGTGCGCTCCTCCGGCGCCGAGATCGGCTTCGCGCAGGATCCCGATGGCGACCGCCTGGCTGTCGCCGACGAAACCGGCCGCGTGCTCGATAACGACGACGTGCTGGCGTTGGCCGTGGACGCCGCGCTGCGCCGCCTGCCCGGCGACGTGGTGGTGAACCTGACCACATCCTCGGTCATCGACGAAGTTGCCGCCGCGCACGGCCGCCGCGTCTACCGCACGCCGGTCGGCGAAGCCAA
>JBEKPZ010000541.1:0-2870 GCA_049520215.1 Bryobacteraceae bacterium | reverse complement strand
TTGGGGCCGGAGCATCCGGACACACTGCGGTCGATGAGTAACCTGGCTGCCGTCCTGTTTGTCGAGGGCCGCAACACCGAGGCAGAGAAGTTGGTTCGAGAGACGCTGGATATTCAACGTCGTGTCTTGCGGCCGGAGCACCCCGACACACTGGCGTCGATGACTCGCCTGGCTGTGGTTCTCGTTAGCGAGGGCCGCGGTGCCGAGGCGGAGAAGTTGCACCGCGAGACGCTGGATATTCAACGGCGTGTATTGGGGCCGGAGCATCCGGACACACTGCACTCGACACTGGACCTAACTTGGATTCTCTTTGGCGAGGGGCGCGACGCCGAGGCCGAGAAGTTGGATCGCGACACACTGGATACTGACCGTCGTGTCTTGGGGCCGGAACATCCGGAGACACTCCAGGTGATGAGTGTCCTGGCTGTCGTTCTCGCCGACGAGGGCCGCTACGTTGAGGCAGAGCAGTTGCTTCGCAAGGCACGGGATATTCAACGCCGTGTCTTTGGGCCAGAGTCTCCGGATACGGCAGCATCCACATACAACCTCGGTTGCGTTTTGGCCCGTAAGGGCAACCGTGATGAGGCGCTCTCGCTTTTACGGGAGGCTGTTGACCACGGGCTACAACCCTCTGCGGATCTCGGCATCGAAAAGGATGCCTTTCTCAAATCGCTCTATGGCGACCCGCGCTTCGCCGCTCTCGTGGCCCACGCCAAGGAGCGCGCCGCCGCGGCCCTGAAGCCAAAGTAGCGCCGCGTTCCGGCTGTTCTAAGGGGCTCGGAAGTGCATTAGACACGCTCAGATACCGGCGCCAACTTCCGATTGTCCCGGGCGTGGGTCCGAGTGATCCGTATCGCCAGCCGTCCTGCTTGCCTGCGGCGACCCGGGTCAGCCTTGTTTCCGGATCGCCGCAGGGGGACTCTCGCCCAGAACACCGCCGTTGCGTCTACCCTAACATCGCCCGTACGGTCAACCGGAATAGCTCCCACTTTGATCGAACCGCCGCTGTGGCACTTCCCAAAAAGGGGCCATTGAACGTGGGCAAAGGCAGGCTGCAACCCAGTGGACAGACCGGCGCCACCAACACCGGCGCTTTTCGCCGGCCCGCATTGCCGGGCAAGCTCAACCCAAGCGGATTCTGGTTCCCGGCCGGAGCTAGCGGCTGCACATCGTTATTGCCGGCTTCGGCATTCCCGATCGACATCGGGTCGTGGGACGTGGTGGTCGCGGACGCGGCGGAGTCGCCCGCCGGTCGCGCGGCGTTCTGCACGGCGGCAACCGTCTGCGGTGCGTAGCTCGCGCCCAACAGCACCACGGCGCCAGCGCTCAGGATCATGGTCTTTAACGTTTTCATTTTCGTTTCTCCTTTTTTCCCCGGCGCCATGTTTCTTCATGTGCATCCGGCCCTTCACTTGGAATAAGCGATAACCGCGGCCCAAACTTGAAGGAGATCGCAAGATTTTTTTCAGATCGGGTACAATAGTCAAAACTGCGCCGGCGGGGATCGGGCGCGAGGGAGGCCGCATGGGTGAAGCTGGCCACGGCGAAGTCACCGAACTTCTCCTGGCGTGGAGCGGCGGGGAAGCCTCGGCCCTCGACAAGGTCATGCCGCTGGTCTATGCGGAACTGCACCGCTTGGCCCGCCTGCGATTGTGGCACGAGCGCGCCGATCACACCCTCCAGGCATCGGAACTGATCAACGAAGCTTATTTGCGGCTGGTGGACACCGGCCGGGTCAACTGGCAGGACCGCGCCCATTTCCTGGCCGTCTCCGCGCAGGCCATGCGGCGCGTGCTGGTGGAGCATGCCCGTGCGCGCGGATCCCAACGCCGGGGCGCGGGCGTGCAAGGCCTGCCGTTGGAAGCGGCGGCGAATGTGCACGTGCAGCAAAGCACGGACCTGGTGAAAGTCGACGAGGCGCTCACCGCCCTGGCCGGGGAGCACCCGCGCCGGGCGCAAGTGATCGAGCTGCGCTTCTTCGGAGGCCTCAGCGTGGAGGAGACGGCCAAGGTGCTGGGCGTCTCCGAGGATACCGTGTTGCGCGACTGGCGACTGGCGCGCATCTGGCTGCTGCGCACCATGAGCGGCGAAGGCGCGCATGCCGGATAGCGAACGCCAGCGCAAGTTGGAGGATCTGCACAGCGGCGCGCTGAAACGGGACGCAGGCGAGCGGAACGAATTCCTGCGCCAGGCCTGTGGCGGCGACGCGGAACTGCGCCGCGCGGTCGAATCGCTGTTGGGCTACGAACAGAAGCTGGACGGTTTTCTGGAAGCGCCGCCCATGCAGCCGTCCGCTGTCGACACCGAGGTGGCTCGGGAGCAATCGCAGGCGGGTCAATCGCTGGGGCCGTATCGTCTGCTCCAGCCCATCGGCGCGGGCGGCATGGGCGAGGTGTGGCTGGCCGAGCAGAAGCAGCCGGTGCGCCGCCGCGTGGCCATCAAGCTGATCAAAGCCGGCATGGACACGCGCGAAGTGGTGGCGCGTTTCGAATCCGAACGGCAGGCGCTGGCGCTGATGGACCACCCCAACATCGCCAGAATCTTCGACGCGGGCGCAACACCGCAAGGCCGGCCGTACTTCGTGATGGAGTATGTCACCGGTATTCCCATCACGGATTACTGCGACAAGCACAGGATGACTCTTCGCCAGCGCCTGGAGCTTTTCATGCACGTCTGCGAAGGCGTGCAGCATGCGCACCAGAAGGCCATCATCCATCGCGATCTGAAGCCGACGAATATTCTGGTGGGCGAAGTGGACGGGAAGCCGGTGCCGCGGATCATCGATTTTGGTCTGGCCAAAGCAACCTCGCAACCGCTGACAGCCGAAACCCTGTTCACGCGGGCGGGGGCGATCATGGGGACGCCCACAT
>JBEKPZ010000540.1:0-2896 GCA_049520215.1 Bryobacteraceae bacterium | reverse complement strand
AGACACGGACGCGGGCGCCGTCGTTGAGGCTGGTCCGCCGATTCGGCCCCGCGCAAACCACGGGCGCGGCACCATCGAAGCCATCAGCCCGAGCACCCTCCGCTCGTCGCATCCCCATCCGCGCCGGCGGTCGCGGCGACGGACCGCGGACGGCGGGCGGCGGAAATGGCGGCCGACAGGTGCAACTGATGGACGCAGCGCCCTCCTGCCCGCCGCGCACCCCCATCCGCCCGCGGGCGGTCGCGGCGACGGACCGCAGGCGGGGGCGCCGGGGTCGGACCGACGGGGAGCGGGCGGCGCGAAGCGCGTTATGCCACCCCACCGGGGCACGAGGATGTCATCCCCCGGCGCAACCGCGCCACGGGCGTGCAGGCTGCGCGTCGGCGTCCCGGCGAAGTGGCCGCACACCGACGCTCGTGGACGCGGGCGCCTTTCGCCCGCCGCGCATCCCCCTCCGCCCGCCGGCGGTGCGGCATTCGAGGGGCCAAGGCGGGACTTGTTACACTGCGAAGAGAGTGGAAGACGAAACGCATGAGAGCGGGCAGGGGCCGCGTTGTCCCGTGTGCGGCTGGATGGACGTTCGCCGCTCTAAGCCCCATGGCTTTATCGACGGCCTACTGAGCATCGTGGGGCTGGTGCCATATCGATGCCTCAGTTGCGGTAAGCGCTTCCATCGTCGGGTCAACACGCCGGCGAAGCGCGCGACCGAAATGCCGTAACCAGCCTGAACCGCCGAGCTGCCGGGAAGCGCGTGATCGTCAACCCGACGCCGCGGCCTTAGCGCATCCGAAAGCGATCCCCGGCGCAAACGCGCTACGGGCGTGCCGGCTGCGCAGCGGCATACCGGCGCGGTGGCCGGGCGCCGGCGAGAACCACGGCTGCATCGGGAAGGTTACCGTGGGGCCGTTTGTCCTCCAGCGGGAGTACGCGCTGTAAGCGCGGCGGGTCCCGGGCAGGTTCCACCGAAGGTGCGGCACAAGCCGCCCCTTTTCTGCGTTTGGGCACCGATTTTCATCCACGCCACCACGTTTGAGTGCCGCCCTTTTCGGCGTCCATATGGGCTCGGGATCGGCGATGGCCGGGCGGTTGCTGGCGAGCTTGTTGTACGGAGTCAGCGCCACTGACGGAGCGACTTGGGCCACAGCCGCGGCGGCGCGGCCGGTGGTTGCACCGCTGGCCTGCTGGTTGCCGGCCCGCCGGGCCACCCGCGTGCAGCCGGTGTTGGCCCTTCGTCAGGACTGATCCGCCACGCCGGTCTTCGGATGCGTCGCAAGTCCGCCTGCCCCGTAGCGTTCCACATGCGCCGCGTCCAGCCGGGTTTCCAGCTATCATGAGGTGAGGTGGCAATGCATAAGGAACCTGGCATTCCGATGTTCGCTGCCAGCGTGGCAAGCTTGATCGGAGTCATCTCCTGGTTGGGCGGAGTCGCCGCCTTCTCGCAGCAGACCGCCGGTTTTAGTCCAATTCTTAAGCTCGAAAAGCCAGTATACTTGGTTGGCGAATCCATTCGATTCTGGATCGGCGTGACCACCCAGACAGATATTCCAGAGGCTCTAAACCAATCGGCCGTTGTACATGTCGTCTGGCCCGATGGCCGCACGACGGACCAGCATGTCTCCTGGCCGAGGGACGGGGATCCATCGCGCGGCTGGGAGGGTGGCTGGAGTTTCCCAGACCGCTCGCCGAGCCCTGGACGCTACGTGGTCTGCTTTGAGTTCGCCGGACAGAGAACCGCCGATCGGCCCTTTGAGATTATTGCAAATCCCTTTGCCCGGAGCATTGGAGCCCGATGGATTTTCCCGGACACCAATTCCGGTGGCGGAATTCATGTTCGCGGCGCCGTGCTTCATATTGAGAACAAGTCTGGCAGAGTGTTGCGCGTCGCAGAACCTGGCTTACTGGGGAGCGAGGTCGGCCTCGCCGTCCATGTATTCCAACCACCTTCGTCTGGATCGACGATTGTGCCCCCATCGGCGATATTGCGAGCTGACCAGATTCCCTCCTTCTCATTCGAGAAACTCGATTGGAGTAATCAGTCGAAGTGGCCGATGATCTTCGTGCCCGATGGCGGCTCGGCAGATCGCAATTTGACGCTCGAGTCCAGCTACTCGTTCCGTGCCGGGCAGGATTACGAAATTACCGTTAGCACGGACTTGACAGTTTTTGTTGGTGAACCTGACGACTCCGACGCGCGACTTTTCCCGCTGCGGATTCCGGTTTCCGCGAAGACACGGTTCCGGTGGTAGGCTCTGTTTATGTAAGGTACACAGGAAGGTGGCTGGCGAAGGCGGAGCATTTATGACCCGGCGGCTGCGCCCTTAGCTTGCCCGACGTCCCACATGCGCCGCATCCTTCTGGTGAATTGCCGAGGCTTCGCGCGGTAAACGCGCGCGCCAAGGGCGAGAGCGTCGCCGCGCAGTTCTTTGTGATACTTACCGATCAGTCTGACGAACGGAACGATCTCGGCTTCCCGGCCATAATAGCCCGGCTCGGCCATGATCTTCTCCTCCAGGACCACCCAGGTTGTGATCGTCCCCCAGCCAGGTCTCCAGGTCCTTCAGCCTCCTTTCGTACGCCGGCATGGCGCCGTCCCAAACACCTTCCAGCAGCCGGACCTGATACCAGTGGTCTTTCACGCGCTTACGCCAATCGTGGTAATTCTCCGCGAGCGGATGCTTGCGGGCGCGCGCCAGCCTTCTCCCCGCGGCTGAACGTGGCCTCCAGCGCGGACGCTACGCAATGTCACAGGCGCGAAACGATTTTCGACGAGAGATCCCCGGGGCACCAGCGGCACCGACGTGCAGGCTGTGCGCCAGCGTTCCGGCGAAGTGGCTGCGCGCCGACCCGTCCTGCCCGACAATCGTGGACGCAGCCGCCTTCCGCGCCGCGCGCATCC
>JBEKPZ010000539.1:0-2921 GCA_049520215.1 Bryobacteraceae bacterium | reverse complement strand
GTGCTCGTCGCTCCGCGAAACCCGTTGAACATCGGCGCAGCCGCGCGCGCCATGGCCAACTTCGGCTGCACGCGGCTGCGCGTAGTCAATCCCTACGAGGTCGCCTTCCGCGAAGCGCGCTCTGCCGTGGGAGCCGCGCCGTTATTGGCTTCCGCTGAAGAATTCACCACGCTCGCGGCCGCCGTAGCGGACTGCGCGCTGGTGGTTGGCACGACTTCGCTCGGCCATCGCGAGCCGCAGCATCCCTTGCGCCGCCTTGAATCGGGCGCACGCCTCATGCGCCACGCGGCCGGTCCCATCGCGTTGCTCTTTGGATCGGAGAAGTTCGGCCTCTCCAACGAAGACATGAGCCATTGCCATTGGTTGATGCGCATTCCCACGGTGGACTTGAATCGTTCCATGAACCTGGGCCAGGCGGTGGCCGTGTGCCTTTACGAACTGGCGCGCGATTCGCGGGCGGCGGCTGCGCGGCCGGAAAAACCGGTGAAGGCGGCTCGCGCCGCGGATACCGAGCAGATCACCGTGATGTTGCTCGAAGCGCTGGAGCGCAGCGGCTACATCAAGCCGCTGACGGCCGCGTCGGCTAAGACCAAAGTGCGCCGCCTGGTGCGGCGGCTGAACCTCAGCGCGCACGATGCGCCCGTGGTGCTGGGAATGTTGCGGCAGATTCTGTGGAAGCTCGGCGCCTAAGGTACCGCCGCCGGCTTGACCAAAGCGGCCGCCACCAGCCCCGCGCACACGAATCCCACGGTCTCCGTCGTCATGTACGCCGTATACGACCAGCGGGAAGCCGTACCAGTGGCGAGCGTTGTCACGCGCGTCTTGGCCAGCAGCATCGCTGCCAGCAGCGCCTCGATCAGCTACTTCACAAATTCGGCGATGAACTGCCGCGGCGCCAGGATCTGTATACCCGGCGGATTGTACATGACGATGCCCGAAGGGTTCGCCGCCAATTCTGCGAATACCGCGCCATGGCCGCGCGCTTCTGCTGCGACGTGGCATCCTGCCCAAGCCCCATGCCGGGGAAAGGTTAACGCCCGAGCTGTCGCCGAGCGACGATCGCATCGCGCCGATCACCGCCGGCTCATCGGGAATCTCTTTGATCCCCGCTTCGCCCAACGGCAGAACCATATGGGCGATTGGCTGCCGCCCAGCAGCCACGCGAGGAAGACGCGCTTGGTCATGAGTGCCTCCTTCGATCCAGCTATTATCGGGCTATGATCGGGCTTGGCCGCGCGCAGCGCAATTGGTACATTAAATACCATTCAACTTCGTTCCTCAACCGCAACCCGCTCCACCCTATCTGCGTTTGAATGAGCAGAGGATGCAAGCGATGAATCGAAAACTTACGTTGCTCTTATTAGTGACTCTGGCGCTGTTGGTGCTGGGCGCCTGCGCCGGAGGCTATTATGTCCGGGTGCCGCCGCCTCCGCCACGCTATGGCGTCGTCGGCTATGCGCCGGGGCCGGGCTTTGTTTGGGTCGACGGATTCTGGGATTGGCGCGGCGGAAACTGGTTCTGGGTTGGAGGAAGCTGGCAGCGTCCGCCGAGAGCGGGCGCCGTGTGGGTCCCTCATCGGTGGGTCCCGTATGGCCACCGTTACCGCCTCGTGCGCGGCTACTGGCGCCGCTAGCATAGGCTTGTGGGGCGGGCGTCCACGCCTGCGGCGGGTCTCCAGACCCGCCAGCGAGCGAAACTCGCCGGTTTGGCCTGGCACCCAGTCCCGCTCTTCGGCTCTACAGCGTCAGCGGCGATGCGCCTGCTACAGTGAAGAAGTTCGTCGAGGAGCGTGTGTCTAACCGATGCCTCCTTTCTTCAAGTACGCAGCGGCCGGCGCCCTGGCGCTGCTTTCTGCTCCGGGCTGTTCGCGCACCCGCCCGCTGACAGTTGGTTCCAAGAACTTCACCGAGCAGATCGTCCTGGGCGAGATCGTCGCCCAGCAACTGGAGCGCCGCCTGGGCGCGAAAGTCGACCGCAAGCTGGACTTGGGCGGCACGCTGCTGGCCCAACAGGCATTGCGCAACGGTGAAATCGACTTATACCCCGAATACACGGGAACGGCGCTCACCGCGGTGCTGAAGCTCGCGCCCACTTCCGACCCGGTAGCCGCGCTGGCGCGCGTGCGCGCCGAGTATCGCCGGCGTTGGCGCCTGGAGTGGCTCGATCCGCTGGGGTTCGACAACACCTTTGCTATGGTAGTGCGCGGCCCCGACGCGCGCGCCCTGGGTATCGAGACCATCACCGACGCCGCCAGCCGCAAACAAGGTTGGACCCTGGGCGTCGGTTATGAATTCCTGCAGCGTCCCGATGGGCTGCCCGGCTTGCTCGCCGCCTACCACCTGCCCCTCGCGGGTGCCCCCAAGAGTATGGATCTCGGCCTGCTCTACAGCGCGCTGGAGCAGAAGCAGGTGGATATGGCCGCCGCCAATGCCACCGACGGCATGTTATCGGTGCTGGACGTCAAGGTGCTGCGCGACGACCGGCGCTACTTTCCGCCCTATCAGGCAGCCGTCATCGTGCGCGCCGAAAGTCTCGCCGCGCATCCGGGCCTGCGCGCGGCGCTGGACCAACTCGCCGGCAAGCTAACCGCCGCGGCTATGCGCGATCTGAACCACCAGGTGGATGGAAAGCACCGGCCTGTCGCCGAAGTAGCCCACGACTGGCTCGCCACCCTGCAGTGAAGAAATCAGATTGGCGGCATTTCACTCGACGCCACCGGCTTCAGACTCTACGACACTCTGTCAAAGGAGGCGATGATGTCGATTCGTCTGAGCCGGTCGGTTCTGGCGGGGTCTCTGATCCTCTCCGCCGGGTTCGCCGCGAAAAAGGATCACAATGCGTTCGTGGCCGGCGACCCGGCCGCGTTATCGCCTGGCCATGCGAAAACTAAACGAATAGCCGATTCCGACAAAGTGGTCCAC
>JBEKPZ010000538.1:0-2953 GCA_049520215.1 Bryobacteraceae bacterium | reverse complement strand
AATGGAGTGAGTTTCGCAATCACAATTGGGGCAGTGTATCACAAGCCGGCCGCATGCCGTCGCGCATCGGATTATGATAAGAAACAAATGCGAACCTCGTTGGTTTTGGCCGCGTGTCTCGCGGCCTTCGCGGCGGTCCCTTGTTACGGGCAATCCGCTGCTGCGATTCCCCACCTCGAGAAACATGGCACCGCGACCCAGTTAATCGTCGACGGCCAGCCGTTCCTGGCCCTCACCGGCGAATTAGGCAACAACTCCGCTACCAGCCTCGAGTTCATCGAGCCCATCTGGCCCAAGCTGGCCGCCGGCAATTTGAACTGCGTCCTCGCCGCCATCTCCTGGGTGCAAATGGAACCCGCCGAAGGCCGCTACGAATTCGCGCTGGTGGACGGTGTAATCGATGAAGCCCGCCGCCACGATCTGAAGCTGGTGTTGCTCTGGTTCGGCAGTTGGAAGAACGGCCTTTCCAGCTACGCTCCTTATTGGGTCAAACAGGACTTTCAGCGCTTCCCGCGCATCCGCCTGGGGACCGGTAAAAGCATGGAACTCCTCAGCACCTTCGGCGACGCCACGCGCGATGCCGACGCGCGCGCCTTTCGCGCGCTCATGCGCCATATCAGGGAGGTTGACGGCGCCCGCCACACGGTGGTCATGATGCAGGTGGAAAACGAAGTCGGCGTGCTGCGCGATTCGCGCGACCGGTCTTCCGTCGCCAACCAGGCATTCTCCGCGCCCGTGCCTCGCGAACTCATGGACTACCTGCAAAAGCACCGCGACACGCTGGCCCCCGAACTCCGTGAACTGTGGACCGCCAACGGATCGCGCAACTCAGGCTCCTGGGAGCAGGTCTTCGGACCGGGCAAGCCCGACAGCGTCTCCATGCCGATTCAAACCACGGCGCCGCCCATGACTGCGGAGGAACACGAATCGTCGTGGCGCAGCCTGCATTGGCCGTCGGACGAGATTTTCATGGCTTGGCATTATGCGCGCTACGTCGGCAAGGTGGTGGCCGAGGGCAAGCAGGAGTACGCGATCCCCATGTTCGTCAACGCCTGGCTGCAGCAACCGAACCACGCCTGGCCCGGGACGTATCCGAGCGGCGGGCCGCTGCCCCAGGTACACGATATCTGGCGAGCCGGCGCGCCCGCCATCGACATACTGGCCCCCGACCTCTATCTGCAATACTTCGACGAAGTTTCCGAACGGTTCATGCGCAATGCGAATCCGCTGTTCATCCCGGAGACCAGTGCCAACGCGTCGAATGTGCTGATGGCCTTTGGCAAGTTCAACGCTATCGGCTTCTCGCCTTTCTTCATCGAACGCACGGTGGCGCCGGACACCGATCTCGCGGCTGCGTATCGCGTGGTGTCCAACCTGGCGCCGGCGATTGCCGCGCACCAGGGCACTCCGGAAATCGCCGCCATCCGCACGCGGCAGGGCGACCCGCCCGCGAAACTCGCACTCGGCGGCTACACGCTCGAGCTGACCTTCACTGGGCGCGGCCGGCCGCCAATAGCGCCGAGTGCGCAGGCCCCACAGACCAGCCAGCAGGAAGCCGTCCAGGGATCGGCCATCTTCGTGGCGGGCGCTCCCAACGAGTTTTTCATGGGCGCGGTCGGCGGCGGCGTGCGCATCGCGTTTACCCCAACCACGCCGGGACCCTCGACCGTCGGGCTGGGCGATGTGCAGGAAGGCCGCTTCGTGGATGGCAAATGGACTGTCGTGCGCCAGTTGGGGGGCGACGACACCGGCCAGGGCGAGATCCTGACACTGCGCCCCAATACGACTCTTCGCGTGACGGTTTACCGCTACGAGTAGTCGGCGGTGTGCTATACTTCAGGCAAATTGCACGTGGAGGGATTTTGCAATGACTCTGAAGACTTTGCGATACCCTGGGTTGCGCTCCGTCGCTCTCGCCGCGATGTGGCTGCTCCCGCTAACCGCTTATCCGCAGACCACCCTGACAGGTGCCATGTGGATGGCGACAACTTCTACCGGCGCCACGAGCGTCTCGCAGGCTTACGCGGACGGCGCTCTGAATACGCTTGGCGGCGATCAGTGGTGGGACTTGTGGCTGGCTCTGAATCCGGATGCCACCTCGCCGGTGAATGGCCCATCCGACGCGCAAGCGAGCATTTCCATCCCACTGCAGGCGGGCAATAGCTATAAGTACTACATGTTCGGCCAGGGTCCGTGCTGTAACTTGAACTTCAGTGGCTTGAATCTGTTTTTCGACGGTGACGCGTCTACCCCCGGCATTTCGGTATTCGGCCCTCTCAGCAGCTCTATCTTCCGGCCAAACAGCAGCAGCACCTTGTCGCTGCAAGGTAACCCGGTGCCAGGCTCGGGCAAGAGCTTCTATAGCTCGGCTGGGGTCATTGTGGTCCTAACTGGCTACGATTGGAGCGGTTCAGGGACCACGCCCGGAGACGTATGCCAAGAGTTTGCCTTTTCTCCTGCCGCTGGGGACATCCCGAGTGACTTCGGGTCGTTCACGTTGCGGGTGTTTCCGGCAGCGTCTTTGAGCCTCAGCCAGGCCAGCGGCTCGCCGGGAACCAAACTCACCATTACAGGCAGTGGGTTTGCTGCTAGTGAGGCCGTGGATATTTATGCCGGTCACATCGGCGCTAGCCCGCTGTCAACCACAACCACCGATAGCAGCGGTTCCTTCACCGTCACACCCCGCGAACCGCAGCTCCCTTATGGGCCTATCGACTTTTACGCCGTGGGCCTGAGCAGCGGCAACCTCGGAGTTGCGACGTTGTCCGTTACGCCGGGCCTGCTCATGAACCCCAGAGCCGGAGCGCCGGGCGGCACTACAACGGCGCACGTCTTGGGCTTCGGGTCCGGCGAGACCGTCGATGTCTATTGGAACAACCCCCGCCAGTTACTTGGTACGGCAACCGCGGACGCCGTGGGGAGCGGCGCCTTCACGATTACGATCCCGGCAACC
>JBEKPZ010000537.1:0-2981 GCA_049520215.1 Bryobacteraceae bacterium | reverse complement strand
TTATGTCGCACACCCGTTTGCGAGCACCTCATCATTTTACTCCCGAGTTCTTAGTCTCATGGTGATCGTTGCGCCCGTATCCGCCGCGCTGGAAGGAGTTAGGTGTCCGCGAGCGGATGCCCGTTTGCGACACCCGGCCGGCTGCTCGCGGCCTTCTAACGGGTCGTAAACACCGGATATTCGCCAATCTCGCCCTCCACCACGCGCGCGAGCAGCCGCGCTTGAATCTCCAGCAATCGCCGGTAGCTGACCCGGTATTCAAACAGCGGGTGCGTCACCAGCGTGTCCATGCGCATCTCATACGCCCGGAAAAATCCCTTGCGCCCGCCGGCAGTGAGCGCGACGGCGCCGCCGGCCCGCACAAAATCGCGCGCCGTCACCATGCCGGTATTCACCGCCGTCAGCACCGCCGAGTCCACTATCAATGAACGAAACGGCTCCATCAAGTCGAGCGCCAGCGCCGGCCGGCCGAACCGCGGCTGATGGTAAAAGCCAACATAAGGATCGAAGCCCACCGCGTAACACGCCACCGTCAGATCCTTCGCCAGGAGGCTGTAGCCGAGCGACAACATGGCATTCAACGGATCGCGCGGCGGACGCCGGTTCCGCCCGTCCATCTCGAAGGGTAGCGGCTCCGCGCCCTCCACATCGTCCGGCTTCATCATCCCGGCGAAATCCCCGAAATACAGCCGCGCCGCGTTCCCCTCGATCCCCAGCAACTCCGCCAGGGAACCGGCGGTTTCCGCACGGTCCGCCATCTCTTTCATGCCCGCCAGCGTCTGCCGATTCGGCTCGACGTGATTGCGCTGCAGCAACGTTCTCTGGTTCCGAATCTTCCCCGCTACCAGCCGGCGCGCGATGGTCCGCGCGAAATATTCCTGCTCCGCCAATCGGAACTGGTTACGCCGCAGGAATACGTTCTTGGTGTTCAGCCCGATGGTGATCCCATAGAACCACCCGCCCATGGAGAAGTAGCAGATGGGCACCTCCGCATCGCACAGGGCCTGGACGGCCTGAGTGGTGACCTGGACGTTGCCCATAAGATTGACCTGGCATATCTCGCCGATGCGCACCTCTTGCAGCAGCTTGTCCTTATCCTTGACGGTCAGCACCAACCCGCTCTTCCCCAGTTTCACTCCCTGGCTGTTCAGATACAGGGGACGCAGCTCGTTGCGCGGCGTCATCATGGGACGCACTTCGCGCTTCACCGGCTTGCGATTCGGCACGTCGAACAGCGCCAGTTGCCGCGGTTCCTCGACATCCTCCGCGGCCGCGCGCCAGGTCTCGTCCGGCAGGCAGATTCCGACGAGCGAGCACCCCGGACACTTTGGCGAATCCACCAGCGGCGCCGGAATATCGCCCGCTTCGGCCAAGCCCCACGCTTCCAGGATGAGCGCCTCGGTCTCCGCGATCAGCGCATCGTCGAAGGCCACGCGCACACGCTGGCCGGTCTTGCGGTAGTACGCGACGCCCTCCTGGCAGCGGTAGCCGTTCTCGCGCAGCACGATACCTTGGACGGCGAGTTGGGCGCGGTCGCTGGGCCACAGCTCGAGGCCATCGGCGCCGTCACGCGGGTGGCCGTGCTTGTAATCGACCGGAGTGACGACGCCGTCCTCGACCTCGACGAGGTCCATCTTGGCGATCACGCGCAGGCGCTCGCTCGACAGGGTGACGCTGCGCGAGTGGATGGACTCGCGCAACTCGGCGGCGTCGGGCAGGGCGGTGGCCTTGGCGTCCACGCGGCGATGCTGGATGGAGCCTTCGACGGTGTCGATGCTCTCGGCGAACAGGCCTTCGACCCACTCATAGAAGAAGAGGCGCGAACAGTAGGCGAATTCGTTGACCATGCGGGCGGGGAGATAATCCGGCAGGTCCCGCTTGGCTTCGATAAGGATCGGCAGGGCACCCATGGGGACTCCTTAGACGATGATGCACGGCGAATCGAGCGCCGTGTAGGGTTTGCCGAGGGCGGCGATGACGCGGTCGCCGCGGCCTTCGGCGGGTCCGAGGTTGACGAAGAGCACCTGGTCCTCGGTGTGATGGATGATGGCGCCGAGCTCGGCGCGGCAGCGGGCGAGGTCGGTGGGGGTTAGCTGGCACTCGAAGACGGAGTACTGGAGGTGGTCGCCATAGCCGCGCATGGTTTGGAAGACTTTGCGGAGGCGTTTGTCGTCGCAGATGTCGTAGCAGATTAGGTATGAAATACGCAAAGACCCTCCACGCAATTGAATTACGCAAAATCGAAATCGGATCGCCTGCTCAAATTTAGGATACCGCACCGTTATGGCGATATTGCTTTTCCAGAGGCTCGGTCGGCAATAATCTTCTGCCGCGCCGGTGATTAATGATGGTAGACTCCCCTTTGAAGCGGTGATGACGCAGGACGATTTCGCAGGCATGACCTTGAGTATTTCGCCCGAATTGGTTCAGAAATACGAGGCCTTTTTCAACCAGGCGACGGGCCAGCCGTCACCGCTGGCTTACCAGACGCGGTGTGCCCTCGACAATCCCCTAGCGGCTTTGCTGGAAGTCCCTACCGGCTTGGGGAAAACAGCTGCGGCGATCCTCGCTTGGCTATGGCGGCGGCGTTTCGCGGATGAGGCAGTCCGCGCCGGAGCGCCGCGTCGGCTGGTGTACTGTCTGCCAATGCGTGTCCTTGTCGAACAGACAAGGGGCGAAACAGCCAAGTGGCTGGCACGCGTTGGTTTGCTTGCCGGTGAGGCCAAGTGGTCGGAGTGCGAGGACGGTTTGCCAACCAGGACATCGCGGCTGCTCGGTTATCGGCCAGACTTGGAATCCACGCAGGTTGGCGCATGGGCCGCTGCCAATAGCGACCGAGGGCGTTACCCCATTCCCGTACACCTCTTGCTCGGCGGTGAAGAGCGCACCGACTGGGCGCTTTGGCCGGAACGGGACGCGATTCTGATCGGCACGCAAGATATGCTGCTGTCGAGGGCCCTCAACCGTGGCTACGCGGCTGG
>JBEKPZ010000536.1:0-2997 GCA_049520215.1 Bryobacteraceae bacterium | reverse complement strand
GATCGACGGATCTCGTCCTGCAGCCCCAAAGCCATTGAGGCCGCATCGGTGATGGTGAGCCGCTTCACTACTCCATCAAAACACAACTCACCATCATGCGCAATTAATTATGACGCTGTGTTTAATTAGCCCGACCGGAACGATATACACCACGACCAAGGGTTCCCCCAATCCTGCCGGTGTGGTTCCCGGAATGGCAATCGCTTTGGTGCCCCCCGTAACACCGGGAAGCAATTGGACCGAGTATGAACTATATCTCTTCGGCTATTCCCAGGAGGAGCAACCCCTGGCGGGCGTAGTGTCCGAAGGCGATCGCTGTACGGGACCACCAGCAGCGCAGGCGATGGAAATTGCGACCTCTATGGCTGCGGAACGGTCTACGAGCTGACGCCACCAGGAACCGCTAGCGGCACCTGGACGGAAACGACGCTTCACACCTTCACGGGACAACCCGGCGACGGTGGCTCTTCGCTCGCTGCCCTGACCGTGGGTCCGGGCGGAGTGCTCTACGGCACCACAAGCATCGGCGGCTCTGGATCGTGTGCCACTAGCGGTACTGGTCTTGAAGGGTGTGGCACAGTTTTCCAGCTGACGCCACCGGCCACGTCGGCTGGGACCTGGACGGAGTCGATACTTTACGGCTTCACTGGTATTAACGGTGATGGGGCCCACCCGGCGGCAAGCGTGGTAATGGGTAAGAACGGAGCGCTTTATGGCACAACCGCTCAGGGCGGAAGCGCCACCTCAGCTTGCCCGTCTTCATATCAAGGGCTTGCCGGTTGCGGCACGGTATTCAAGCTGACACCGCCGTCCGCGCCGGGCGGTGCATGGACGGAAACGGTGCTGCACGACTTCACGGACGCGAATGGCGATGGCGCAAGTCCAGTAGCACCCCTCGTCCCGAGTTCAACCGGGGTACTCTATGGCACGACTTCCGCGGGCGGCACCGCAGGAAAAGGCACCATATTCGCCGTCGCGCCGTGACCCAAAGGCGCACTCATCGGATTAGATCTCAACATACAGCTCCGCGAAGACTAATCGCCGGTCCGACCAAACGCAGATTCCGCGACGCGGCCTCGAAGGAGCGGCCCCAGACGCGAAGCGGTAGCATCAAAGCAGAGGATCTGCATGTTCACATGGATCTGCCCGCACTGCGGGCGCGAGGTGCCCCCATCCGACGGCGAATGCCCGGATTGTGGGGCCAGAGAGCCCGGCGTGCAACCCGCTGTCGAGGCGCCGGGCGACGCGCCAGCCGCAACGGCTCCGCCGGTGGTTCCTCCGGGGGGACGCGTGGCGTCGCACTTGCGCATGGTGATGGTGCTGTGGATGGCCCAGGCGCTTCTCCGCATTCTGAGCATGGTTCCCGGGCTGCTGATGTGGTTCCCCATGGGAATGCCGTCAATGGTCCTGGGGCCGGGGAGCTTGTTCCGGGGCCAATTCCCGCTAACCGGCGCCGGCTGGGCGTTCCTGTTGGTGACTTCGGCCTGGACGGTGGCTTGCCTGGTGGTGGCCTGGGGCCTCCTGGACCGCGCACCCTGGGCCCGCATATACACCATCGTCGTAAGCGTGATCTGGCTATTGGATTTCCCATTAGGCACGGCGCTGAGCATTTACACGCTGTGGGTGCTGCTGCCCGAAACATCGGAAGCCGAATACCGCGAACTGGCCATGCAATAATCGAAGGAGATGTCCGAGTCGCTGCTGGGCATGGAACTGACCGAGATTCGGGAAGCTCTGGGGCCCGGCCATCCGCAGTTTCGCGCCAAACAAATCTACACCGCTTTGTACCACCAGAGAGTTGCCGACCTTGCGCAGGTTTCCACGCTGCCCGCCGCGCTGCGGCAGGACCTGGGCGGCGCCCGCCGCGTGGGCCTGCCGGAGATCGCGCAGCGCTATCAATCGGCGGACGGCACGCGCCGTTACCTGCTGCGCCTGGAAGACGGCCGCACCGTGGAGACCGTGCTGATGCCCGAGGACCAGCGCGACACCGTCTGCATTTCGAGCCAGGTGGGTTGCCCGGTGGATTGCAAGTTCTGCATGACCGCGCTGATGGGGCTGGAGCGTAACCTCACGGCGGGCGAGATTGTGGGGCAGGTGCTGCTGGTGGCGCGCGATAACGGGCTGCTCGAGGACAGCACGCGGCTCAACATCGTGATGATGGGGCAAGGCGAGCCGCTGCTGAATCTGGCGAACGTGGTGAAAGCTACGCGCCTGCTGACGGATTCCGAAGGCGTGGGAATTCCACCGCGGCGCATCACCGTTTCGACCGCCGGCATCATTCCCAAGATCGAAGAACTGGGGCGCGAGCCGGTACGCCCCAGGCTTTCGATCTCGTTGAACGCTTCCACCGAAGAGATGCGGCAGGAGTTGATGCCCATCACGCGAAAATATCATTTGCAGGACTTGTTGGCGGCTTGCAAGGCCTATCCGCTGCGTCCCTGGGAAAAGCTCACCTTCGAGTATGTGCTGCTGAAGGGCGTGAACGACGCCGACGCTGACGCGCGGCGCGTGGTGCGGTTGCTGGCCAATCTGAACGCTAAGGTCAATTTGATCGCGCTGAATCCGGGACCGGGCATTCCGTTCGAGACGCCCGATCCCGAGCGGGTCGCCAGTTTCCAAGCCATCGTGCGGCGGTCGATGGGATGCTTTATCCGCAAGCCGCGCGGCCTGGATATCTTCGCCGCATGCGGGCAATTGAAACGGAACGAAGCGCCGCTTTACGGCTCAGGCTCGGCGAACTCCACCGTGAAAGAGACTTCGTGCGATTGAGGCGTGGCCCCTCGTCTTCGGTGGGGCGCCTCCTTTGATTGCGGCTGTGCATAAACTGGAGGGCGGCCAATCTTGGCCGCAGCCGCCTTTTTAGGCGGCCAGAGCCGGCTGAAAGCCGTCCCCAGAGGGGACCCCAGGGCAGGATTGCCCGCCCTCCATGCGGAGCTGAGAGCTCCGCGCAGGCCGGGGGCCTGCCCCACCTTACAAATCGATCGCGATTACTTCGTG
>JBEKPZ010000535.1:0-3009 GCA_049520215.1 Bryobacteraceae bacterium | reverse complement strand
CTGCTGCTCCCCGGCGGGGGCGCCGAGCAAGATCCCGAGCAGTGGTGGAACCAGGCGATTGCGGCGGCGCAGTCGGCGCTGGCCGGTGCCGCCATTCCTCCCGAGCGCATCGTGGCGGTGGCCTGCACCACGCAGTGGGCCGTGACGGTGCCGGTGGATGCCGACGGCCAAGCCATCTGGAACGCGCTTTCCTGGATGGACACGCGCGGGGGCCGTTACAGCCGGGCGGCGGTGGATGGCTGGCCCAAGATCGAAGGCTATGCGGTATCGAAGCTGCTGAAATGGGTCCGGCTTACGGGGGCCGCGCCCAACCATTCCGGCGTGGACGGCTTCGGCCACATCCTGTACTTCAAACACGAGCGCCCGGATCTATACGCGCGTACTTACAAATTCCTGGAGCCGATGGACTATCTCAACTTCCGTCTCACGGGCCACTGCGCCGCGTCTTACAGCACGATTTTTCCCTATTGGCTGACCGACAACCGCAACCCCAACCACATCGACTACCATGCCGGCCTGCTGCGCGCCGCTGGGATCGAGCGCGAGAAGATGCCGGACCTGCGGCCGGTCGACGCGATCCTGGGCGAATTGAAGCCGGAGGTGGCGGCGGAACTCGGCCTGCTCCCTGGCACACGCGTGGTGATGGGCTCGGGCGACAGCCATGCGGCCACGGTGGGCGCCGGATGCGTGCGCGACTACGACGGTTATTTCTCGATCGGCACCACCGCCTGGCTTAGTTGCCATGTGCCCTGGAAGAAGACCGATGTGGCGCATTCCATCGCCACCATGCCGGCGGCGCTGCCCGGCCGGTACATGGTCAGCGCCGAACAGGGCACCGCCGGCCGCTGCCTGGAGTTCCTGAAGAATAATATCCTGTTTCCCGCGAACGGGACGAAGCCCGCGGAGGGCGATCTTTACGGAATAATGAATGCGGAGGCCGCGCAAGTGGAGGCCGGAAGCGACGGCCTGATCTTCACCCCGTGGATTAACGGCGTCCTGGCGCCGCGCGAGGACCACTACACGCGCAGCGCCTTCTTCAACCAGACCGCCCGCACTACGCGCGCTCACTATGTGCGCGCGGTGATGGAAGGCGTGGCGTTCAACCTGCGCTGGCTCAAGAGCCACGTGGAGAAGTTTATCGGGCGGCCGTTCGCGCAACTCAATTTCATCGGCGGCGGTGCGACGTCCCAGGTGTGGTGCCAGATTCAAGCGGACATCCTCGGCTGCCCGGTGCGGCGCATCGCCAATGCTCGCAGCGCCAACGCGGTGGGTGCGGCACTGGCGGCTTTCAGCGCGCTGGGCGAGATTCGCGTGGAGGAGATCGGGCAGATTGTGCAGGTGGCGGAGACCTATCAGCCGGAGGAGAGGCATCGCCGGGTGTACGATGAACAGTTCCGCGAGTTTTTGGAGTTTTACCGGCGGATGCGGCCCATTTACCGGCGGCTGAATCCGGTGATACATCCAGTGTGATGTGGGGCGGGCCTCCAGGCCTGCGCGGGTTCTCCAGAACCCGCTGGTGGCACAACAAGAAAGAGAGGCATCCGAATGTCTGAAGCACGCTTGCCGGAGAAAGGACGCAACCAGGAAGACATCCTGCGCGAGTTGGGCGCGATTGCCGCGCAGGAAGACGCCCGCTGGGAAACCGGGCAGATTTCCGGCAGCTACTATCACGCAGGCAAGGAGCATTTCGGATTCCTGAATCAGGTCTACGGCCTGTTCTCGCACGTCAACATTCTGCAGCGCGACGTGTGCCCCAGCGGCACCAGATTCGAGGGGGAGATCGTGGCGATGACCGCGCGCATGCTCAACGGCGACGCGGTGAAAGCACCGGACGAAGTGGTGGGCGTGGTCACCTCCGGGGGCAGCGAGAGCATCATGCTGCCCATGCTGGCGTATCGCGAACAGGCGCGCGCCGCGGGCATCGCGGCGCCGGAGATGGTGGCGCCCGCCACGGCGCATCCGGCATTCGACAAGGGGGCATGGCTCTTCGGCCTGAAGCTGGTGCGGGTGCCGGTGGGCGCGGACTTACTGGCCGACGTGGACGCCATGTGCGCCCAGATCAACGCGAATACCGTGGCGCTGGTGGGATCGGCCGGCAATTATCCCTACGGCCTGATCGATCCGCTGGAGCGATTGTCCAGCCTGGCGGTGGAACGCGGCATCGGCATGCACGTGGACGGCTGCTACGGCGGGTTCATGCTGCCCTGGCTGGAGCGCCTGGGTTACCCGATTCCGCCGTTCGATTTCCGGCTGCCGGGCGTGACGTCGATATCCTGCGACACGCATAAGTGGGGCTACGGTCCCAAAGGCGCGTCGGTGGTGCTGTACCGCAACCGCGCGCTGCGGCGGCGGCAATACTTCACCGTGAGCAATTGGGCGGGAGGGTTGTACGCCTCGCCGACGCTGGCGGGCAGCCGCTCGGAGGGCGTCTCCGCGGCTACCTGGGCGGCCATGGTGTCGCTGGGCGAGGAGGGTTACCTGGAAACCGCGCGCCAGATCATGGCCGTGGCTAATGCCATCAAGGCGGGCGCCGCCGCGATTCCCGGGATTCGCATCGCCGGCGATCCGACGTTCTGCATCGCGTTTCTGTCGGACAAGGTGGATATTTGCCATGTGAACGATTACCTGACCGGCAAGGGGTGGCGCATGAATGGACTGCAATCGCCTCCCGGCTTCCACTTCTGCATCACGCGGCCGCAGACTGTGCCGGGATTGGCGGACAGGTTCCTTGGGGATCTGCGGGAAGCGGTGGCGTATGCGGCGGGCCCGCCGACGGAACCGTCGAAAAGCGGGGCGATTTACGGCGGCGGTTTGGCGAACGTGCCACCGGCTATGATCGCGCAGTTCATGTGCGATCATTTGGATGCTATGTACGCGCTGTGAGGGGTGGGACGGGTGAGGAAGGCAGTGAAGGGGTGCCCCGGGCACCCCACGGTGTCGGCTGTGGCGGGCTTTACGCGCTCGCGGCGAACTTCGCGCGGCCCACGGCGTGGGCGTTGAAACAGGCCT
>JBEKPZ010000534.1:0-3036 GCA_049520215.1 Bryobacteraceae bacterium | reverse complement strand
GTCCGCCGCATGCTGATAACGCAGGTCGTGGTCCTTCTCCAGCGCCTTGTCGATGATGCGGTCCAGTTCGGGGGGAATCTGCGGATTCACGGCGCTGGCGGGGGACGGCGCACGGCCCAAAACAGCCTCGTGAATGATCGCCGTCGTCGCGCCGGCGAACGCCGGCTTCCCCGTGGCCATTTCGTACAGCACCGCGCCAAAGCTGAACAGGTCCGTGCGCGCATCCAGTTCTTCCCCGCGCGCCTGCTCGGGCGACATATACGGCACTGTGCCGAGCGCCACGCCGGGGGTCGTCAGGTGCTCCTCGGTCGGCAGACTGGTGCGGTCCACTGACGCGGCGGCAAGTCTGGCTCGAGGCGGGGCGAACTTGGCCAGGCCAAAGTCGAGAATCTTGGCCGGCCCCCGCGTGGTGATGAAGATGTTGGCCGGCTTGATGTCGCGGTGTACAATCCCCGCCTGGTGCGCGGCCTCCAGCCCATCGGCGATCTGCACGGCCCACTCCAACAACTCGTCCGTCTCCAAAGGCTTTCCCCCGATGCGGTGCTTCAGGGTGTGCCCTTCCAGAAGCTCCATGGCGATAAACGGCTGCTCCCGGTGCTCGCCGGTTTCGTGGACCACGCAGATATTGGGGTGATTCAGAGCGGCGGCGGCGCGCGCCTCCCGCTTTAGCCGCTCCAGCGCTTGCGGAGTCTCGGACCGTCCGCCGGGAAGAAACTTCAGCGCCACCGCGCGCGACAGCACCAGGTCGTCGGCCCGGTAGACCACGCCCATGCCACCCCGTCCCAACAGGCTCACGATGCGGTAGTGACTGCTCACGAGGTCGCCGGGAGACAATAGCGGCGCGGCGGCGGACTCCGCGGAGGTGGCGTCCTGGAGGAAACTCCCGGCTTGCGCATCGCCCGCCAGCAGGTTGCGCACTTCAGCGACCACGCTTGGGCTCTCGCCCGCCGCGTCGAGAAGGGCGTCGCGCGCGGCCGCGGGTTGTTCGAGCGCCCGCTTGAACAGAGACTTGATGCGCTGCCACCGTTCGGGAGTCACGGCGCCTCCCAATCGAGGGCATAGATCTCGTCGGTGCCGACGCTCCGCGTGGTGATGAGGGAATTGTTGGGAGCCGGTGCGAACCAGTCAGTCACCCGCATGTTCTTCAAGGCTGCGACACGCTCCGTTTTCCGGTCGCGCATGCGCACTCTCCACCAGGACGCATCGTTACCGAAGGTCCTGTAGAACAGGGATTCACCGTCCGGGGAGAAGCCTGGATAGCCGCTTATTGCGCTGGAAACCTCGGATTGCTTCCGCGTCTGACAATCGTAGAGCACGATCTTCAAGCCAGACGTGGAGACCCCCGCGATGAATCGTCCATCGGGCGACCAGTGAGGAGATCGCATCCCCTCCGAACCCGGCAGCGCTGAGATGCGGCTCGTTCCCAGGTCCACTACGTGAATCGGCGCCGGGCTGGTCTCAAGGGAGTAACCGCCGAAAGCCAGCGACGCGCCGTCCGGCGACCAGGACGGGTCGAAGTCGCCCTCCTTCCCGCTCTCTCCGTTGGTTACCTGCTGGAGCGCACCGCCATCCATAGACACCACATAGATCCGCGCCGGGTTGCCCTCGCGCCCTCCGGAGAATGCAATCTGCTTCCCATCAGGGGACCGGTGAGGCATGGCGGTCTGAATGGGAGGCGAAGTCAGTTGCAGGCGCTGGCTACCATCAACCGCGCTGCGCCAAAGCGATAAATCCGGCACCGAAACGTAGACAACCCATTTCCCATCCATTGAGAATTCGAGATTGCTCCCCGATATTCCGCCGAATGCGGGAACGAGTTGGCCGGATTGCAGATCATAACGGAGAAATTCGTTACGGGACTGGTAGCCATCGGCAAACAGGCGCTTGCCGTCAGTACTGGGAGTCGGAAAAAACACTGCCAACGGGCCATTGGTCAACTGGTACGGCGCGCGCTGAGACCGCTCGAACAATCGCACTCTCTCACGGAGCGCCCAGAGGTTGACACGTCCCCAAGCTTCCTTCCACTCCACGGTCGCTACCTTATCGCTTGTCAGGAAAACGAAGTACTTCCCGTCTGGTGTCCAGTTGCCGCAACATGCGGAAGACGATGGATTCCAGCCGGGCAGCAGCGGATACGCACGATTTCCATCAATTCGCGCTTCCCAGAGGGACGAAACAACGCCTTTCACAATGGAGAAGCGTAATCTGCTTCCGTCCGGCGACCACCGCAGAAAATATGGCTCACCGGCAAGCTTCGCCACCTTGCGGACCTCCGTCCCGTCGCTGCGTGCGATGTGCAGTTCTCCGTGTCTTGCAAAGGCCACTTGTTGACCATCCGGGGACCAGGCCGCGGCAGCATGCTGGGCAACCAGATCGCCCAGCCGCCGCGCTGGGCCGCCCAGCAGCGGCGCTACCCAAAGCTCGCAAGGTGCGAATAAAGTTGGATGCCGGCATAGCAGCAACTCTGTACGGTCCGGAGAGATATCCACTGTTACAGCGTCCTTCAATGGCACGGGCAGGGAGACCGACTCGCCTCCTTTCACCGATACCTGAAAGGCCTCGGTGGCGGCGGAGCCTGAATTGAAAAACAGCCGTGAACCGTCGGTGAGCAGGGGCCCATCTTTTGGCCGTCCATCGCTGGTGATCCGGATCATACCCGTTATTCGCGGGGGCGGCACGGGCCGGGTTAACCAGAACAAGGCCGCCGCCGCGACGATCGCCGCGGTGCCCGCCGCGTAGAGCCAGCGCAGCTTGTGTTGAAGCGGCGCGGCCGGGATGCCGGAGGCCGGCGTGAGGACGGCGCGCGACTTGCCCGAACCCGTATCCCGCTTGAGCCGCTTCAGATCCGCGCGCATGTCCGCCGCATGCTGATAACGCAAGTCGCGGTCCTTCTCCAGCGCCTTGTCGATGATGCGGTCCAGTTCGGGGGGAATTTGCGGATTCACGGCGCTGGCGGGGGACGGTGCCCGGCCCAGAATCGCTTCGTGAATAATGGCCGTCGTCGCACCCGCGAATGCCGGCTGCCCCGTGGCCATT
>JBEKPZ010000533.1:0-3044 GCA_049520215.1 Bryobacteraceae bacterium | reverse complement strand
CCAGAAGTTCGCCGGTCGGCGGGGGCATGGACTCCATTTTGGCGAAAAGGAGTCCTTCGTACGTGCCGTCAATCCCGACGTTGTCGCGGGTCGGATCATATTCCCATTTCTTGTCGGGAACGTGCACCATCTGAGTGCCGACTCGCGCCGGGAAGTAGACGAGTCCGGTAGCCGGGTGAAAGGCCATCGGGTTCCAGTTGTGAGCTCCATTTGGCTCGGGAGACAAAAGCTTGGGGTTCGCGTCGCCGACGCCCGGAAGTTCGATGGGTCGTCCGGTTTTGGGGTCTACGCCGCTCGCCCAAGTGATGCCGCTCACGAAGGGCGCGGCGGAAAGGAATTCGCCGGTTTGGCGGTCGAGCACGTAGAAGAAGCCGTTCTTGTTCGCTTGAAGCAGGACTTTCCGGAGCCGGCCGCCGACGGTCAGATCGGCCGACAGCAGCGGTTGGGTCGCATCGTAATCGAAGCTATCGCCTGGCGTGGTCTGAAAATACCAGGCGAGTTCGCCGGTGCTGGCTTTGACGGCGAGAATGCAGGCCGTGTAAAGACTGTCACCCTCGCCGCGTAGCGCACGATACCAGGTGGATGCGTTGCCGCTTCCAAAGAAGAGCAAGTCGAGGTCGGGATCATAGCTCATTCCTTCCCAAGGGGAGCCTCCTCCTCCCGTTTTCCACCACTCCTTGCCGCGCCAGGTCTTGGCAGCTGTCTCCATGGCCTTGGATTCGAATCCCTTGTTCGGGTCTCCGGGAACGGTGTAAAAGCGCCAAGCCAGTTTGCCTGTTTGCGCGTCGTAGGCCGTGATGTAGCCGCGGACGCCGTACTCGGAGCCTGCGTTGCCGATAACGACCTTATCGTGGGCGAGGATTGGCGCGGCGGTGATGGAGTAGGCCTTGGCCGGGTCCGTGGTTGGGACGCTCCATACCACGGTTCCGGTGCGCTGGTCGAGCGCGATCAGCCGCCCGTCGAGCGTGCCTACATAGACTTTGCCGTTGTGGAGGGCTACGCCGCGATTCACGACATCGCAACAGAAGAAATAGGCTCGCTCGCGGGGAACCTTGGGATCGTAAGTCCATTTGATTTTTCCCGTCCAGTGGCGCAGGTGCGCCGGGGGATAATCTCCGGCTGCCCCGGGGTGGGTGGCATCACGCGCTTCGCGCAGCCCGATGCACGGTCGCCCGTTCCGGCGCCTGGCGCCCCGTCGTCCGTCGCCGCGCCGCCAGGCTTGCGGAGGGCCGACACAATCGGCGACGAGACGCTGTGCAACACCAAGGCCTTTATCAGCTTCCGAGCTTCAGGCCGCCCTCGGGGCGCAGCGCGGGCGCTACGATGAGGGGAAACCGCATGAGACCGAAAGCCGGAAAGCCCAAAAAGCCTGAGGGGAACCATCACATCATCGGTGTACTGGCCCATGAGGCGCACGTGGATGGGTCGAGGTTGTTTCCCTGCACGCAATGCCGTCGGCAGGTTTGGATGAGCCCTGCATCACAGCGTCTGCTTGCAACTGGAAAATGGGGCCCCTGTTGCATGGGATGCGGCGAGGCGGCCATAGCCTCAGGCGAGGAGTTTGCAGGAGCGGCGCCCGGCGCGGCTGAAGAGTTCTACGCGTGGCTGCAGCGCAATTAGCTGATGATCGCTAAAGGCTGGCGCGCCAAAAAGCCCGGTCATAATCGCAGGCACTAACACGACAGCTCCGGCGTATTCGTGTGCCGTGCGGCGACCGTCGCCTCCACCGTGAATCCGCCCGACGAGCGCCCATCGGTGCGCGCCACCACTGCGCACCGCGCAACGCACAGCCACGTGATGTCCGGCGCGTTCATGGGCACCGGGCCTGCCGGAGTGTGGGCCAGTTGCCGGACCGGACGCCGATTCGACTTCGCGCTCTTCACGCGCGCGATGCCGGCGGCCAGTTCGGGCGCCAGCAGCCCGTTGTCTGTCGCCGCGACCGCCCGCGGGCGGATGGGATGCGCGCGGCGCGGAAGGCGGCTGCATGCATGATTGTCGGGCAGGGCGGGTCGGTGAGCAGTTACTTCACCGGGATGCCCACGCGCAGCCTGCACGCCCGTGGCGCAGTTTGCGCTGGGCGATATTCCGGATGCCCGCGTTGGGTGGCGGTCAGTCCCGTTACGTCCCCTCCACATCCGGGTGTGCCGTGAATCGGGGGGCGTCGGCTGACATCCTGAAATGTTGTCGCGCCGATTGGTCAAACGAACCTCTTTCCCGCATTCTAGATGTAAGATAATACGAGCGAGTCCAAATCGGAGGTGCGGCCATGACAAAATGGGCCTTTACGCTTTTGGTGCTGGCGGCTGGGGCTGCCGCGCAGACCTACAGCATTCAAGACCTGGGCACCTTTCCTGGAGGCACCGTCAGTCAGGGACAGGCCCTCAACCAGTGCGGCCAAGTGGTGGGCTATGCGCGTTTCGCCAATTTCAATGCGCACGCATTTTTGTGGACGGAGCGCGGCGGGCTGGAAGACTTGGGCGCCATCCCGCCGGAAAGCAACTTCAGTTCCGCCCAGGCCATCAATTCCTGGGGAGACATCGTCGGCTATTCCATTTACAACAACCAGGGCACTCAACACGCGGTCCTCTGGACCCACGGGAAACTCATAGATCTCGGCGCTCTGCCGGGCGGACCGCTCAACCAGGCGACGGGCATCAACGACGAAGGCGTAGTGGTGGGATCTTCTAACAGCCATGCTGCGCTTTGGAGCCAGGCGACCGGCATCGTGGACCTCGGCGCACTTCCGGGCGGAAATTACAGCCAAGCGCTCGCCATCAATCAACGCGCGGATATTGTGGGTAATTCCGATTGTGCAAACTATAGCGGGTGTGTCTTTGTCCGGCCCCGCAACGGAGAGATGCAAGCTCTGCCAATTCTGCCCGGAGGCTACGATGGCTCCGCCAATGCCATCAACGACCGGGGCGATGTGGCAGGCGGCACCTCCTCGAGCACTAGTGATGCTCACCCTGTAATCTGGATCAATGGATCAGTATACGACTTGGGCGTGTTGCCCAATACAGGATGGGGCAGCGCCTTCGGCATTA
>JBEKPZ010000532.1:0-3045 GCA_049520215.1 Bryobacteraceae bacterium | reverse complement strand
GGCGGCCACCATCGTGCAAAACGGCATCGCGGCGTCGTCCTTCGCGGCATCGCCGGTTGGGAGCGGAAGCCAGTTTCCGCCGAGGTATTTCAGGGCCGGCCGTTGCCGGTTGACGTCCTTCACCCAGTCCGGCAGATCCGCCATGAAAAAGCTGCTGGTCACCCAGTTGTTGGAATCGGAATCGTACCAGTAAGCGGCGTCGGCGGTGTGTCCCACCGGCAGAATCGCGCTGCGGTCCTTGATGGAAATGCCGATCACCTTCGAGTTGCGCCCCGCCATTTTCAACTCGTCGCCCACCGTGCTCACCAGCATGCGATGCGGCGACGAACCGGTTGCGCCCGGCGCGCCGCCCAGCAGCTTAGTGTCGGGGTCGGAGACGCTGGTCACGGATTGGCCACTCTCGCGGTCGAACCACTCGTTCGCGATGATGCCGCTCGACGAAGGTGTGGCCCCGCTCAGGAATGTCGAGTGTCCTACCGCGGTCACCGTCGGATAGTGGATGTGGTGCGCGTCGGTGAACACTGCGCCATGATCCAGCAGCCGCGCGAGTCCTGCGTTGTAGTCTTTGCGGAAGCGAAGCAGGTAATCGTAACGGAACTGGTCGATGACCACGGCGAGGACCAGCTTTGGCGGTTTGGGTGCAGGAGCAGGCGCGGCAACCGCGCACACAAACAGCAGGACTGCGGCGAGGAGTTTTCGCATGGGCGTGTCTTTATATTATGGAAGCCACGCATGACGATTCTGTGACACCAGTTTGATAGACTGGCGGCGCATCACCGCAATGCGCCCGATCCTTTTTTTCCTCGCCGCAACTACGACTCTGGCTCGTGTCACCATCTTTCCGCTGTCGCCCGAAATCAAATCAGACCACTTCACCGTCACCATCAACGGGCAGTCTGCGCCCGTCGCTCACGCCGCTTCCAACTACTATTTCGTCAGCTTCGAACTTCGAGGCACGGCCACCGTCTCCATCACCGCGGCCACCAGCGACTACTGGGCAAAGGGCGTGGAGGTGCAGCCCTGGCGTCATAACATCCGCCCCGTGCGCAACGGCCGCACCATTACCTTCCGCATCGGTGGACCCATCAAGCTCTCCATCACCCGCCCCGGCGATTATTCCGCCACCTCGGAAATGCTGTTCCTCTTCGCCAACGCACCCGAAACCAATCCGCCACGCGAGGGCGGTCCCGGCGTGCGCTATTACGGTCCCGGCGTCTATCGCGAGAACATAGACGCCAAGAGCGGCGACACGATTTATCTCGCTGGCGGAGCCGTCATCCTCGGCGGCATCAACGTATGGGGTGTTGACCATGTCAGCATCCTCGGCAGGGGAATTGTCGTCTACGACGGCCCGCAGAATCCCGATCTCGACGAGGGCTGGATGCACCGCCCGAACTGGCACGCCCTGGTGATGGATAATGCGCGCGACATCAGCGTGAGCGGCATCGTCTTCGTGGTGCGCAGCCGCACGTGGATGATCCAGATGCAGGATTCGCACGGCATCCACTTTGACAATGTCAAGGAGATTGGCGGTTCTCCGGGCAACGCCAACCAGGACGGCATGGATTTTATCGGCTCAACCGATGCCGTGGTGCGCGATTGCTTCATCCGCGCATCCGACGACGTCTTCGCGCTGCAGGGCAACTGGCTTGGCTATGGCGAAGACAACTGGACCACGCCGGGCCACGATGCCGGCAACATCACTATTGAAAACTGCGTCCTCTCCACCAGCATTTCGAACATCGTGCGCGTGAACTGGCCGCGCAAGCAATTCAACAGCGGGCATTTCACCATGCGCGATATCGACGTGATCCACATGGGCATGGGCGGCTGCGTGGTTCCTTTCGCCTTGCTCGAAATCTGGGCCGACCCGGATGGCAATGGCATTCACTCCGGCTATCTCTTGGAGAACATTCGCCTCGAAGATTGGTATTCGCTGATCCAGCTTCGCCAACCCAATCCAGGCATCCACGATGTGACATTGCGCGATATCTGGGCGCTGGATGGAGCATCGCTCGAACCGTCGGCCCTGACGGGCGCGGTGGATGGCGTGACGTTTGAGAACGTGAAAGTGGGCGATATTCCGCTGGACGTTTCTTCCGGCGCGTCGCAGCCCGTTCGAATCGCGGGCGACGGACCGCAGGCGTCCTTCAGTTTCGCGCCGAACGTAGTGCGCGCGGGTCAGCCGATCCGCTTCACTGCGGCCCCAGCGAAGAACGTCACGTATGAGTGGCTGTTTGGCGATGGCACATCATCGAGAGGGCGCGTCGTGCGCCACGCCTTCCCCGATGCCGAAGGGACGCTGCTGGACGGTTCGGGACGCTTTCGCGTTCTGCTGAAAGTGACCGATGCGGCGGGCCGATCCGACTGGGCATCGCATGGGGTAGCGGTGACGCGGTCCCTGCAACCGGCGGTAACGGTGGACGCTGCCGCGCCCGGTCTTCACTATCGGTATTTCGAAGGTCTCTGGAAAAGTGCGCCGAAGTTCGACGACATCACCGCGGTGAGCAGCGGAATCGCTCCGACACTGGAGGATGCGGTACGCTTGCGCGAGGACGACTACGCTTTGGTATTCGATGGCTACATCGCTATTCCGGCCGATGGCGGCTATACCTTCACGCTGCTGTCAAGAGACGGGGGCGAATTGAATATCGGTGGCGCGGTGATCGCTAACAGTCCCGCGCCTGTAGGTCAGGTCTGCGGAAGCGTGGGCGACATGGTTCAAGCGGCGCGAGGCAGCATCGGATTGAAAGCCGGCCTGCATCCGATTCGCATCGACATCACCGATACCGATGGCGCCGGCGGTTTTGGGCTCCGCTGGGAAGGTCCGGCTGTGCCGCTGGCCGATGTGCCCGCCACCGCGCTATTCCACTAGGACTCCTTCGCGATCGTCACCACAGCCTGTGCTTCCGCCGAGCGGCCTTCGCCCACCGGGCCCACTTTTTCCGCCGTCTTGAATTTCACGGACACGCGATCAACATCGAGTTCCAGAGTGCCGGCCAGCTTCTGGCGAATCGTCTCACGATAGTCCTTCAGCTTCGGCCG
>JBEKPZ010000531.1:0-3061 GCA_049520215.1 Bryobacteraceae bacterium | reverse complement strand
TGGCCGCAGATGAACGCAGATGAACGCAGATAAGCAAAAACCTACTCCAGGGATTCCAGGGCTGCTTTGTTTTTGGCTAGTTGCGCTTGGTACTCGGATAGTTTGGTTCGCATGTTGGCCACCACCTGTTCCGGCTTGCGGCTTAGGGAAGACTCGTCGTTGAGTTGCTTTTCCAGGCTGGCTATGTTCTTGGCGAGTTGGTCGTTTTCCTTTTCCAGGCGGCGGCGCTGGGCTTCCATCTGCGTCTTGGGGACGTGCAATACCAAGTCTAGCTGCGAGGTGGAACGGCTGGTGGCTCCGGCTGGCGGCGGGTCGGGGCTGAATTCGAGTGAGACTCCCGACAGGCGGCGAATGGCGACGGCGTGACGCCGCGCGATCTCCAGCGCATCGCCGCGCGCGTGGAGCGTGCCTTGCAACTGCAGTTTGGGATCGAGCTTCATCTCCGTGCGCAGGGTGCGCGCCAGGGTTACGACCTCCTGCAGCACTCCGATTTCGCGTTCGGCGGCGAAGTCGGTGTTCTGCGGGAGATACTGCGGATACTCGGCGAGCGCAATCGAGACGGGGCGTGTGGGACGGCCATTGGCAAGCCGCTGCCACAGCTCTTCGGTGAGGAACGGCATGGCGGGATGCAGCAGGCGCAAAGCCGTCTCGAAAGCAGCCAACACGTTGCGCCAGTCGGCGTTGACGCCGGAGTTTTCCTGGAAGCAGGGCTTCTTCAGCTCCAGGTACCAATCGCAGAACTCGTGCCAGAAGAAGTGCCAGAGCAACTGCGCGGCTTCATGGTAACGATACTGCTCGATAGCGCGGTTCACCTGCTCGGCACAGGTGTTCAGGCGGCTGAAGATCCAGCGATCTTCCACCGCGACTTCGATGCTGGGTCCGGCTTCGGGGCGGAATGTTTCCAGGCGATTGGGGAGCCACGGCTCGACGCCGGAGCGCTCCATATTCACGAACAGCAGGCGCGCCGCGTTCCAGATTTTGTTGGCGAAGGCGCGCGTCGATTCCATGCGGTCCTCGGAGAGCACGATGTCGGTGCCCGGCGCGGCGCCCAGCAGCAGCGCCATGCGCACGGCGTCGGTGCCATACTTCTCGATGACCACCAGCGGATCGATGGTGTTGCCGCGAGTCTTCGACATTTTCTGGCGCTCGGCATCGCGCACCAGTCCATGAATGTAGACCTGCCGGAAGGGGATCTCGCCCATGAACTCGCAGCCCATCATGACCATGCGCGCCACCCAGAAGAACAGGATGTCGAAGCCGGTGATGAGCAGCGATGTGGGGTAGAACAGCTTCAGGTCTTCGGTTTCGTCGGGCCAGCCGAGCGTGGAGAAGGGCCACAGCGCCGAGCTGAACCAGGTGTCGAGCACGTCGGGATCCTGCACGAGTTGGGAGGAGCCGCAGCGCGCGCAGTTGTTGGGCGCTTCACGAGCCACGATGATTTCGGCGCATTCCTGGCAGTGCCAGGCGGGAATGCGATGGCCCCACCACAACTGGCGCGAGATGCACCAGTCGCGGATGTTGTACATCCATTCGAAGTAGGTCTTGGTCCAGTTTTCGGGGATGAACTGGATGCGTTTGGTTTCGACCGCCGCGATGGCTTTTTCGGCGAGCGGTTTTGTGCGCACGAACCATTGCGTGGAGATGAGCGGCTCGACCACCGTCTTGCAGCGATCGCACTTGCCTACGGCGAGCGCGTAGGGCTCGATCTTTTCCAGCAGGCCAAGGCGCTCCAAGTCTTCCACCACGCGGCGGCGGGCCTCAAAGCGGTCCAGGCCCGCGTAGGGACCGGCTTCGGCGGTCATGCGGCCGTTCTCGTCGATGACCTTGATGCGCGGCAGATTGTGGCGCTTGCCGGCTTCGAAATCGTTAGGATCGTGGGCAGGGGTGACCTTGACTGCGCCGGTGCCGAATTGGGGGTCGGCGAGGTCGTCGAGAATCACGGGGAGTTGGCGATTCATCAGCGGCAAATCCACGGTGCGGCCGTGCAAGTGAAAGTAGCGCGGGTCTTGGGCGTTCACGGCGACGGCGGTGTCGCCCAGCATGGTTTCGGGGCGGGTGGTGGCTACGACGACAAAGCGGGTGCTGGGTGATGGGTCTGTTACCGGGTAGCGGATGTGCCAGAGATGTCCCTGCGATTCGGTGTTCTTGACTTCCAGATCGGAGAGGGCGGTATGGCAGCGCGGGCACCAGTTCACCATGTACTCGCCGCGGTAGATCAGGCCCTTTTCGTAGAGGCGGACGAAGACTTCGCGGACGGCGCGGGAGAGGCCGGGGTCGAGGGTGAAGCGTTCGCGGCTCCAGTCGCAGCTTGCTCCGAGGCGGATCATCTGGCGCTTGATCTGATCGCCATATTGCGCCTTCCATTCCCACACGCGCTCGATGAATTTGTCGCGACCCATGGTGCGGCGATCGAGGCCCTCTTCGGCCAGTTTGCGTTCGACGACCATTTGCGTGGCGATGCCGGCGTGATCGGTGCCGGGCAGCCACAGGGTGTTATCGCCGCGCATGCGATGCCAGCGAATGGTGACGTCGATTTCGGCGTGCTCCAGCATGTGGCCGATGTGGAGCGAGCCGGTCACGTTGGGCGGCGGAATGACGAGCGAAAAGACGCGCGACTGCGCCTTTTGCGCGGCTTGGAAGACGCCGGAGTCAATCCACCACTGGGCCCAGTGCGGTTCAAAGCGCTGCGGCTCGTAGACCTTCTCGATTTGCATGGGAAATACTATGATATCAGGCTGCACAGAGTGGCTCGGGCGGCGGGCTGGCGGGGGTGGATCGCCGGTATTGCTGGTACGCCTGCATGAAGGCTCGCTCGTAGCGGGCCTGCCGCTGAGAGTGCCGGTCGAGGGTGCGGGCGCGGCTAAGCGGGTCGTTTCCAGGCCCGTCGCCAAAGAGTTTTTCTTCGGCGCGTTGCCAGTAGCGGGATTGCCACTGGGCGGAGGCCATGTGCTCGACCAGGCGGACCGCGGATTTGCCTGAGATCATCGAGGTTTTCGCCTGGCAGAGTGACGCGGGCGCGCAATCCGTGGCGGAGCGCGTTGAGGCGGCTGACAGCCTTACC
>JBEKPZ010000530.1:0-3065 GCA_049520215.1 Bryobacteraceae bacterium | reverse complement strand
GGCATCCCGAAGCCGTCCACGCTGGGCGAAACCGTGCCGCCATCGGGAATTGTCAGAGTGCAGTAGGGAGATCCATTCTGGCTCACGGTGATTTGTATGGGGCCTCCAACGGGAGCCTGCTTTACGACCGCATACACATCCTCGACCGCATGCGGCGCTTCCACGACCACGTTCGGCGCCGGATTGCTGTCCACCGCCAGGAATCCTTGCACTTGGAACGAGTACTGTCCGCCGGAAAGCGTCCGCAAACCATAATCCACCGACTGCGTCAGGTTAATCGCGGCCGTCGGGCTATTGCCTTTCGTATTTGTGACGAACAACTCCGCGCTGGCCACCTTTGTGTTAGCCAGCGGCATCGGATAACTCCAATTGCCGCTAAGTGGGCTGCCGAAGAAATCCAAAGGGAAGGGGGCTACCGCGACGGTGCTCAACAACTGATACACCGGAACTTGTGCGGCATGAGACGTTGCGGTGGTGCCATGCATGCCGCGGGTCACTTGGTATTGCAGTCCGCCGTTTGCGACGCCCGCCACTTGCATGACTTCCTCCTCGACCTGCACGAACGACCCCGCACCGGCAGTCCCGGCCGGCGTGAGATTCAGCACGGTGTCGGTTGCCGCCATCGCCGAGGCGACCGAGTACGGACTGCTCCCTATTAGTTCGTCCCAGTAGTACAGCGTCAGGGTACCTGCCGTTATGGTGGTGGTGTTGGTGAGCGTCGCGAAAGAGACCCCGCTCAGTTCAACCGTGCCGCTTTGGAGCGATGATGTGCCTAGCCCGAAGATCGGCTGCGGCGGAGCTGCCGTATCTCCGCACCCGCCGCCGCCGATTGTCCACCGCGTCAGCGTCGATAATAACGGGGGCCCTTCCAGATTGTTCACATTTGCGCCTCTCCCCTGTATGTGCAGCGTAACGCCCGTCTCATTCGGAATCTCGAACTGCACCGGGCTGGTCTTGGCAGTGGCGGCAAAATGCCACGCCGCTTCCGCTACTGCGAACAAGCTGGTTGCATCCGGTTGTACGCCCCACGGCTGGGTCAGCGTGAGAATCGTCGCAGTGTTCGATGCAATTGTATATTCCTGTTCTGCGCCCGTCCCGCTGAGAATGCGGACGCTCATGCCCTTATAATTGGTCCCGCTCATCTCTGCGGTGCTGTTGCCAACCGTGTTGGCGGTCGCGATGGTCGCGGCGTATGGAGGCTGTAGCTCCGTCCGCCAATAGAAGTTCGCATGATCGAAATTCGGATCGGGTGGCGCCCACACTTGCGCCGCCAATCCCGTGTCGGTAAAGCTGCTGCTCAGTGGCTGATTCGAAGCGATCCGGCCCAATTGTTGCGGATTCGGTCCCCGGTAGACGTTGACACTTACCGTGCTGGCGTCGAAGCTTAACCCCGTCAGGGTCACGCTGTTCGTGTTTGCCCCCGCCGGTATGCTGGCAAGTATCACGAACGAGAGACCGCTTTCGTTTCCCGCGGAATCCAGCGCGCTCACCGCGTAATACAATACTTGGTTCCCTGCCAGCGTGCCAGTTGCCGCGATCGTGGCCGCAAGGCTAACCAGCGGTATACCTGGTCCGCCGGTTGCAGTGGTCGAGGGCACGACAAAGCCCACCGTTAACTGTTCGTCGACACCGCCATCGCTGGAGTTATTGGAGCTCTCGGCGATCTGGTATTCCAGGTTGCCGCCGGAGTCGATCGTGTTCCCGAGTAACGGCCTTGGTACGCCTACGCCGGAATTGGGCTGAATGGACGTCCCAGTGCCTCCCGGCACCTGGCCGTTGGTATCCGCGTACCATTCATCCTGCTCGATCTGCGCCGTGATCGTGGTGATCCTGTAGTTCGCCCCCGGTGCAATCTTAGTTATGCGAAAGGGCTGGCGTTCAAAGCCTTCTTTCAGATAGGTGACGGTGATGATGTCGCCAGGGCGCAGGCCCAGGGCTTTTACACTGGTATCGAATGTTATGTAAGTGTTGCCGCCGACCGCCTTGTCCAGTATGAACTGAGAGATGCGCGCGGCCTGATCGTAATTGGGAATCCCCAACGCCATGAGCGATGTGGTAATCACCTGGCCGGTAAGCTGGACATCTTCCACGTCGACCGTGAGCAGGCTGTCCTGCTGATACCCGTTGAACGCGTCTTGAAATTCCACCGTCACCTGGTTCGGCGTGTCCGCGATGCTGCGGGATGACATTTGCACGCTCGGCACGCCGTTGGCTTTGCGCAGAATGTTCGCGGCGCCTGTCGATCCGTCGCTAAACTCATATGCCGGCCAGCCGCCATTCAGCGGTTCCGTGCTGTTGCTCCACGCGGGAAGCGTCGGCTGCTGCAGTGCAATGGCGTTCTCGACTTGCAATTGAAGCAACCCGCCCACGCTGTACGTAAACAGCAGCCGGGCCGTGTTCCGAATTCCACGGATCGTGTCTGCCGCGTTGCGTCGGCTTTGCAAACACAAATTGCACTGGAAGCGCGGGATCATGATGCTGTTACCGTTCAGATCCTGTGCCTGGATCTGTTGATCGCAATACGCCGCGGTGGCCGCGAACGTTGTAAGGTCGATGTTCTCGGTCCCCCACCCGCTGCGCTGTAGGATGTCGAGCAGAATCCATGCCGGATTAGCGGTGAACTGTGGGGCCAGGTAACTCCCGTCGGACCCGTAAGTCGGCAATTGCAGCCCATCCGCGAGGACCTGCACGGCGGGCAGCGACTGGCCGTTGCTGATCTGATTCGGCACGACAACGGAGAGGTAAGCCATGCTGCCGTAGGGATCGCCGGCCGGGTTGCCCGCTGCGTCCGTGAAATTCGGATCGAAAGCTCCGTTCCGGCCGCCCAAGCTGATCACGTTGTACCAACCCGTCGAGGTCATGTTCAGACCAGATTGCCCGACGGGAATCTGGATCTGGTTGACAAGCACCATCTGTACGTCCTGGATTGGGCCCATCCCCAGCAGTACTTCCATGTACGTCAGGTTTCCGTCATTCCGCGTAAATACGATGGGAGGATAAAACCAGGCGGTGCCGTATAGCAAAGGGACAAAGTCGTTGTAGATCGCAATGTTGTCGTCCACGGC
>JBEKPZ010000529.1:0-3084 GCA_049520215.1 Bryobacteraceae bacterium | reverse complement strand
ACCGGCCGGCGGCGCCCGGAGGAATCCGGCTCGCCCAATTCCATCTCCTGGCAGCGCAGGCCGGTGACCCAGCCCGCGGAATTGCCCAGAATCTCCACCGGGTTGGTCAGCCAGCGGAACTGAATACCTTCCTGAATGGCGTGCTCCAGCTCTTCGGCGCGCGCGGGCGATTCGCGGCGCGAGCGCCGGTAGACGATGGACACCTGCTCGGCGCCCATGCGCAGCGACACGCGCGCGGAATCCATGGCGGTGTTGCCCGCGCCGACCACGGCCACGCGGCGACCCATGCCCACCGGCGTGTCGTAGATCGGCTGTTGGTAACCGCGCATCAGGTTCACGCGCGTGAGGAATTCGTTGGCCGAGAAGACGCCGTTGAACGCTTCGCCGGGGATGCCCATGAATTTCGGCGATCCCGCGCCGGTGCCGATGAAGACCGCGTCATAGCCCATATCGGTGAGCAGTTGCGGGATGGTGAATAGTTTGCCAATGATGGTGTCGAGCCGGATTTCCACGCCGAGCTTGCGCAGGTTGTCGATCTCGGTATCGATGATCACGTCGGGCAGGCGGAACTCTGGGATGCCGTATTTGAGCACGCCTCCGGCGACGTGCAACGCCTCGAAGATGGTGACGGCCACGCCGGCTTTGGCCAAGTCGCCCGCGCAGGCCAGGCCCGAAGGACCCGAGCCGATGATCGCGGCGCGCTTACCGGCGCGGCCCGCGGCTTCGGCCGGTTCGTCCCAACCGCGGCCCATGGCGGCGTCCGCGACAAAACGCTCCAGGCGGCCGATGGCCACCGCCGGATACTTCACGCCGACCACGCAAGCTACTTCGCATTGCGATTCCTGCGGGCACACGCGGCCGCACACGGCGGGCAGCGTATTGGCGCTCTTGAGGATGCGATAGGAGCCGCGGATATCGCGGCGCGCCAGGGCGGAGATGAATCCGGGAATATCGATGGCCACAGGGCAGCCCGGAATGCAGCGCGGCTTCTTGCAGCGCAGGCAACGGTCGGCTTCGGCCAGCGCGCCTTCAAGGTCCAGGCCCAGGTTAACTTCTTTGAAATTGTGGGCGCGCTCCTGAGCGGGCTGCTCCGCCATGTGGGCGCGTACCGGCGAGATGGTGCGGATGTTCTTGGGCAGGCGCGGGCCGGGCGGCTCCGGCTCGACGGCGGGAAGTTCGGGCAGGGGGCAGGGCACCACGGCCGCCGCGTTCGCGCCGTTCGAGCCGCGCGGGCTCATGGCCGCCATGCGGGCGCTCTCACCGCGGAAGCGCTCCAGCGCCTGTTTCTCCTCGCGCTCGAAACGCTTCTGCCGCAGGGCCAACTCTTCAAAATTGACCAGGTGGCCGTCGAAATCCGCGCCATCCACGCAGGCGAATTTCATGGCGCCGCCCACGGTCACGCGGCAGGAGCCGCACATGCCGGTGCCATCCACCATGATGGAATTCAGACTCACGATGGTGGGGATGCCCAGCGGCCGGGTCACCTCGCAGCAGGCGCGCATCATGGGGATGGGTCCGATGGCGACGACTTCGCAGGCGTCCTTTTCCTGGGCGAGGATATCGGCGAGGGCCGCGGTGACGAAGCCTTTGCGGCCGTAGCTGCCGTCATCGGTGGTGATTTCCAGGCGGTCGCTGAAGGCGCGGAAAGGATCCTCCCAGAAGACCAGGTCGCGCGTGCGGAAACCGATGATGGAGACGGTGCGATTGCCGAGTTGCTTGTATTGGCGAAGCTGCGGAAAGACGGGGGCCACGCCGAGGCCGCCGCCGACCAGGACAACGGTGCCGTCGTGTTTGCGGATGTCGCTAGGCAGGCCGAGCGGGCCGATGAAGTCCAGCAGGTAGTCGCCCTGGGCGAGGCCCATCATCTCGTGGGTGGTTTTGCCGACCGCCTGGATGACCACCGTAACCGTGCCGCGCGCGGCATCGAAATCGGCGACCGTGAGGGGGATGCGCTCGCCGTGTTCGTCGATGCGGGCCATGATGAAATGGCCGGGGCGCGCGGCGCGTGCTACATCGGGCGCTCCTACTTCCCACAGAAACGTCGTCGGGCCGAACTGCTCTCGGCGGACAATCGGATACATCCAGCGGACCCCTCCTTCAACGAAAGCCTATTATATCGGATTTTCGGAGGGTGTTGTATTGTTCTACAGTACACGTTTCACGCAAAGGCGCAAAGGGCGGACGCAAAGGGCGCAAAGAAGCATTTTCAGATGCGGCCGAATTTGGCTACGGCTTCCTTGATCGAGCGGAACTTCTCGATGAAGGGGACCATGCTGTGCTCGGTATAGTCCAACTCCTGCGCCTTCTTCAGGATTTCGGCGGCGTGGGCACGCGGGACCACCGCGACCCCGTCCTCATCGGCCACCACGATGTCGTTGGGATTCACGCGCGCGCCGGCGCAGGTGACCGGGATGTTGGCGCCCGCGAAGCGGTAATGATTGATGGACGTGGAGGGCACGATGCCGCGGCTAAACACTGGAAACTGCAGGCGCTTGATCTGCGGCAGGTCGCGCACGGAAGCGTCCACCACGGCTCCGGCGAGGCCGCGGTATTTCATGGCGGTGGACATGAGGCCGCCGATGCCCGCGATATCCAGGCCGTCTTCGAGCACGATGACGTAGACCGAGCCGGGGGGCGCGGCATCGATGGCGTCGAGCATGCCCTGCGAGGCAGCGGCGCCTTCGTGGTGCTCCTGCTTCTTGAGCAGCACGGTGACGGCGGGGCCGGCGAATTTGGCGGTAAAGATGGGCCGCATGTCGTGCGACATGTAGATGCGCTGGCCGTAGAGCTGTTCGGCGGCGTCGGCCACGGAGGCGACTTCGACGAGGCGCAGGCCTTCGACCAGCGGGTCGGCGGCGGGTTGGGCGGCGAGCCATCCGGCGGCGCAGAGGGCCAGCACGGCGGCGGGGAGAAGCAGCAGGCGGAGTTTCATGGGGGAAACGTAGCACGTTTCGGAGGGCGGGCCGGGCATGGTAAAGTGGATATGTCTTCCGTTTTGTCCAGCACGTCCCTATCGTCTAGCCCGGCCTAGGACATCGCCCTTTCACGGCGGTAACGGGGGTTCGAATCCCCCTGGGGACGCCA
>JBEKPZ010000528.1:0-5311 GCA_049520215.1 Bryobacteraceae bacterium | reverse complement strand
TAAATGCGGAACACGTCCACCGCATCGTCTTTCCAGAGCCGCCGGTACAGTGCGCGCTCGATGAAGATGGTGCCCAACTGGTTCGAGAAGTCCTCCAGAATGCCGGCGATGGGCAGCCGCAGAACGCCCGCCGGCGCTGCAATCTCCAGTGTGTCGCCCAGCTTCAGCTTTTCCAACTGGGCCAGGTTATCCGCAATGATCAGCCCCTTCTGCGCGGCCGCGGCGCGATACATTCCGTCGAAATCGCCGGCCGTCGCCCGCCGCCCGCGCGTGCGCCGCGCGATGCTCTCGGAATCGATGCTCACCAGCATCACCGGCTTTCCCCGAAAGTCGATCCGCACGATCCGCACCGGCTGCACCTCGGCAATTCCCGGAATCCGCCGCAGCCCATCCAGCATAGTGTCCGGAAAGTGATAGGTGCGCGTGGAAAGGGTTTGCGAAGTAGTCACGAAGAAATCCGGATTCATGGTGCCATCCAACCACTCGGTAATCTCCGCATAACTGGCCCGCGCCAGTCCTCCCAGGGCGATCACCAGCGCCAGCGAGAGCATCAGCGCCGCTACCGTGGCGGAGGTGCGCCGCGGCGATTGAATCAGGCTGTCCGCCGCCAGCGCGCCCTCCACCGGCCGCACCCATTTCAGCGGCCCGCGCAGCAGCTTCGAAAGGTACAGCGAAAGCGCCGGCGTGAGCAGCAGCATGGCCAGCACCGCCAAAAGATAGCCGGTATAGAAGGCAGCCTGCGAGCGCCCCAGAACGATGCACGCAACCGCGACCGCAATGGCCGCCAGCGCCGCAGAGCGCCTTCTCCGGTTCTCGCCCGCCGAGAGCACCTGGTATTGGCCCTTTTGCAAAGCCTTCACCGGGTCCACGCGCGCCGCGTTGCGCGCCGGCAGGAAGGCCGCTACCATACTGGTGATCACGCCCACCGCGGCCGCCGTCACCAGCAGCCAGGGCCGCACCAGCATGTGGTCCGCGTTCGCCGAAACCCCCATCACGCTTTCCATGAACGCATTGGTGCTGGCCGTCAGCCCTTGCGCCATCAACAGGCCGAAGCCGATACCCACCGCCGATCCCACCAGTCCCGCCACCGCGCTTTCGCCCAGGAACAACGAGCGGATCTGGCCGCGCGTGGCGCCCAGGGCGCGCAGAATCCCGATCTCGGCCCGCCGCTGCGTGACCGCAATCGCGAAAGAGTTATAAATAATGAACGTGCCGATGAACAGCGCGAACAGGCTGGCGACATTCATGGTCATGGCATAGACGCCCATCAGCGATTCGAAATGCTGCCCGCGCCCGGAAGGCGGGTCCACTTCGAAGCCCGGTCCCAGCAGCTTGCGCAGCGAAGCCCGCCCTTGCTCCAGCGTGACGCCGTCCCGCAGGCCGATATCGATGCGGTCGAAGCGCCGCCCCGTGCCGAAGAATTTCTGCGCGGCGTAGATGTCCATGATCGCCAGGTTGCCGCCGAACGCCGAGGTCATCCCGCCCGATCGCAGAATGCCGCGCACGGTGAACTGCTTGTCGCCCTCCATGGTCTTCATGGCCAGCTTACTGCCGCTCGCCAAGCCGTTGCGCGCCGCGAAGTCGCGCGTCAGGATCAGTGAATCCGGCTGCGCCAGAAACACCAGCGGATCGTCCATCACTTCCTGGTCGCCGCCTTCCAGATCGTAATCGCGCAGGCTGCGGTCGCCGGTCATATCCACCGCCAGGATCAGCAGCTTGCCCTGGCCCTTGATCCCGCTATCGACCACCTGTTCGATCACCGGCGCCGCCGCGCGGACATCGGGATCGCCCTGCACGCGCTCCAGAACCTCCTCCGCAAACCCGCCGTCGCCCGCCGAAACTTGGAGCTGCGTCTTGCCCGCGATGTGCTCCACGGTGCGGTTGAAAGCTTCCAGCACGCTCTGGTTGGCCGTGTACATCCCCACCAGCAGCGCCACTCCCAGCACGATCCCGCCGATGGTCAGCACCCAGCGCACCAGGTGCTTGCGTGCGTAAGGCCAACTGATCAGCCGCAGCAGGATCATCGGCGCACATCTCCCGCCACGCGCCCGTCGCTCAGGGTGACCATGCGCGGGCAGCTTCCGGCCACGCCGGCATCGTGCGTCACGATCAGCACCGTCGCGCCCAGGCGCTCGTGCAGATCGCGGATCAGCTTCAGGATTTCCGCGCCGGTGTGGCTGTCCAGATTTCCAGTGGGCTCATCGGCCAGCAGGATCGGCGGGTGAAACGCCAGCGCGCGCGCGATGGCCACGCGCTGCCGCTCGCCGCCGGAAAGTTCGTCCGGCAGGTGATCGAGGCGATGGCCGAGCTGCACCAGGTCAAGAAGCTCGCGCGCGCGGGCGGTGGTCTCCCGCTTCGGCAAGCCTTTTAAGTGCAGCGGCAGCGCAACGTTCTCCATGCAACTCAGGCTGGGCAGCAGGTTGAAAAACTGAAAGATGAATCCGATCTTGTCGCGCCGCAAGCGCGTCAGGTCGTCGTCGGAAAGGCGCGCGATGTTCTGTCCGTCGATGCGGATCTCGCCCGAGCTGGGCCGGTCCAGACCGCCGATCAAATTCAGCAGCGTGGATTTGCCCGACCCCGAGGCGCCCACGATCGATACCATCTCGCCGCGCGCCACCTGCAGGTCGATCTGTTCCAACGCAGTCACCTGCCGCTTGCCGTCGAAGCTTTTCGAAACCGCGTTAACTGAAATCACCCGTCCCCCAAACACCCAAACCACTTCAGGTTATCAGAGGTGCGGGGTAGCGCACTCACTCGTTCGACCCGTGTCGAACGTCGTCTCGACACGCCGGCGAAGCGAATATACTTGATGCATGCAACTACCCGGTTTCGCCGGCATCGCGACCGCCATTGGGTTATTCGCCATCGTGTGGCTCACCGTGTGGCTGAGAACGAAGCCTACGTCTTTCAACTACTTCGAACCCGAGGGGGCAGAGGGCGAGTTTGGGCAGCGGCTGCTTCCCATATACCTGGACATCACCAAGCTGATCCTCGGGATAGCGGCTGGCTCCATTGTGCTGCTGGTGGGCTCGTCATTGTGCTGCTGGTGGGCTCGTCGAATTTGGTCCAACAGTCCAGCGGCCGTTCCCTGAAGTCGTTCGCCTCGCCGATGTTTATGGTGGCCATGAGCATCATCTATGGAGTGCTCTTCATGACGCTCCTGGTGCTCAATTACGAGCATCATCGATATAACCCAGCCTCGAATTCCTACACGCGGTTCAAATACACGCGGAACCAGGCATTGGGGTTCAGCGCTCTCGCCTGCTTCTGTCTCGGTTACGCCTGGCTCGTAGTAGCTGCGACCCGGTGAAAGTGTGTGCTATAAATCGTGCCATGCCCGCCCTCGATCGCCGCCACTTTCTGCAACTCTCCGCGCTCGCAGCCGCGCCCTACTCACGGCTCGCCGCCGCCCTGCGCCGCAAGGTCAAGATCACGGACGTCAAGTGCATGATCGTCCGCGGCACTTGGGACTGGAACCTGGTCAAGATTGAAACCGACGCCGGACTCTACGGCATCGGCGAAGCCTATTGGGGGCCCGGCGTCAAAGACGTGATCGCCAAGAACTTCAAGCCCCTGTTGATCGGCGAAGATCCCCTGAACGTGGACAAGCTGTACACCAAGATCCTGATGCGTAATGCGGGCGCGGGCGCCATCGGCGGCGTCACCGTGGAAGCCGCCAGCGGCGTGGAGATCCAACTTCCCAAGCAGCATGTCGAAGATCCCGCCGCCTGGCGCGACCTGGTGCAGCAGGTGCGTGCGGAAAAATGGGGTTGGACCGCCTTCAAGTTTCAAGGCGACGGCATTCCCCGCGCACTGGACCCCGAGTCCAAGGAACCGGGCCACGATCCCTACACCCGCCATTTGAAGGCGAGCGATATCCGGCAAATCGTGCGGCTGATGGAAGTGGTGCGCGAAGAGTTAGGCCCCGATGCCGACTTCGCCGTAGAGGCCCACTGGCGGTATGACACGCGCGACGCCATCGAATTGGCCAAGGCCCTGGAAAAGGTCAGGCCCATGTGGCTCGAAGATCCCGTGCCGCCGGAGAACCCCGAAGCCATGGCCTTCGTCCGCCGGCAATCGCCCGTGCCGATCTGCACCGGAGAGAACCTCTACACCCGTCAGGGCTTCCTCAAGCTCATCGAACTGCAGGGCTGCGATGGCGTGCACATCGACGTGCCCAAGTCCGGCGGGCTGCTCGAATCCAAGCGTATCTCCGATCTCGCCGACAACTATTACATCTGGACGGCGGCGCACAATCCCGCCAGCCCCGTGGGCACTATCGCGTCCGCGCACGCCGCGGCGTCCATGCGCAACTTCCGCATCCACGAGCTGGCGAACTACATCGACTGGTGGCCCGACCTGGTCGTCCACGACGGGCCGATTTGGGAAAACGGCTACCTGACGATTCAGGATAAGCCCGGCTACGGCATCGAGCTGAACCCGGACGTGGCCCGCGCGCACCTCGCGCCCGGCGAGACGTGGTGGGGATGAGGTTTGCACTACTATCCATCAGTTTTTCTTCGCGCGCCGCGACGAATTGTGGGGCAGGCCCTCGGCCTGCGGCGGCCTCTCAGGCCGCCTCTTTTGTGGGCAGCATCCTGCGAGCCGATTGCCAACCGGCGCAAACCTGCGGCACGTCGAGCCGAGCGCGATAGACGCCATATCGACGGTTGATATAATCGATATATATGAAGCCGCTCCTGATCCAAGTGGACGAGCACACCTTGACGGCCTTGAACCGCATTGCCGCCCCAGGAAAACGCCAGCGGTCGGAGTTCGTGCGGCAAGCCATTCGAAAGGCCCTCCGTCAAGCCGACTGATCTTCCAGCAGGCCCGGCTCCCGCGCAAGTATCTACTTGATTCTCACCACTTCGCCGCGTCCTATGGAACACAGCGCGGAAATTGCGATCGGAATCAATGACTCCAAATCGCGCAGCCGGTTCGTTAGTCCGCAGAGGATTACCAAAGAAATCCTCTGTCCAGCGACGTTCTGCTGATCGGGAATGTTCTGGTCGACCGTAATAAGGATATCGAAGCCGGCAGCTTCGGCGGCGTCCAGAAGTTGACCGTTCTTCAGTCCCGCCATATTGGCGAATCGGGCGGGCTCGTCAACGCACTCGTCGATCAAAAGCCGCATCAATCACTCGCCAGCAGTAGTTGCTTGGCTTCTTCCAGCGCGTCCAATGCTTAACACAGCGTCATAATTAATTGCGCATGATGGTGAGTTGTGTTTTGATGGAGTAGTGAAGCGGCTCACCATCACCGATGCGGCCTCAATGGCTTTGGGGCTGCAGGACGAGATCCGTCGATC
>JBEKPZ010000527.1:0-3150 GCA_049520215.1 Bryobacteraceae bacterium | reverse complement strand
TTGTTGTTCAGGCCTTCGACAACTCCGCTGGAAAGCAACTTCTGAGCGCGGAAGTAGTTGAGAATCAGTTCGCGGTGCTGGCGCAGCGACCGGGCGATCTTCTTCATAGGCTCGATGCGCGAGCGCATCACCTGCCGGCACCAAACATCGAGGAACTTTCCGGCCGATGCGGGGGAGTTGTAATCCCAAAGTTGCTGAAAGGCTTCCTTAAGAAGGTAAGCACGGACGGTCTTCAGGTTGTAGCGGAGCAGATCGCGTAACCGGAAGCGCTGTTACATTTTCAGATTCTCTTCGCGTTTGAGCAGCAGCCAGCGCGACTTCTTCAGCACCGGCACGCCGCCCTCGCTGGCTATGCGGCGCGATTCTCCGGCACGGACTTGGTCCAGCGCCTTGTTCATTTTCGCCACGATGTGAAACCGTTCGAGGATGTGAAGCGCCTCGGAGCATTTCTCGCGGATGACTTTCAGATAGGGTTCCCACATATCGGAGCAGATGAACCCGATCTTCGAAGCCAGTTCGTCGCCGATGACAGTGAAGAATCCCTGAAAGGATTCGATGGTTCTCTCGCGGCCCACCCAAAGCAGGCGCGTGACGCCGAGATCGATCTGATAAACCAGCGTCAGGTACTTGTGGCCTTTGGCGTGTTAGATTTCATCGACGCCGATCGCGTCGATTTGGCCCAGCACCCGGTGCTCCAGCCCGAAGGTGACGGCGTGTTCCACCGCGTCGAAAACCTTTTCCCAGGAAGTGCGGAACGCGTCAGCCGTTTCCTTCCACGACAGTTTGCGCGCCCAGCGGGCCAGAAACAACATGTACGCTCTGGTTAGGGTCCGCTTGCCGTCGCCCCAGGGAACTTCCTCGACGAAGACCGCCTGGCAGCGGCGGCATCGACGCGCCGCATGGAGTAGAGCAGAAAAACCAGAAATCCCCAGAAGGGAATGAACTCGACTCGCCTCTCGGCGAGTTCGTCGTAACCAGGCGCCGGTTGATGGCAGCGCGAGCACACTGCGGCCGAACCCTTCGTACAGCCACTTCGATGCTCTTTTTGTCGGCGCTGAAGTAGGCGTGCTGGTACACAAAACCCCGGAAACGGTGGGCGGTTTAGAATCGTGATCAGTGAAGCTGGAGCAGTCGCACACAGATAGCGACCGCTGACTTACGCGAGGGTTCCATGACGTGGAGGCGGGTGCCGGCGAATCCTCTACCATAAACCGCTTACTGGGAAGCAGACAAACTCCAGGCCTCCATTTCCGATTGCCGATCTACTAGCTAAGATTTTTATAGTTGACGTCAGATTTTTGTAGTGGTAGGCTTTTTCTCAGATGCCTTCGCACTCCGATAGTCCCAGCCCCGATCCCCCGATGCCCACCGCCGCCGAAGCCGATATCCTGGCTATCCTCTGGCGCCTGGGTCCGGCTACCGTTCGGGAGGTACATGATGCCCTGGAGAAAGACTGCGGCTACAACACCACCCTTACACAGATGAGACTGATGACCGAGAAGGGCCTGTTGGTCCGCAGCGAACGCTTTCGATCGCATGTCTATGAGCCCGCGGCGCCAAAGAACCAGATGCAGGCCCGGATTGCGGGAGATCTTCTGAAGCGGGTCTTTGGCGGCTCGCCCAAAGGACTGATCATGAGCGCGCTCGGCGCTCGGCCTACGACTCCCGAGGAGCGAGCGGAGATTCGAGGGATGCTCGACGAACTGGACGGGAAGAAAAGGAGCGCCAAATGAACGCAATTCAGATCCTCGCGATGCAGCCCTGGGTGGAGCGCCTCGGGATGACGCTACTCCACTTTCTCTGGCAAGGCGCAATGATCGCCGCGATTTATGCCGCCGCGCGAAGGTGGGGAGCACGCACCGTAGACGCGAACGGCCGTTACTTTCTCGCCTGCGCGGCACTTACGGCGATGGCCATCACACCGATGGTGACCTGGAGACTGCTGTGCGGGCCGTCGCCGGAATCCGTTGCCTCCACCTTCGCGTCGCCCATGTCCGCTGCTCGAACCGAGCCGGTTCCGTCCATCTCGCCGTCGCTGCCGGCTGACGCAGATCGCGTCCTGCCAGGGCCGCTGTCCTGGGTGGTCGCCTGTTGGCTTACGGGCGCGAGTGTGTTCTCGCTGCGTCTGCTTGCCGGCTGGATACTAGCGGAGCGTCTTCGCTCCAGAATGGTGCGCCCCGCTTCCGCCGAATGGCAGCGGATTCTCGATCGGCTCAAGACCCGCATTTGCGTCTCCCGGCCGGTCCGCCTGCTGGTGTCGGGACGAGTGCAGGCGCCGGCAGCCATTGGATGGCTGCGTCCGATTGTGCTGGTACCGGTTGGCGCCGGTTTGCCGCCTGCGCAGATGGAAGCGCTTCTACTTCATGAACTGGCACACATCCGCCGCCACGACTATCTCGTGCATATTCTTCAAAGCGCCGTCGAGGCCGTATTCTTTTACCATCCCGCCGTCTGGTGGATCTCCAGCCACATGCGCGCCGAGCGCGAACTCTGTTGCGACGACATTGCGGTTTCCGTCATCGGGGACCCTGTCCTCTACGCCCGCGCCCTCGCGGAGTTCGACTTGGCAAACCGGATCATCCACCCAGCCGTTATGGCCGCCAACGGCGGGTCCCTAGCCGACCGCATTGCCAGGTTATTGGGCCAACCTGCCACCTCCCGACGCCCCTCATGCGGACCGGGAGGCGCCGCGACGCTGATCCTGTTGGCAATCGGGGCGTGCGTCGTGTTTGCTCAATCCACGGTTCGGCCGGAGTTTGAGGTGGCCTCTGTCAAGCCGTCTTCCAGCCGAGGCATCCAGAACGTGCGCCCGCTTCCGGGCCGCCTTACCGCCGACGCGTCTCTGCAGATGCTCGTCCAGTATGCCTACGGGGTCCAGCCTTTCCAGGTGGTGGATGCTGCGGGATGGTTGCAACCCGGGCGCTACGAAATCGACGCCAAGGCCGATGGCAATTCCAGCCGGAACCAAATGTTTCTCATGCTGCAATCTCTGCTGGAAGACCGTTTCCGATTGAAGATGCAGCGTGAGACGAGGGATCTGCCGGTATATGCGCTGGTAGCCGCCAAAGGCGGGCTCACACTGCCGCATATACCGGCAGATCCCTCGTCTCACGGTGCATCTACAATCGGAAACGGTCTTCCAGCAGAGAT
>JBEKPZ010000526.1:0-3155 GCA_049520215.1 Bryobacteraceae bacterium | reverse complement strand
AACTGCATGCGGGCGCGCTCCGGGACCACAGTCTGAATCAAGTGATCGAACTCGGCGGCGGTCATCTTTTCCTCGCCAATCGTCAGCACAACCGTTTCCGGAGGAACCGGAGGGAGGGCGGGCGGAGCGGGTGGCCGCATCGGCATGGCCGGCGACTTAGTTGGTGCACTCCCGATGATGCCGCCTATGACACCGCCCGCGTTGGGCGCGGGAGGGGGCGCAGGTTGCGAAGCTGGCGGGGTCTGCCCGAGCAGACAGGCCAGGGGTGTCAGGAAAAGGAAGAGTTGCAGGGATTTCATCTGTTCCATAATACCAATTTGCCGCGTCCGCTCGCTTACGCGCGCGGCTCAGTAACGCTTGCGCACCTCCAGGGCCACCGGCCGAGCCACGGCGCTTACCGCGGGATCGTAGTATTCGTACACTCGCGACTGGAACGTCCGCGCGCGGATGGGATACTTGGCGCGCAGACGAAACTGCAGCGTTACCGTGTCGCCCGCGCCAATCGAATCGAAATACAGAATCGCCTGCGTAGCCGTCAGGCTGAACTTCTCCAGCCGGCCGCTCTTGCGCGCCCGGCTTTTCTCCTGATACGCCTGCAAATCTTCGCTCAGCAGGTCGAATCCCGGCGGAATGCCCAGGTCCACCATCACCATGTTCGCCACCTTTTGCAGATTGCTCTTGACAGTGGCGGTGGCCGTGGCGATATCGTCCTGCGCCAGGCGGGTGCGGTCGTAGGCCACGTCGATCGAGAGCGGTTCGCCGGCCGGCTTCTCGCCCCACGGCATGAAGTAGCGGCCGACCACCTGATACGCCAGGCCGCCCTTCCCTTCAAACCGGAAACTCACGCGCTGCGCGCTGTGCGCCGCCTCGGCACCCACCGGGAACACGAACTGGTGCAGCAGGTCGTTGTTCTCCGCTGTCAGGACCAGTTTCTGGACTGGCTTGCCATTCAGCGAGATCTCCACCGCGCCACGCACATCCGCCGCGCCCTTCTCCGTCGAAAGCAGCAGCGCGCGCAGCGCCATGATGGTCGCTTGCGTGGTGCCCCAGGTGCCCGCCGCGTCCTTCTTGGCCGCGAGATAGCGCAGCGCCTTGCCGGCCGTGGCCGACCCGTCGCCCCACTTGAGCAGCGCTTGTACGGCCAGCCCCGTGGTCTCCACGGCGGCGCTCGCTCCCCGGCCGTAAACACCGGTTTCTTCCGCCGTCCACCAGGCTTGCTCGTCTCTTTCCGTGCGCGCGTCCAGCAACATGTGCATCGCCCGGCTTGTAAACTCGCGGTCTCTCCCATACTCGGCCGCGAAGTTGGCCGCCACTGCCAGCGTATAGGCATCCACTTTGCCGTTCAGGTGCGCGGCCACATACTCCTTGGCCTTGTCGACCGCGGGCCCCTTATGACCGGTATTTTCCAGCGACCAGCCGAGGTAAGCCGTAATCCGCAGAACATCGTTATTGAAACGGTTGGTAGCGCCTTCGTTGATGAAGTTGGTGTCCGGCTTCCAGCTTCCATCCGCCTGCTGCTGCGCGGCCAGCCATTGCTGGGTCCGCTCGATGAGTCTCGCATCCACGTCGTGCACGCGCGACATGTCGGAGAACTCCATCAGTCCATACGCCGTCAGGATTTTGTTGGCGGGCGCGTTGCCGAACCACGAAAACCCACCGCCGGGAACTTCGAAGGTCAACAAGCGCTGATAGCCGTTGGCAATGAATCCCTCGGCCTTGGCGTGTACTTCCGGAGTCAGCTTCTTAATGCGCTTCATGTAATCGAGAGCCAGCACGTTGGGGTACGTGGCCGAGGAGGTTTGCTCGAAACAGCCGAAGGGCATGCGCAGGATGGCGTCCATGCCTTCGACCACCTGGCTTAATGGACCCGGATAAAGCCGCACCAGGATCTTGCTGGCATCTGCGATCGCCGACGGCGGAAAACTCACGTCGTGCTCGGCCACGGTTTCCAGGCGCCCGTTGAACACCACGTTCTGCTCGCGTCCGTTGGGAACCACTTCGATCTCGCGCACCACGATATCCGCGGGGTTGCTTCCACCATTCATACGGGCGGCCAGGGTCAGCTTGAATTTGCCGATGCGCCGCGCCTCCACGGTGAACTGGGACGCGCCCACCTGTCCGGCATCAACCACCACGGTCTTGACGGCATCGTCGGCGGCGTTGTCACCAGCCAGCGCGAACCAGTCTTCCTTTTTCAACTCCAGGCGCACATCGCCGCGCGCCGCCGAGTAGTTGTAGACGGCCACCGGAATGGAGACACGGTCGCCCTGGGTGAGGGTGACCGGCAGATCCAGGTCCACGAAGAAATCCTGGAACACCTTCAGGCTCGATACGCCGCTGCCCAAGGCGCCGTGCATGGTGGATGCAACCATCGCCATGCGCCACGTAGTGATGGAGTCCGCCAGCGGAATCGCGATGCTGGCAACGCCGTTCTGGTCCGTGACGATTTCCGGATTGATGTAGAGCGCCTCCGGGAAATACGACCGCACGCGAGCGGCGGGCGCGGCGGGTTCCACCTTGGCGAACGAACCGGTGGCAACCGCCATGGGTCTTGCCGTGGCGAGCGCCATGTCTGCTTGAGGGGGGGCCGGCACGGGAGCCATCATCTTAGCCATCGGTCTCTGGAAAGCCCGGCCTTCCATAATTCCGCCGATCATGCCGCCTGCGACGCCACCCGGGACACCGCCCACAACGCCTCCCGTGCGGACCCTGACTGGCGGGGCGGCGACCGCTACCACGCTTTCGCCTTTCTGCCGGAGCACGACCGACAGGACGCCGCGGTCGCGCACCTGCAACGTGACCCGCCGCGAAACTGTCTCCGCCCCATTGCACACGCTGACGTCGTATTCCCCCTCCGGAATGCCCGCCAAGCTAAACTGTCCATTGGTATTCACCCAAGTGCTGCGCACCGTTCCGCTGGAGACGCCGCGCGCCGTTACTGTAGCGCCCTCCAACGCGCCACCCTGCTGGTCCACGACCGATCCGGCGATCTCCGCCAGACCGTTGAAAGGCCCGCGGTCATGTTCGATGTTTACGTCGATCCGGCTGGCTCCCGAACTGGAACTTCCCACCGGCTTCCGCCCACGAACTTCCAGATAGCCTGTCAGATCGTCGGCGGTGCCGAACTGTTTATCGGGACCCGCGCTGCGGACAAG
>JBEKPZ010000525.1:0-3166 GCA_049520215.1 Bryobacteraceae bacterium | reverse complement strand
AAGCCGCCGGGGAAGCCTTCCAGCCGGGAAGCAGGGGATAGGCGCCGCTTCCATCGACCCGTGCTTCCCAAAGGGATGCAACGGGAGGGACGCCGGCCAGAACTGAGAAGCGCACTCTGCTCCCGTCAGGCGACCACCGTACCCAGGTAGGATCGCCCGCAACCGTTGCCAGCTTGCGGACTTCGGTCCCGTCGCGGCGAGCGATATGCAGCTCTTTGTCCCTCGCATAAACCAGCTGTTGACCATCCGGGGACCAGGCCGCCGAACCCCTCCGAGCGAGGAGATCGCCCAGCCGCCGTGCGGTGCCACCCAGCAACGGCACTGACCAAAGCGGGCAAGGCGGCAACCCCGTAGGAGACTCGCACACTAAGAGCTCGGTTCGGTCCGGAGAAACATCCTCCAATCGGGCATTCTTCACCGACGGGGACAGTGTGACCGGCTCGCCTCCTTTCACCGAAACCTGGTAGCCCTCATAGTCCCCAAAAGCGACATTGAAAAATAGCCGCGCGCCGTCGGTCAGCAGCGGCGAGGTCTTTGGCCGGCCATCATTGGTGATCTGGGTCGTACCCGTGACTCGCGGAGGTGACGGCGGGCGGGTCAGCCACAACCATGCCGAACCGGCACCCGCCGCGCAGGCGCCCGCCAGAGCCGCCCACGTAAACCGTCTTCGCCATGGGCGCGCCGATGCCGCTAGCGAAGATGACGGTAATGCCGCCAGGGTCGTCTCCGCCCTGGGCCGCTCCATCTCAACCGGGGCTACAAACCGGTAGCCGCGCCGGGCCAGGGTTTCGATGTAGATCGGATTCGAGGCGGAGTCCCCCAGAGCCTCGCGTAGCTTGTTGACAGCCTTGTTCAGGCTTTGCTCGTAGTCTACGAAGGTCCCGTCCGGCCAGAGCCGCCGCTGCAACTCCTCGCGCGAAACAATCTGGCCGGCCTGCTCCAGCAGAGCGGCCAGGATTTGGATCGGCTGCTCCTGCAATTTCAGGCGGACGCCGTGTTTGGTCAGCTCGCGCGCCCGCGAGTCGAACTCGAATACCCCGAACCGGCTCTTTGGGCCGGAATTCTCCTCCGCTGCGGATTGCGGCATGCCTTCTCTTACCCGATTTAAGGAATTGTAGCACAGCCTGGGGCCGTTCCGGCAGGGAATCAGATCATATAAATACATCTTTGTCAATCATTTAGCCGGGGAACCCGCGATTCACCCGCAAGTCAGGGAAGGTTCCGCCTACGGCCATGGAGGTTCTTGGTTCTCCGCCTCAGAGTGGGGCCATGAACCTCACAACAACTCTTCCATTTGTTCTTTGCATGGCTGCGGCGTCCTGTTCGGCGCAGACGCTGGTCATCGGGCTTTACGACTACGCCGATCTTTCCGCTAAAGAAACCACACGCCTGACCGAGACCGCGGGCCTGGCCTTGGGCGACACCGGCATCCAGGCTGTCTGGGCCCACTGCCGGGGAGTGCTGGCTGTGGCGCACACAACCGTGTGCGAAACAGGGCTGCAAGCCAACCAAATCGTGATGCGGATTAATCCAGCCGGACCCCAAAGCTCCAAGGGTGGCAGGGTGCAGCATCTGGGCCAGACGCTGGCCACCGCCGACGGTGGGCAGTTCGCCAGCGTGTCCGTGCCGGCAGTCCGGGCGCAAGCGGCGGAGTTCGGTATAGCGTTCGACCTTCTCCTGGGATATGCCGTGGCGCACGAGGCTGGCCACTGCCTGCTGGGACCCGGCCATTCCAACTCCGGGCTGATGCGCGCCGTCTGGAACCGCGAGGACTCTGAGGAGATGTCGCGGCTGAGCCTGCACCTCACCAAACAGGAGGCGCGGAAAGCCGTCGCCCGGCTGTCTGCGGCTGAACTGGTGGCCAAGAGATAGCAATCGCCGACCACTGTTGCTTTAACACTCTGTTCAGTTTGAGAGGCTCGTGCGGCGTCGCCCTGATTGTTGAGCCTGGTTCGCTCTTTCATCATGGCAATCACCCTGCATAACGACCTCTCCGGAAGTTGGTTGTCGCGGGGAGGGGTCGGAGGCCCTAGTAGGCAATCCCGTGGGATTGACCCGGGCTGTCGTTGCTGGCGGTTGAGTCCTGAGTCACGGCACATTCGTCCTCTACTTTTTCAAATTCGGGGTTTGGCGCCGGGTTCAGGCTCGGCGGCCAGGGCGATCTGCGGCGCTGCCGGCCGCCCGTATCCTCACAGCCGCTGCGATGCTCCAGCACTGTGCGCCAACGCCCAAGTTTTTCGCGAACCGTCCGCTCTGGCGCACCGGCGCATCGGTGGACACGATGCGGGCGAGCCGCGCCGAACTGCGTGTGGCGTGTTCCTGGCGCAACCTATTCGGGCGCGCCCGCGGCCGGCGTCGCACAGGGTGGTCCTGTTCCGCCGGCGTGCGAAGGGGACGCGCGCGGGGCGGAGGGCGGCGCGGGGATGATCAGCGCGGGGACGACACGCGGATAGCGTCCGATATTCGCGCGCGTGAGCCGCGGACGTCGGCGCGCGGCCTGCACGCCCCTCCGTGGATCGTATAGCGGCCACCAGAGCGGGCGCGGCGCGGCGACGGCGACCGGCCGCGCGGTAGTGGAGGCGGAGGCCCCGCGGACTCGAGGGAGCGGAACATGAGGACTTTGGCGCGGTGCTTGTGCATTTTCAAGCTCGCTGAAAAGTGCCTGTTTTTGGTCGGCGGGCGGATGGGATGCGCGGCGGGCGGAAAACGAGCCCGGCGTTCCGCAAAGCTGGCCGTGCCAGTTGATCGCACAAAACAGCGGCCCGTCGTCGCCGCCCACCCCGTGGCGCAGGTGCGCCGGCGATGACTGCCGGCTGCCCGCGTTGGGTGCGATAACGGGCTGCACGCCGCCCGCTTCCCACCGCCCGTCCCGGCGCCCGCCGCCCGTCGCTCGTCGCCGCGACCGCCGGCGTGCGGATGGGATGCGCGACGGGCAGAGGGCGCCGGCGTCGATGGGCCTGCACGCCCGTGGCGCGGGTGCGCCGGGCGATGCCAGCCGGGTGCCGCGTTGGGTGGCTTCGCGACGCGCGACGCCCACGGCCCGCTCCGGCGCGCGGCCGTGGTCCGTCGCCGCGACCGCTGGCGGGCGGATGGGTGCGCGCCGGGCGGAGGGCGCTCTCTTCCAAAGTTAACTCGTTCGTTTTGAGCCCTTGGTGGGCGTTATCGC
>JBEKPZ010000524.1:0-3169 GCA_049520215.1 Bryobacteraceae bacterium | reverse complement strand
CTGGACAACGTGGATCCCGCCTTCACCAGCGCCGCGCTGGCCTCCATGAATCCGCGAAAGACGCTCGCGGTGGTTGTGGCCAAGTCGGGATCGACCGCCGAGACCGTTGCCACCTTTCTGATCGTGCGCGATTGGTTGACGCAGGCGCTGAAAGCCAAAGCCGCCGGCCGCATCGCCGCCGTCACCTCCGCCGATCGCGGCGACCTGCTGGACTTGGCCAAGCGCGAGAACTATCGCACGTTTTACCTTCCGGACAACGTCGGCGGGCGATACAGCGTGCTCTCGGCTGTCGGGCTTTTACCCGGCGCGCTGATCGGCATCGATATCCGCAAGCTGACGCGCGGCGCCGCCGCCATGACGCACCTGGCGTGGCAACCGGACCTGAGCGTCAACACCGCGCTGCGGGCGGCCCTGTGTCATTGGCTCTTGTGGACGCGCAAGAACAAATCCATCCAGGTGGCCTTCCCTTATTCCAACCACCTGTGGGGGACGGCCTTCTGGTTCCGGCAGCTCTGGGCCGAATCGCTCGGCAAAGCCAGCAACCGAGCGGGTGTCACGGTGAACACCGGCCAGACGCCGATCGCCGCGCTGGGCACCACCGATCAGCACTCGCAGGTGCAGCTTTACATCGAAGGCCCCAACGACAAGGTGTTCACGTTCTGGGCGGTGGAGAAGTTTCCGGATGTGGGGCGCATCCCCAAGGAGCGCCTTGGCCTGCCCGCTTTCGACTACCTGGCCGGCCAGTCGCTCTCGAAGCTGATCGACGCCGAACGGCGCGCCACCGGCGCCGCCATGATCGAAGCCGGCCGTCCGAATTGCACCTTCACATTGCAAAGGGTGGACGAGGAGCACCTCGGCGCATTTCTGCAGCTCATGGAGTTCGAGACCGCCTTCATGGGCGAACTGCTGGGGATCAATGCGTTCGACCAGGAAGGCGTGGAACTTGGCAAGAAGTTCACGTTTGGGCTGATGGGGCGGAAGGGCTACGAGGAATATCGCGCGCAGTTCGATGCGTATGAGAAGAAGAGGGCCGCCGCGCAGAAGTAACGGCCCCGGCTTCTCGCTTTTCTTTCGCCCTCGTCGGAGGCGTCTCTTAAGCCACGGAAGGAAGCTCCGCCTCGCCAGAGCGCGCGTGCTCGAGCTCCCGAAGCGCCTCGACGAATCGGTCAATCGCCGCTGCCTCTATCCGAATAGTCAGTTGCGCCGTTCCCGAGCCGTACCGTCGGTCGTCATCTTCGAGCGCGAGTTCGACGGCCGCATGCGCGGATTGGTCGAGGCAGTGAAAACGCAGGCCGCTATATCCACCCGCGACACCCCGCTCACGACTGCCAAACTCGTACGTCCTCTCGTCGCGAGCGTTCGCCGGGAACCCCGCAATGTGTCCAGCGAACTCGCTCAAATCCGTGAGGCCAGCGTAGATCCGGGCTGAGCCGGCGAACCTGTCGTTTGACGCGTGGATCTCGATCCCAAGATAGTCGTCGTCCGGATCTACGATCTTGATTGTCAGTCCGTTCATTTCTATAAATCGTCGACTGAACCTGTTTCCCCGCCTCTAGATTCCATAAAAGCCGCACGTGAGACGTTGTTTGACCCGGTCCGCCTCGATCGGATTGGTAGCCGCCGAGAGCCGCTTAGCGAGCAGGCCCAGTTCCTCGAGGCTAAGGCGGATGCCTTTGCCTTCCGCTACGGCGAGATCGGCGGCATCGGGGGCTACCTCTTCCCGGGCTGTCATGTGCACGACGACATGGCCTCCCGTGGGCTTCTGCGCAGACCAATAATAGGCATCCAGTGCGCTCTTGATCCCGTCAGTTCGCTTCGTGCTCATTAACGCCCTCTGTCTGGTCCAGGCTAGTGCAGATCCAGCCGCCCTCAGAAGGGGCCCGATTTTTGCCATGCTCAGACTTATTTTACACTTGCCGGTCCACGAACTTCCAGGTCTGGGCCAGGGTTGATGCGGCTTGGTCTGTTCCGTCTGTCCGCTATTAGGAGACCGCCTGAATGATGTTGGTACAATTGAATCGGGGTCTAAACCATGACTGATCGGGTCGAGATCAATCCAAGCGTCATGCAGGGCAAGCCAGTGATTCGCGGAACACGCATACCCATCGAGCTTCTACTACGCAAGCTTGCGGAAGGTGCGGCGATCGAAGACCTCCTGGACGCATATCCCCGGTTGGCCGCAGACGATATTCGGGCAGCTCTGGCCTACGCGGCTGACACCATCGCGCACGAAACCGTCCTGGCGCTCAGTCCCCAATAAAGCGGGTCCATGCGCTTCCTCGCGGATGAATGCTGCGATTTCGCCGCCGTCCGAGCTCTTCGGGCGCACGGCCATGATGTGCTCGCGGTGAGCGAGTTTCAGCAGCGTTCCGTGGACCAAGATGTCATGGGTCTTGCGCTGGCCGAAGAAGGGGTACTCCTGACCAAGGACGATCGCCCCGGACCGCCGAGGGTGCCGTTGGTCCGCCCGCTGGCGAGCCGGCCAGGGGGCCGGCCGCGGGCGAGGGCGCCCGCCCCACATGGACTCAGCGGGCGGCGGCGACCTGGCAACCAGTTAAGAACCTCACCGACGCCGCCCCACGCTATACTATAGTTTCAACGACCCTTAGACGGCGCGCTTCATGGCTGAAATGAGTGTCATCTGGCTGCGCGTGGCCGCGGCACTGTACTCGCTCGGCCTGCTGCACGCCATCCTTACCCTGGTCCGCAAACGCGAGCACCTCTTCCGCGTTGCGCTCACCGCGCTGTCCATCGGCGCGGTGCTGCACGGCGTCTCCATCGTAGAAGAGGGGCTGCTGATGAATCACTGCCCCATCGCCAACTTCTACGAGACGCTCTCCATGTGCGCCTTCCTCATCACCATGCTGTTCCTGTTCGTCTATTGGCGCTACAAAACCGAGAGTCTCAGCGTTTTCATCTTCCCCCTGATCTTCGTCATGACGCTGGTCTCGACGCTCGGCAACCCGGTGGACGCCTGGACCAGTCCAGTCATCCGCAACGCTTGGCTGGACGTACATATCACGCTGGTCCTGCTGGGCTTCGCCGCGCTGGCGTTCACCGCAGGAGCCTCGCTGCTGTATCTGTTCCAGGAGCGTGAGCTCAAGCGCAAGAAGCCGCGCAAGCTGTATTACCGGCTGCCGCCGCTGGGCACGCTGGATGAATTGATCTC
>JBEKPZ010000523.1:0-3174 GCA_049520215.1 Bryobacteraceae bacterium | reverse complement strand
ATCCTGTATTACGTGGATGCCATGCACCCTTGGTACAAGTCCGACAAGCCCGGCATCGCGCCCGATTGCGGGATGAAGCTGGTGCCCGTCTACGAGGGTGAGCAGCCGGGCGCCGCGGCGGCCAAGAGTTTGCCGCCCGGCGCGGTCCAAGTGACGCCGGAGCGGCAGCAATTGATCGGAGTGGAGTACGGCACGGCCGAATACCGGGATTCGGCGCAGACGATTCGCGCGTCGGCCAGGGTGACCCTTGACGAAACACGCATCGCCAAAGTCCAGCCCAAGCTCGAGGGTTGGATCAGTCACGTGGTAGTGGATTTCACCGGTAAGTACGTGAGTAAAGGTCAGCCGCTGCTGAGCATCTACAGCCCGGAGGCGCTGGCTACGCAGCAGGAATATCTGCTGGCGCTGCGGGCGCAGCAGATGATGCACAACAATGCCATGCACGAAATGGGGGCCAGCACTGAAAACCTCTTGACGGCGGCGCGGCACAGGCTGGAGTTGTGGGATATCAGCGACGCGCAGATCGAAACGATTCGCAAGACCGGGGAACCGTTGAAAGATCTGACTCTGTATTCGCCGATCAGCGGCTTTGTCACCGAGCGCAACGCGTTTCCGCAACAACACATCACGGCGGACACGATGTTATACACGGTGGCGGACCTATCGACGGTCTGGGTGATTGCGGATGTCTTTGAGTACGAGGCGGCCAACGTGCGTATCGGGCAATCCGCCAGCATGACTCTAGCCTATCTGCCGGGCAGGACCTTTCACGGGCTCGTGAGTTACGTGCTTCCGCAGGTAGACCCGGTCACGCGCACGCTGAAGGTTCGGATTCAGCTCAGTAATCCGGGATACGCGCTCAAGCCCGATATGTACGGCGAGGTGGAACTGCACGGCACCGGCCGGCGCATGTTGACCGTGCCGCAGACGGCGGTAATGAATTCCGGGGAGCGCCAGGTGGTGTTCATCGACCGGGGCAATGGGTATTTCGAACCGCGTGCTGTCACGATTGGCCAGCAGATGGACGGCCGGACCGAGATCTTGAGTGGGCTAGCGGCGGGCGAGCGCATCGTGACTTCGGGGAATTTCCTGATCGATTCGGAGAGCCGGATGGCAGACGACAGAAACCGATCGTCTGCCCCACAGGGAGCGGGTCATGATCAATCGCATCATTGAGTTCTCCGCGCGCAACCGCTTCATCGTGTTTCTGTTCACGGCCGCGGCGGTGGTGGGCGGCTGGTGGTCGCTCCAGCGCATCCCGCTGGACGCCATCCCGGATTTGAGTGACACGCAGGTGATCGTTTACTCGCGCTGGGACCGCAGCCCGGACATCATGGAGGATCAGGTCACTTACCCGATCGTGAGCGCCATGCTGGGCGCGCCCAAAGTCAAAGACGTGCGCGGCTTCTCCGACTTCGGCTACTCCTACGTCTACATCATCTTTGAAGAGGGCACCGACATTTACTGGGCGCGCTCGCGTACCCTCGAATACCTGTCGAAGATTCTGCAGCGCCTGCCGCAAGGCGTGAATACCGAATTGGGGCCGGACGCCACCGGCGTCGGCTGGGTCTACCAATATGCGCTGGTGGACACCACCGGCAAGCGCAACCTGGCGGAGTTGCGCTCGCTCCAGGATTGGTATCTGCGCTACTACCTGCAAGCCGTGCCGGGCGTGGCGGAGGTCGCGCCGCTGGGCGGATTCGTGCGTCAATATCAGGTCAATGTCGATCCCACGCGCCTGCAGGCTTACAACATCCCCATCGGCAAAGTGGTCTCGGCGGTGCGCGAAAGCAACAACGATGTGGGCGGACGCATGGTGGAATTCACCGGCCGCGAGTACATGGTGCGCGGCCGCGGTTACGCGAAATCCACCGCCGACCTGGAGAACGTGGTGCTCGCCGCCAGCCCATCCGGCGTTCCGGTGACGGTGCGCGACATCGGCAACGTGACGCTGGGTCCCGACATACGGCGCGGCGTTTCGGATCTGGACGGCCTGGGCGAAGTGGTCTCCGGCATCATCGTGATGCGGCAGGGCGAGAACGCGCTGCGCGTGATCGATCGCGTCAAGGCCAAGATCAAGGAGATCGAGCCGGGCCTGCCGCCGGGCGTGAAGCTCATCACCGCTTACGACCGCTCGGAGCTGATCCTGGCTTCCATCGATAACCTGAAGCGCACCCTGATCGAGGAACTCGCCGTCGTCGCGCTGATTATTCTGATCTTCCTCTGGCACTTTCCCAGCGCCGCGATCCCGATCATCACCATTCCGGTCGCGGTCATGATTTCGTTCATCCCCATGCACATGATGGGAATCAGCGCCAACATCATGTCTCTGGGCGGGATCGCCATCGCCATCGGCGCCATGGTGGACGCGGCCATTGTGGTCGTGGAGCAGACCCACAAGAAGCTGGAAGAATGGCAGCGCACGGGCCGCAAAGAGGACTACCACACGGTAGTCGTGAACGCGGTGAAGGAAGTTGGCGGCCCCAGCTTCTTCGCACTGCTGGTGATCGCGGTTTCGTTCCTGCCGGTGCTGACGCTGGAAGCGCAGGAGGGACGGCTCTTCAAACCGCTAGCCTACACCAAGAACTTCGCCATGATCGTGGCCGCCGTGCTCGCCATCACGCTCGATCCGGCCATGCGGTTGATGTTCACCCACATGGAGAATTTTCAGTTCCGGCCGCGCTGGCTGGCGCGCGTGACCAATGCCGTGCTGGTGGGAACCATTCACTCCGAGGACAAGCATCCCATCAGTCGATTGCTGATGCGCTTGTACGAACCCGTGGTGGCGTGGGCGCTGCGCTGGAAGTGGCTGGTGATCGCGGGAGCCATCGCGCTCGTCGCGGTGACGGTGCCGGTTTATCAACGGCTCGGCTCGGAGTTCATGCCGCCGCTCGATGAGGGCGCGCTTCTGTTCATGCCCACCACGTTGCCCGGCATCTCCATTGGCGAAGCGCAGAGGCTGATGCAGACGCAGGATCGCATCCTCATGCGGTTTCCCGAGGTCGAGCGGGTGATGGGCAAAGCGGGCCGCGCGGAAACGCCCACCGATCCGGCGCCGCTCTCCATGATGGAAACCATCGTCCTGCTGAAGCCCAAATCGCAATGGCGCAAGAATGTTTCGACCGACCAACTGGTCAACGAGATGAACGAGGCCGTGCGCATTCCGGGCGTCTC
>JBEKPZ010000522.1:0-3181 GCA_049520215.1 Bryobacteraceae bacterium | reverse complement strand
CATTAAAGCCGTCATGCCAACCTGTTTCCGCGCGGCGCTACGACAGCCAAAGTTGGCTGCCAGCAAAGCCAGCGGCGCCACATAGAAGCCCAGCAGCGAGAGACCGTGCCACAAGTCAGAGGCCGGGGATGACGCCGAAGAGGGAAACCCCTTCAGAGCAGCCGGCCATCCCTGGTGGACACGAATCAGGGCCGCAACGAGGAGTGCGACACCAAGCTTGTTAGTGAAGAGGGCCAGCTTGGCGCTGGTCCGAAGACTCTGCAGGCCGGTGATAAAGAGGAATATCAGGATGGCAGCTGCGATGATACCCGATTCGGCCGCGGAGACATTGCGGCGCAAAATGAACGGTGACAGCCACAGTACTGGCACCGCAATCATATCCGCAATCCAGAGCACCAGGAACAACACGCAGCAGAGGCGCAAAGCGAATGCGGGTATGGAACCGAGCGAGTTCTGTAGGACGTGAAACAAGGGCCGTTCCAGCGCGTGTGTGGCGAGGGCTGGTCCCATGAAGAAAAGAGCAGCGATTAGCAGGGACGCGACTGCGAGCGGAGCTGCGTAGAGCGGGAGCAGGCAGCGTATTGGGAGATCAAGGCCATGAACGTACCAGAACGGGAAGTTCAGGAAGAGCGTTGACATGATCAACGCTGCGGAGCGCCAGTCGAGAGGCGTCGACGCGTCGTCCGGTTCGGGGTCGGACCAGCGAAGTCTCACTATTCATTTTGACACCAGATGAGAGACCGGGTTCCTGATTCGCGAAAGCAGCGGCCCGAACCGGGACTGTCGGCTGAAGCCGACAGCGGCTCGCTGAAGCGTGCGCCACAGGGGTTCTGCCGGGCGATATAATGGCGGCGCGTATGAAGATGACCATCGTTTGTCTCACCGCCCTCATGCTAGCCCCGGCTGCCGCGCCGGCCGCCACAGCTAGCCTGATTCCTCAGCCTGTTTCGGTTGAGATGCGGCCGGGCGTATTCCGCTTGCAGGCCGGCACCGCTATTGTCGCTCCCCCAGGCGTTGCCGAGGCGCGTCAGGTCGCCGGTTACCTGGCCAACGCACTCGCGGCGCCCACCGGGTGGAAGTTGAAGGTGTCCGAATCGACCTATCCTTTGCTGCGCCACAACGCCGTTGTTTTGGCCTTAGTCCCAGGCGACCGGCCCGAGGGCTACGAACTGGTGGTCTCGACGCGCGGCGTGCGCATCCAGTCGGCGACGCCGGCGGGCTTGTTCTACGGCGTGCAGACGCTGCTGCAACTGCTGCCTCCGGAGATCGAAAGCCAGACGCACCGCGAGGCCGCCTGGACCGTGCCGTGCGCGCATATCGTCGACTACCCGCGATTCGCGTGGCGCGGCATGATGCTCGACGTCAGCCGCCACTTCTTCAGCAAGGAATTCGTGAAGCAGTACATCGACCGGATGGCGCGGTACAAGATGAACGTCTTCCACTGGCACCTGACCGACGACAACGGTTGGCGCATCGAGATCAAGGGCCTGCCGCAACTGACCCAAGTCGGCGCGTGGCGCGTTCCGCGGCTCGCAAAATGGGGCAACCGCGAAGCGCCGCGCGAGGGCGAGGCTGCCAGCGACGGCGGGTTCTATACACAGGACGACATCCGCGAAGTGGTGGCTTACGCGCGGCAGCGCTTCGTCACGGTGGTTCCCGAGATCGAGATGCCAGGCCATGCGCTGGCGGCGCTGGCGGCATATCCGGAGTTGTCCTGCACAGGCGGGCCGTTCCAGGTGGACCCCGGCTCGAGATTCTACGAGAAGGTGGACAACGCATTCTGTCCCGGCAACGAGAAGACTTTCGAGTTCATCGACAAGGTATTCAGCGAAGTTGCGCCGCTGTTCCCCTCGGAGTACGTTCACATCGGCGGCGACGAATGTTTCAAGGGCTTCTGGAAAGCTTGCGCGAAGTGCCAACGGCGCATGGCCGACGAGCACTTGTCGAACCTCGAGGAACTGCAGAGCTACCTGGTCCGGCGGGCGGAGAAGATCCTGGAATCGAAGGGCAAGAAGCTGATCGGGTGGGACGAGATCCTGGAAGGCGGACTGGCACCCAATGCGGCGGTGATGTCCTGGCGCGGAATGGAAGGAGGCATCGCGGCGGCGAAGATGAACCACCAGGTGGTGATGACGCCTACGAGTTTCGTCTACCTGGATTACTATCAGGGCGACCCGTCGCTGGAGCCCAGCACTTTCGGGCGGCTGCTGTTGAGCACCTGCTACCGTTTCGAGCCGACGCCCGAGGGAGTGGATCCGAAGCTCATTCTGGGCGGACAGGGCAATCTGTGGACCGAGTCCGTGCCCACGCCCAGGCATGCGGAGTACATGACTTGGCCGCGGGCGCTCGCGCTGGCGGAGGTTTTCTGGTCGCCCAAGGCGAGCCGGAATTGGGACGATTTTGCCGGGCGGGTGGAGGCGCAGTTTGCGCGGCTGGACGCCGCGCAGGTGAATTATGCGCGCACCATGTACGATGTGTCCGTGATTGGGGTGCGGGACTCGATCGGGAAGCTGGCCGTGCGCTTGAGTACGGAGCTGAATGGGTGCGACATTTATTACACGTTCGATGGCACCAACCCGGATTCGTTTGCGGCGAAATACGCTGGCGAGCCGGTGACGATTCCGGGGGACGCTTCGGTGGTTAAGGCGATTGCTTGGCGCGGCGGGCGGGTTTCGGGGCGGGTGGTTACTATGGCGGTGGCGGGGCTTAAGCCCCGCGCGGACTAAAGTCCGTCCTCCAATAGGACTAGGCCGGAGGGCAGTTCTTCGCCGAAGATGCGGCCCAGGGCGCGGTCGTCGCGCTCTTCGTCGCCATCCAGCACCGCCAGATAGCGGTCGGCATGCGCCAGGCTTTCGAGCTTGTGCCGCACGGCACTGAGCGGGGCATGGGGCAGGTCGCGCGTGGGATCTTCGGTGCGGCGCGCGATGGCGGCCAGGGCGTCGCCGACTCCGGAAAAGTCGACCGGGAGCAGCGCTTCGGCCCAGCGGCCGGCCGCGGCCGGCGGCACCACCTGGTTCATCGGCCCATAGAACAGTTGGCGCGCGCCCAGGCGCGACAGGCACCAGAGTTCGCTCTCGCGGAAATCGCCCGCTTTGATGCGGCGCACCAGCGCGTCGCCCAGTTCGACCTTGGCGCCGATGGGCAGCAGTTCCAGGCTGGCGGCGGTGCGCCACATCTCGCG
>JBEKPZ010000521.1:0-3200 GCA_049520215.1 Bryobacteraceae bacterium | reverse complement strand
AGAGCGCCTTCTGGCGCGCGATCCAGGATTTCACGCCGCGATACCTCGATGCGCACGAAGATGGCGCGGTGGTGCGGGTGCCCTGTACCCTGAAGGAATTGAGGGCGGCGATGCAGCCGATAGTGGGACCAGCCATCGCGCGGGCGGGATCGGGCGTATGCTATGCGTACTTCGAACACTCGGGCGATGCGGCCGTGTTCGCCGCGGAGACCGCGCGCGAGTATAGCGAGACGGTCGTCGAATTTGCGCCGGAGAATCGCAAAGAGGAAATGGACCTCTGGCCCGCGCCAGGGCAGGATCTGGAAATCATGAGGCGGATCAAACACATGTTCGATCCGCAACTCTTACTCAACCGTGGCCGACTCTACCGTCGCATCTGAAATCGCGATCGACAAGCCCCGCCAGGCGGATCTGGACCGGTGCGTGCATTGTGGCCTATGCCTCAACGCCTGCCCCACCTATCGCGTGCTGGGCATAGAGATGGACTCGCCCCGCGGCCGCATCTATCAGATGGCGCAAGTGGCGGCGGGCGCGCCGATCGGCCCGGCGTACGTCGAGCACATCGAGTTGTGCCTGGCCTGCCGCGGCTGCGAAAGCGCCTGCCCATCCGGCGTGCAATACGGCAAGCTGGTGGAAGCCGCGCGCGCGGAAATCGAAAGCGCCGCGGTGCGGTCGCGCCCGGCGCAGTGGATGCGGGACTTCGTCTTCGGACACCTGCTGCAGTCGCCGGCCCTCATGACGGTGGCCGGCACGCTGCTGTATCTGTATCACGGCAGCGGATTGCAGAAGCTGGTCCGGACGCTGGGCTTCTTGAAATTGCTGGGCAAGCTGGGCGATGTGGAACAGCTTACGCCGCCCGCCGAACCGCCGTTCTTCTTTAGCAAGATCGGCAAGACTTTCCCGGCCGAAGGCGAGCGGCGTTACCGGGTAGCGCTGATGGCGGGGTGCATTGCCAATGTGTGCTTCGCCCGATTGAATGAGGCGACCGTTCGTGTGTTGCAGAAGAACGGCTGCGAAGTGGTGGTGCCCGATGGTCAAGGCTGCTGCGGCGCGCTGCACGTGCATGCCGGCTTGCGGGACGAGGCGCGCACGCTGGCGCGGCGCAACATCGACGCGCTGGCGGAAGGCGGCTACGACGCGATTCTCACCAATGCGGCAGGCTGCGGCTCGACCCTGAAAGAGTACGGCGAGTTAATGGAAGGCGACCCGGACTATGCCGCGCGGGCACGCGAGTTTGCGCGGCGCATGCAGGATGTCACGGAGTTTCTGGCTTCTATCGAGCTGAACCGGAAGATGAAGGCGGTACCGGTGACGGTGACTTACCAGGATTCCTGCCACCTGGCGCATGGCCAGCGCATCCGCACGGCGCCGCGCAAACTGCTGGAAACCGTGCCCGGCCTGATGTTCCGCGAGATGCCGCTTTCCGATGTGTGCTGCGGCAGCGCCGGCATCTACAACGTGGTCCGGAACCAGATGTCCATGGAGATTCTGGAAAAGAAGATGGAGAGCGTGAATCGCACGGGCGCGGAGGTGATCGCCACGGCGAATCCGGGATGCATCCTGCAACTGCGCGCCGGTGTGAGCTTGCACGGCACCGGCCAGCGCGTGGTGCACGTGGTGGAATTGTTGGACGAGGCGTACCAGACGGGGAAGTAGGTGGAACCGCTTGGTTCAGTGCGACGCATCGTAGCCAATCCGAGCCGCTTCGAAGAGTTGCCAGCGGATCTTGAGGTAGGTGGCGTGGGCATTATTTTCGCGAATGCGTTGTTCCATTATTTCCGAGCGAGCCTGCGTGGATGAGGGTTCCGGGAGGCACTGGCCCAACAACTCCCACGTCTTTTCGGCCTCGTTCACGTAGTGCTTAAGCGCTTCCCAACACCTCGCGTGCAATTCTTTAAACTGTTGGGGGTCCATTGATTCCTTTGAAGGATTTCCGGGCGTACGATGCCCCGCACCGCCGCCTTGGTCTGTAGGCGACTCAGCCCCCCGGTCGAGGCCGGGAGATGAGGACGACTCTCAAGCGTGGGCTCTGCTGAGAGGCGAAGTGGGCGCTCGTACTAATAAACACCGGGAGTAGCTGAAAGTTGCATCGACCGTGAATTCCGTGGTCCCGTAACCTTCTTCACTGGTGGTGCGCCTCCCGCCTTGTGACCCTTTCCGCGCGCATCGCCGGGCCGGCAGCCTTCGTCTGGCTGCTGGCGAGCGCCGGCGCCCGCGCCCAATCGTCCGATGGTCTGAACCACGACCGCATCCTGGGCGTGATCCCTAACTACCAGACGGTCAACGATGTTACCCCGGCGACGCCGCCTCTCACGCCGAAGCAGAAATGGCTTTTCTTCCTGGACGAGACCAAAGATCCGTTCAACATTGTCGCCGAGGCGCTTAGCGCGGGGCTTTCGCAAGCGGACAACCAGACGCCTAAGTATGGCGAAGGCAGCGCGGCTTATGCCAAGCGATTCGGCGCGGCGGTCGGCGATTTTACTTCCCAGAATCTGTTCAGCGACGCCATACTCGCCTGCCTGCTGCATCAGGATCCCAGGTATTTCCGCAAAGGTCCCCAGTCGAGGTTTGTGCCGCGCGTCGCGTATTCGCTGAGCCGCATTGCCGTGGCCCGGCAGGACTCCGGCCGGGAGACGTTCGACGCCTCCGGCATTTTCGGCATGATGCTGGGCATCGGCGCCTCGAATCTTTACTATCCTTCCGCCAGCCGGCGCGGGACTGTAATGGCCTCCCGGGTGGGCACCAGCCTGGCCGGCTGGGCGCTCGGCAACGTCGCGGCGGAGTTCTGGCCCGACATTCACCAGAAGTTCTTCGCGAACGGATTTCTGCATCGGAAGGCGCCGAAACCGACGGTACTGCACCGCTAGGTGGGGCAGGCTCTCAGCCTGCGGCGGCCTCTCAGGCCGCCACTACTCGATCACCAGCAGCAGATCCTTGGCTTCGACGTGGCGGCCAGGCTTCACCAGCACCTGCGTCACCTTCCCGCCAATCGGCGCGTAGACGGTGCTCTGCATCTTCATGGCTTCCATCACCAGCAGGCGATCGCCCTTCTTCACCGGCTGATTCAACTCCACGGCCACGGTCGAGACCACGCCCGGAATGGGCGCGCCGATCTCACCGGGCCTGCCGGGATCGGCCTTGGGCACCGCGGCGACCTTCACCTCCAGGCTCTTGTCGCGGATATTTACTTCGCGCGGCTG
>JBEKPZ010000520.1:0-3216 GCA_049520215.1 Bryobacteraceae bacterium | reverse complement strand
CTTCGTGTGGGGCGGGCGTCCACGCCTGCAGCGGGTCTCCAGACCCGCCGGCTTGTGGGGCAGGTTGACAACCTGCAGGCCGATTGTTAATCGGCCACCGCGACCGAACCACGCGTTTGCCGCGCGCCGCTCGCGCGCATTACAATGCCGGATGGAGGAACTCATGTTCACCGCCACCGCCGATCTGATTCTCCCCAGCACCACCACCGGATCCTTCCCCCGCCCGCGTTGGTTCGACGTCAGTATGTGGGGCCGCCCGCTGGACACCTGCATGCTTGACGTCCGTTTCCGAGAGAAACTCCAGGACGCCATGGCCGTGGTCATCGGCGACCAGGAACGCGCCGGGCTGGACATCCTCACGCACGGCGACCTGCACGTGGACGAAGACATGGCGGGCCGCGCCTGGCACCACTATCCGCTGCAGCGCTGGGCAGGCTTCGAGGGCGACCACCTTCAGCCGGAAGAGACCACCGCGCCATGGCTTCACTATCCGCCCGGCACGCTGCTGAATGAGATTTACACCGGCTGGCGCTGGCCTCACGTCACCGGCAAAATCGAGCATCGCCCGCTCGACTATCCCAAGCTATGGCGCATGACCCAAGCCAAGACGCGCAAGCCTGTCAAATTCGGCACGTGCTGTTCCCAGGTGATGGCGCTTTTCCTGGATATCCACACGCCCCACTACAAGGACAAACGCCAGGTGATCTGGGACATGGCCGAGGCCATGAACAAGGAGTTGCTGGCGCTTCGCGACGCCGGCTGCCGATGCATCCAAATCGAGGAACCCACCTTCCACTTCATGGCGAACACGTTCGGCAAAGACCACGAGGAAGTGAAGTTCATGGTGGACGCCTTCAATCGCGAGGTGCAGGGGCTCGACGACGTGGAACTGTGGATTCACACCTGTTGGGGCAACCCAAACATGCAGCGCGTCATGGAGGACACCGGCTACGCCAACTCGCTCGAGATCTATCTGGAGCGCTGCCGCGGCGACGTCTGGACGCTGGAGATGAAGGATCGCAACCAGCAGGATCTCGAGCTGTTCGAGCCCTTCAAGAACGATCTGAAAAAGAAGATCTGCATCGGCGTGGTGAGCCATCGCACGTTGCAGGCGGACCGGCCGGAAGATGTGGCCGCCGAGATCCGCAAAGCGCTGCGCTACATTCCGCCCGAGAGCCTGATCGTGTCGAGCGACTGCGGCTTCGGCCGGCAAGGCGCGAATCGCGAGATCGCCTTCTATAAGGCAAGCGCCATCGCCCAGGGAGCCAACATCGTGCGCCGCGAGCTCGGCCTGCCCGCAACCTATGTGCCCGCCGCCGATCCTATGTTGCAGATCGACGTAGTGCCGGGCCGCTGAATGGTCTCGTGGGGCAGGCTCTCAGCCTGCGGCGGCCTCTCAGGCCGCCTCTTTTAGTTGCGGCTCTGCGAGCATGCGGCTGTTCGAGGCGCGGAGCCATACTAAGAGAACAGCGATGCCTGAACCGATTGAAGCGCTAACCGAAAAATACTCCCGCCGCGGTCATCCGACGGTGGACGAGTCGATTGCTGCGCAGAACCTGTCGTTTCCCCGCGACCCGGCGGATCTGCTAGGCAACTTCAGATTTTGACTGCTCTACGCGCTTGGCGGGGTCGCGAAAATACTAATCCCGCAGCATGAGGCCAGCCGTTCTCGACACCGATGTCGTCTCGTTTCTCTTCAAAGACGACAGCCGCACGCAAATCTACCTCCCGCGTCTCGAGAACCGTCCGTGGCTCATCTCGTACCTTCCTCGCGTGACGTGGTCTTGAAGTGGCTGAGGTCATGGTCGCAGCTCGACGAAGCGGGCGCAGAATCGAGACCGCGGATGCCTGGATCGCGGCCACGGCTTTACTGTACGATGCAACATTTCTGACCCGCAACCGTACCTATTACCCGTGCCGAATCTCCGGTTCAGCGATGACTGAAGTTTGAACCGATTTGGTCCGCGACGGCATAATAGAAACAGGTGCCCATGCCCGACTGCCTATCCCCCGTCCGCCAGATCCTGGCCGCCGCCCGCTTTGCCGCCGAACGCCACGCCGCCCAACGGCGCAAAGGCCGCACCGCCGAACCTTACGTGAATCACCTGCTCGAAGTCGCCGAACTGCTCGCGCGCACGGCCGCCCATCTCGACACCAACCTGATCGTAGCCGCGCTGCTGCATGACACCATCGAAGACGTGGGCGTCACGCGCCAGGAACTCGCGGAGCGCTTCGGCGAAGACGTCGCCTCCCTGGTCGCCGAAGTGACCGACGACAAGTCGCTCGCCAAGGAAGCCCGCAAGGCGCTGCAGGTCGAAAACGCGCCCAAAAAATCGCCGCGCGCCCAAGCCCTTAGTACCGCCGACAAAATCGCCAACGTGCGCAGCATAGCCACCAGTCCCCCGGCCAACTGGAGCTTCGAACGCCGCGTCGAATACGTGCGCTGGGCGCGCCAGGTGGTGGGGCGCTACGGCCAGCTCGATGGCCGCCTGGCCGCGGAATTCCAGTTGGCGAGCGTCGAGCTTCAGGAGTGGGAAAAGTCCGGCGGCACGAAAGACCTCTTCTGAGGCGCCGACAGCGCCTCCTGCAGCAACTCCTGCAATAACTCGTCGTAGATGCGCGCGTAGCGTTCCGCGCCTTCGTCCAGATGCAGGGCGAATTCGCGCGTGAACCGCACCTTCTCCCGGATGTACGGACGCGCCACAGCCGTGAAATGATCGAACCAGTCGTCGGGCACCGCATCGTCGTATTTCAGCCGCAGGTATTCGCGCAGCGCCCGCCACGTTTCGGTATGCGCGCCCAGCATCTCGCCGGTATTCTCCACGCCGCACTCCGCGATGGTTTCCAGATACAGCGCCGCTACGGCGTTCTCGATCGCCGCGCGCCGGAACGCCACACGCGGATCGTCGCTGGCCAAAGCCGCCCGCTCGATCTCCAGCAACGTCGGCGCATCGCACACTTCACGCATGACGATATCCGGCCGCAGCGGCGCAATCCGCATCCTGCGCCAGCGCCGCTCGCGCATGATGTACACCACCGCCGCCACCGTAAGCGCCGTCAACAGCGGAAACAATTCGCGCAGCACGATCCCTCCATGGTGGCACAGCGCGGCTTCGCCGCAAATGACTGATGGGGTGGTAGGGGCGTCCTCGTTTGGTGTATCGTGTCGTTGAAAGACCAATTCCATCGACACAGGAGAACGCCCATGCAACAGTT
>JBEKPZ010000519.1:0-3724 GCA_049520215.1 Bryobacteraceae bacterium | reverse complement strand
CATCACCGAGTACATGTGGCACGCCCTGGGGAGCATCACGGGCGCCATTGCACAGGCTGATATTCTGGGCATATTCGGCCGTGAAGCGCTGGACTACGGCACGCTGTGGGGACCTCCCGCGCTCACAGATCCGGGCGCATTCGCGTTCAAGGTCTTCTTGAATTACGATGGCAACGGCAGCCAGTTCGGCGGCACCAGCGTCTCCGCCACCACCACCGATCCGGATACTCTCTCTATCTTCGCCGCCCAGCGCGTGGACTCCGCCCTAACCGTGCTGGTGCTCAACAAGACCACCGGCGATATCAGCGATTCCATCAGCCTGGCCAACTTCACGCCGGCCGGCACGGCGCAAGTGTGGCAGTATAGCCAGGCGAACCTGACGGGCATCGTGCGCCAGACTGCGGACATCAATGTCGGCGGCAACAGCCTGACCGCAACATTTCCCGCCTATTCGATGACGCTGCTGGTAATTCCGCAAGCGCAGAGCGCCATGAGCGTGCCGGTCACCAGCGCCGCGTCTTATGACGCCAGCGGCGTCTCGCCCGGAGAAATTGCAACCATCTGGGGACAGTCGCTGGGACCGGCGAACGGCGCGCAAGCGCAGCCTTCCAACGGCGTATGGGGCACTTCCTTTAGCGGCGTGCAGGTGTTCTTCAATGGCTATCCGGCGCCCATTTACTTCGTGTCTAACACCCAACTAAATGCCATCGTTCCCTATGCAGTCGCCGAACAGACCACGGTCAACGTGGTCGTGGTGTATCAAGGCAACGCGTCCGCGCCATTTAAGGTTGCCGTCGCGCCGGCCAAGCCCGCCATCTTCACCGACGATACGTCGGGGCATGGCCAGGGCGCAATCTTGAACCAGGATTACAGCCTCAACGGCCCGGCCAACCCGGCGCTGCGCGGGCAATATGTATTCATCTACGGCACCGGCGAAGGACTGACCACGCCGCCGGGCGTGGATGGCCGCATCTCGGGGACGCCGCTGCCCACAGTAAACTTGAACTGTTCGGCCATCATTGGCGGCCAGACCATCACGCCGGAATACTGTGGAGAAGCGCCCGGCGCGACCGCGGGACTGGTGCAGGTGAACCTGCTGATCCCGCAGTCGGTGACATCCGGCAGCGCCGTGCCTGTCACGATCACCATCGGCGGTGTGACCAGCCAGGCGGGAGTGACTTTGGGGGTGAAATGACGACACCGGTTCTCTCATGTCTAACTGTCTTACTAACAGCGATGCAATTGGCCGCGCAGCCCACCACTCTCCGGCAAGCGGCGGCGCCGCAGGGAATTCCGATCGGCGCGGCGGCATCGGCGGACGAGTACGGCGAGACCAGTCCGCTGCTGAATCCGTCCTACGCCAATCTGCTCTCCGGCCAATACAGCATGCTGGAGCCGGGTAACGCCATGAAGTGGGATGTGACCCAGCCCACCCAGACCACTTACAACTTCGAGCCGGGCGATGAGCTGGTGGCATTCGCGCAGGCCAATCAAATGCGCGTGCGGGGCCACAATCTTTGCTGGTACACGCAGTTCCCGTCGTGGCTCCAGCCGTATGCGGCAACCGCCACGCCTGCACAGATGGCCACCCTGCTCCAGAACCACATCACCACCGAGGTGACCCATTTCGCGGGGCAGGTATTCGCGTGGGACGTGGTCAACGAAGCCTTTGAGGATCCCAGCGGCTCGTCGCTACCCGCCCTGCGCGATTCCATTTGGTACGACCAACCCGGCATCGGCCAGACCGGCACAGGGTATATCGCGCAAGCGTTCCAGTGGGCGCACGCAGCCGACCCCAGCGCGCTGCTGTTCTATAACGACTACAACATCGAAGAGCCGGGCCCCAAGTTCGACGCCGTCCTCAGCATGGTCCAGGATTTTGTGAACAACGGCGTGCCCATCAACGGCGTGGGCTTCGAAATGCACGTTCTGAACACCTACTATCCGAGCGCCACCCAACTGGCGCAGAACATGCAAGCGCTGGCGGCGCTTGGCCTGCAGGTGCACATCACGGAGATGGACGTCCGGCTGCCGGTGGATGCAAGCGGCAACGCCTCGGCAGCGGACCTGCAGACTCAGGCCCAGATTTATCAGAGCATCATGACGGTGTGTCTGCAGCAGCCCAACTGCACGGCGTTTCAAGTTTGGGGCGTCTCCTACAACGATTCCTGGATTCCCAGCGTCTTCCCCGGGTATGGCGCAGCGCTGCCGTTCGATTTTAACTTCAATCCCACGCCGGCGTTCTCCGCGCTGATGACCGCCATGCAGACTTCGACTACGCCGCCGTCGTTGAGGGTGAGTAACCTGGTAAACGCCGCAAGCTATCAAGGCGGCCCTGTGGCGCCGGGAGAAATCGTGACGGTTTACGACTCCACGTACGGACCCGCCAGCCTGGTGCGCGGCCAACCGGACTCGACCGGCAAATTCCCGACCAACGTCGGCGGCGTGCAGGTGCTCTTTGACGGAGTGCCTGCGCCGCTACTCTACGCTTCGGCCAACAGTGGGGTGGGCGCAATTGTGCCGTTTGAGGTCGCGGGCAAGCAGCAGACGGTGGTCGAGTATCAATACAACCCTGGCAGCGGGGCGGTGGTGTCGAACACCGCGACCCTGCCGGTGGCCGCCGCCGCGCCGGCGATTTTCGCCCTCAATGAGAGCGGCAGCGGGCCTGGCGCCATCCTGAACTTGGATTATACGGTCAACAGCGCGTCCAATCCCGTAGCGGCGGGCGGGTATATCCAGGTATTCGGCACCGGCGGCGGCGCGATTGTGGGGGGCGCCACGGACGGCGCCCCCGCGCCCGGCATAGCGAATCTGGTCACGCAACCGGTCACGGCGACGATTGGCGGCGTGGCGGCGAAAGTCGTGTATGCAGGCACGGCGCCGGGCCTGGTGAACGGCGCCATGCAGGTGGATCTTCAAATCCCGGCGGGTCTGACGCCGGGTCCGCAACCGGTAGTGATCACGGTGGGAACGGCGGTGAGCCAGAGCGGCATCACCCTGGCGGTGCAATAGGGTTGAATGTGGGGCAGGCCCTCGGCCTGCGCGGGGCTCTCAGCCCCGCTTCTCGTGAGCGAAGCTCGCTCGCCGGGTGAAACCTGGAAGACCGGCCCGCTGGCATGAAGGAGGGCCACACGATGTATTGGGATATAGGGCTGAGCGGTCAGGTGCAGTTGCGCGAGGAGGATTTTGTCGGCGCGCTCCTGCCACTGCGAGATATACAGTTCTTCGAGCAAGTCTCCGTGGACCACGGCGCAGTGGCTTGGCCCGGCGAAATCGACCTCGCGCCCGATGCGATGTATGAAGAGGTCGCCAGACAGCCGATCGGCGCGGGCAGATCGAGGTAACGGTTTGCCCCTTTCCATAAGCGACGACCGCGAGAACGCGCGGCTCACCCAAATGCTGCTCCGTCTGGATGAACGCGACGACCTTACCCCGGAGGAAGAGTCGCTGGCGGAAGTGCTGACATTGCTCATCGAAGATTACGAGGAGAAGCGCTACACGATGCCGCGCGTATCGCCTAACGAATCGCTGAAGGCGCTCATGGACGATCGCGTATTAAAGCACAAGGACATTTGGCCGGTGCTAGGGAACAAAGGCGCTGCCACCGAAATTCTGAATGGGCGGCGGTCGATCAGTAAGGACGCGCTGAGGCCGGGAGCGGACGAACTTGGCTCGCAGGGAGCGAGCCTGAGAGCCCCGCGCAGGCTGGGAGCCTGCCCCACAA
>JBEKPZ010000518.1:0-3245 GCA_049520215.1 Bryobacteraceae bacterium | reverse complement strand
AGGACTGCCTGTACAGCGCCGACAGCCTCAATCAGTTCGTTTCCGCCGCCAAATTCCTGTATGACATCACCTTGGAAGCGCCTTTCGACACCGGCGGTCTGCTGCGCGCCAAAGTGCCGCACCGGCTGCCTACCATCCTCAGTCCACAAGAAGTCGCGGGTTTCTTTGAGCATGTCCACCACCTGCGCGACCGCACCGCCCTGATGGTGGCCTATGGAGCCGGCCTGCGCGTCTCCGAGGTGGTGGCGCTCAAGGTGGAGGACATCGACTCCCCACGCATGCTGCTGCGTGTGCAGCAGGGCAAAGGACAGCGCGACCGCTATGCCACGCTGTCCCCACGCTTGCTGCAGGTCCTGCGCGCCTGGTGGCGGGCCGCCCGCCCTACCGAGTGGCTGTTTCCCAGCGGGCCCGCCGGCCGCCATCTCACTCCCGCCACCTTGCAGGAGGCCTGCCACAAGGCCGCCCACTGGGCCGGCATCCGCAAACACATCACCGTCCACACCCTCCGTCACAGCTTCGCCACGCACCTGCTGGAAAACGGCACGGATATCCGCGTCATTCAGGCCATGCTCGGTCATCAGCGCATCGATACCACCGCGCACTACACGGCTGTCTCGAAGCAGCTCATCGCCCGCACCCAAAGTCCCCTGGATCACCTGCAGGCCCGTAAAAAACTGGGCCGCCGGGCCCAGGCCAAAAAGTCACTCCCGACCACCGCAGTCCCTGCAGCGGCGCAGTAAGCATGCCCCAGCCAACTCCCGAGTTGGCCGACATCTTTCGACAACACGGCGCCGCCTACCGGCAGACGCATGCCTTGCCCCTGCATCAGCATCGCCTCATGCAGGCCATCGAGAACTGCCGTACCGCCGCACTGGGTCGCGCCGTCGAATGGTGCGACCACTGCCAAAACACGCGCATCGTCTATCGTTCCTGCCGGGACCGGCATTGTCCCAAGTGCCAAGGGCTGGCACGGGAACGCTGGATCCAGCAGCGCCTCGCCGAACTGCTGCCGGTGGAGTACTTCCACGTGGTCTTCACGGTGCCGGAACAGATTGCTGCCATCGCTTTCTACAACAAAGAAGTCGTCTACCAAGTCTTGTTCCGCACTGTGTCTGCCACGCTGCTTACCATTGCCCGCGACCCTAAGCACCTGGGCGCGGAGATCGGCTTCTTCGCCGTATTGCACACCTGGGGGCAAAACCTGCATCTGCATCCCCACCTGCACTGCGTCGTTCCTGGCGGCGGACTCTCGCCCGACGGTGAGTGGAAGGCTTGCCTGCCGGGATTCTTTCTCCCCGTACGTGTGCTCAGCCGCTTGTTCCGCCGCCTCTTCCTGGAGGCTCTCGAAAAGGCTTATGCCGACGGTGAACTCCAGTTCTTCTCCGAGCTGGAACCCTTGCGGGAGTCCCCCGCCTTCACGCAATACCTGACGCCAGTCCGCCAAACCGAATGGGTGGTTTACGCCAAGCCCTCCTTCGGTGGCCCGCAACAGGTGATCGAATACCTCGGCCGCTACACCCATCGGGTAGCCATCTCCAACCAGCGTCTCCTGGCGCTCCAGGACGGCCAAGTTTCGTTTCGCTGGAAAGACTACCGGCACCCGGAACAGCCGAAGCTGTTGACGGTTTCCGCCGAGGAGTTCATCCGCCGCTTCCTGCAACATGCGCTGCCGCCCGGCTTTCAGCGCATCCGCTACTTTGGCTTGCTCGCCAACTGCCACCGGAAGGCCAAGCTGCAGCTCTGCCGGCAACAGCTAGCGGCTCCCTTGGCGGACCTCCTTCCCGTGCCCAAAGATTACCGGGATTTTTATGCGGCTCTGACCGGCAAAAACCTGCGGCTTTGTCCCGAATGCGGAATCGGAATCATGATTCGTATCGAGATTCTGCCGCCCTGTCACTGCCTCCGGATGGATAGCTCATGACCTTCCCCCACGCTGTGACCAAGGTCCCCGCGCTGCCTGCCAGGCAGGGCTCACTGGAAGTGTGCTCGGACTCCGCGACTACTCCTCCAGCATCCCACCGGCTGACGACTTGGGCGCTGCCAGGCACGCCATCCTTGCGTTTCCCAGCAAACCGGCAGTGCTCAAAACCATCCCGCAGCGACCTGACACCCGCTTTTCCCATGCCGCAGTTTCCCGCCGCCGCCAAACAAACCCCAATAAAGAACCAGCACTGCGGTGCGCTTTAGTTCACTGAACGGTTTCATCACCTTGCGGCCCGAAAACTGTCTCGTTTGGCGCACACTTGTACCGCCGCAAGCCGATGAAACCTATATCATTTGACGGCGTGCCTCACCGAGCAAAGCCGTTTATTTTCCGTGACATAAAACGGTGTACCGATCGGACCCTTGGTGGTCTTGACTTCGATGAAAACCTCGGCACCAGTTTCCTCAAATGATCGAAGGTCGTAGCCAGCACCGTCGCCCTGGGCGTTTGAAATCCATTCGACTTTGGCTTCCAAGTCCAATCGGCCTGCATCGCGCAATCGGCGTCTCTCCAAGTCCAGTACGAACTGTTCGCCCTGCTCGCCAAGCTTCCGACTATACGCATTCGCTTCGCTCCAATCGACCTTGGCGGGTTTGACTGTACTCCTCCCGGCGTTCGGCGGCGGTGGAGGCGGTGGCATCTCGATATCTTGGAGCTTGAATAGCGAGCCATCCGGGGGCGAATCCACGGGCGTGGCATCGTTTTCAACGATCTGTTTTCGGAGTTCTGGACGCGCGATCAGAAACTTCCGTACCTCTTCGGCTAACAACGCCTGGTAGTTCCCGCGCGGTTTATACCCGGCGACGTAGGTGAGGCCCATTCCTTGCAGGACGGCGGAGATGTTGCAGTATTTGAACTCCACAGCGGGACCGCTGCAATTCGCCAAGAGTTTCAGCAGGGCTTGACGATGAACGGTCTTGCTGTATGCCTTGCCCAACAATTCGTCCTTCAACATCGCGAAGTAGTCGGCCACCACAGCCATGACCTCGTCCGTTGTCCAATCTTGCTCCTGGCCCGCCGCCGGAACGGATGCCTCAACAATGATGTGCACGCCGGGCTTGAGGCTCTATGAAATATCGGAACCGTAGATCTCCGAGCCGGAACTGATCGGCTTGATTCCTCGGAACACTTCCACGCCGTCATGCGACTTGATCACCAGGTGGACCAGGTCGTTGTTACCGGACAGGCCGAGCTGAGTTCGTATCGCTGTGTGGATGCTGAACCGCGCACTGTGCTTTTGCACGTCAATTTCAAATTTGGC
>JBEKPZ010000517.1:0-3248 GCA_049520215.1 Bryobacteraceae bacterium | reverse complement strand
ACATGAAGACGGGAGGTCTAGCCTACCTCGCCCTGATCAAAGACGTGAAAGGCGCGGTGGTGAAGAAGTTGCAAGGCGAGATGCCGGTGGACTTAAACCCCGATCAAGTGCTGTCATTCAAGCAAAGCCGTTTCACGGACGTGGAGTACTTCGACGCGGCCCCGGGGTATTACACCATCGAGGTGGCGATACTGGATCGGGAGTCCGGACAAACCAACGCGCGGCGCAGCGCCATGTTCGTGCCCAAGCGAGGGGAGGGTCTGGGGATGAGCAGCGTAGCCCTGATCCGCAAGTGGCGGCCGAAAGATACGGATGCCGGCGCCGACGATCCGTTTGTAGTCGGGGATAAGACGGTGACGCCCTCGCTGCTGCCCAAGATCAACAAATCGATTTCTACTTCACTGCCATTCTATGGGATCGTCTACCCCAGCGCGCACAACTCGGCCAAGCCGGAGATGTGGATTGAATTCAACCGGGATGGGAACGTCAAACGGGTGGCGGCCGTCCCCATGGAAGCGCCGGACTCGCAAGGGCGCATCCAATACGTGGCGAACGCGCCGATCGGCCAATTCGCGCCCGGCAATTATGCGGTGCGTTTCCTCGTCCGGCAGGGCGCCGAAGCCGCCGAAGAGAATTTCGCCCTGAACCTGGAACCTTGAGTGGGTGGAACGATGAAGCGCTTTCTGGCCTTTTCTCTTTTGATAGCGGGCGTCGCTTCGGCGCAGGAGCCCGCTTCCATTCGGACGTCGGGCGAGGAGGTGCTGGTGGATGTGGTGGTGCGCGACAAGCATGGACACGCCGTCACTGACCTGCAGCAACAATCGTTTTCGGTGCTGGACGACGGCGCGCTGCGGCAGATCGCCTCGTTCCGGCTGGTGAAGGGAACCGAAGCAATTTCATCGTCGGCCAATGGCGCCAGCACGACCCAGAAGCTTGATCCGATCCGGCAAATCCGCCTGGTCAGTATGATCTTCGACAGTCTGAATCAGGGCGAACGCGCCGCCACGAGAAAGGCGGCATTGGAACTGTTGAACAAGGACTTTCCGCAGAATGTGTACATGGCCGTGTTCACGCTCGGCAAAGAGCTGCAAGCGATTCAGGGCTTTACCAACAAGCGCGATTTGCTGATTCAAGCTGTGGAGAAGGCGACTAGCCGGCCATCGTCGCAGTTTTCCGCCGATGGCGATGCGCTGCGCGCGCAGGTCGAGGTGATCCTTGGGCCCAATCAGGCGGGCAACCAGGACATGTTGTCTCGGCTGGACCCGGCGGCTACGGCAGCCGGCGGTGCCAATCCCGTGGCGTTGGGACATCGGGACATGTTTGAGATGATGATGGCGCGATCGCTACTTGACATGATCTCCTTCAGCGAGAGAACCGAGATGCGCCAGGCCGGGCGGTCGACCGTCTGGGCGCTGCTGGCGGCTGTGCGCGGCCAGTCGCAGTTACCGGGCCGCAAAGCCCTGATCTATTTTTCGGAAGGCTTTGCCATTCCGCAGGGAGCGGAAGAAGAGTTCCAGGCAGTCATCAGCGCGGCTAACCGGAATAACCTCAGCTTCTACCCGATCGATGCGCACGGCCTGATCTCAAGCACTTCGGGTGGCGCGGCAACATCCACCGGCTTGAACAACAAGGCGACCGAGGGCCTCGCCGAGGCGGCTACCGCGTCCAGGGACACCGCGAACCTCGGTGCCTCGGGACTACCCGGGGCGGCCACGGTCAAGACCGAAGTGGCGCGCTCCGACGACATCGCCATCGACGCCAACCGCAGCAACATCCAGGACACGCTGGCCATCCTGGCGGATCAAACCGGAGGTTTCCTCACGGCCAACACCAACGACTTCACGGCCCCCCTGCACCGAGTGATGGAGGAGATCGACACTTATTACGAGATCACCTACATACCACGGATCGATAAATATGACGGCAAGTTCCGGCACATCGAGGTAAAGGTGGACAACCACGACCTGACGGTGCAGTCCCGCGCCGGCTACTTTGCGCTGCCGCCCGACATGTTGCGGTCATCCGGGCTAAACGCATACGAAGTCCCCTTGCTGCGCACGCTGAGCGACGTGCGGATCAATCCCGCGCTCCCCTTCGAATCCGGCGGCATGCACTTCCGCGGCGAAGGAAACCTGGAAACCTGCGGCGTGCTCATCGATGTCCCGTTGAGCAACGTGATGCTGCGCGAGGAGCGGGGCAAGAACATGAAGACTGGAGGTCTCGCCTACCTGGCCCTGATCAAAGACGTGAAGGGCGCGGTGGTGAAGAAGCTGCAAGGCGAGATGCCGGTGGAGTTGGACCCCGGTCAGGTGCTGTCGTTCAAGCAAAGCCGCTTTACGGATGTGGAGTACTTCGATGCGGCCCCGGGATATTACACCATCGAGGTCGCTATACTGGATCGCGAGTCCGGGCAAACCAACGCGCGGCGCAGCGCCATGTTCGTGCCCAAGCGCGGGGAAGGTCTGGGCATGAGCAGCGTAGCCCTGATCCGCAAGTGGCGGCCGAAAGAGCCGGATGCCGGCGCCGACGATCCGTTTGTCGTCGGAGATAAGACGGTGACTCCCTCGCTGCTTCCTAAAATCAACAAGTCCGTCTCCACTTCGCTGCCGTTCTACGGGATTGTTTACCCCAGCGCGCACAACACGGCCAAACCGGAGATGTGGATTGAATTCAACCGGGATGGGAACGTCAAACGGGTAGCGGCGGTCCCCATGGATCCGCCGGACTCGCAAGGCCGCATCCAGTATGTGGCGAACGCGCCGATCGACCAATTCGCTCCCGGCAATTATGCGGTGCGTTTCCTCGTCCGTCAGGGCGCGGAAGCCGCCGAAGAGAATTTTGCCCTCAACCTGGAGCCTTGAAAAGCAGGTGGAAACACGCCGATGAAGAAAACAGTTCTCATTTGTTCGATGGCCGCATGTTGGAACGTCTTCGGACAACAACCGGCCGCACCGCCCGCCGCTCCGGCCGAGGGCGTGACCATTCGCACCGGAACCCAGGAAGTACTGCTCGATGTGGTGGTTCGCGACAAGAAGGGGCAGCGCGTCACCAATCTTGAACCCGGTGAGTTGGAGGTCACCGACAATGGTGTGGTCCGCAAGATCGTCAGTTTCCGGTTGGTTGAAGGCGATCGGGTGATTGCCGGTCCTGAGCCGGGCGCGCCGCCCAAGCCCGCCGAAGTGAGCCGGCCCAAGCGGCCGGTAGACGTCGAGCGTCCCATCCGCTTGGTCACTCTCATCTTCAATCGC
>JBEKPZ010000516.1:0-3282 GCA_049520215.1 Bryobacteraceae bacterium | reverse complement strand
GCGGAAATGCTGCCAACCTGGGCGATCATGTCGCCGGACACCGGCTTCGAGAGCTTCCGGAGTTCCTCAACGGCGAGGGTGACGGCTTTGTCGATGCCACGCTTGACGGCCATGGGGTTGGCGCCGGCGGTCACCGCTTTGACGCCCTCGCGGAAAATTGCCTGCGCCAGAATCGTAGCGGTGGTGGTGCCATCGCCGGCGACGTCGGAAGTTTTCGATGCCACTTCGCGCACCATGCGGGCACCCATATTCTCGAGCGGGTCCTGGAGCTCGATCTCCTTGGCTACGGTCACGCCATCCTTGGTGATGGTCGGGCCGCCGAACTTCTTTTCGAGAACGATATTGCGTCCCCGTGGTCCCAGGGTCACCTTTACGGTGTCGGCGAGCTGGTTAACGCCACGCAGGATCGCCTGGCGGGATTGGTCGCTATAAGTAATAGTTTTTGCCATTGATGTTTTCCTTGTGATTCAGATTGGTAATTAGCTCGCCTTCGGAAGCGCCTGAGCAATCGTGTCCACCACTCCCAGGACGTCGTCTTCACGCATGATGATGTACTCGGTGGCGTCCAGTTTGATTTCGCTGCCGGAGTACTTGCCAAAAAGGATGCGGTCGCCGACTTTGACATCGAGAGCAACCATTGTGCCGTCGTCGAGGCGCTTGCCTTTCCCGACAGCGATCACTTCGCCCTGCTGGGGCTTCTCCTTGGCCGAGTCGGGGATGAAAATGCCGTTGTGCGCGGCGTCTTTCTCTTCTATCCGCTTTACCACGATACGGTCGTACAAGGGTCGAATGTTCTTCATACTGTTGCCTCCTTTAGATTGAGTCGGTGAACCCTGTTACTTACCTACCTGCCAGATCCGCTTCCGCTACGCCTAGGCGGAGAAGACGAGGCCTTTCTGAAGATGTCGCGGGTGAGCAAAGACGCTGACGTAGGGCACCTTGAGGAACGAATTATCCCTCACCGCGGTAATCTCGATACTGTTGCATTTCTGCGATTTCACGGTTTTGATAAGCCGCGCCAACGCGGTGCGCAGCGTCTTCTGTTTATCGAATCCGAAGACGGTGGCCTTGATCTCTCCGGCCATGAAAAAGAAGGTCCATCCCGCTTCCGGAACTTCCTTCTCGAAGGTGGAACGCGCATTCCGGACCTCGGCCCACCCACTCGAATGAGACTCCCTCTGGAGCAACTGGGAATCCGGCAAATGCGCGCCTTCATCTACGAGAATGTCGCCGACTGCGATGGTGTCTGTCATGGTGTGCCTCCTGGTGTGACTAGGCGGCGTGGGACAGCCATTCGACGGGGTGCTCGCGGACGCCGCCATTACGTTCGGCGATGTCCGCCCATTTGACGTCTTTTCTCAGGTGCAGAAACACGCCAGGAGTGCCCTGGTATGTGCCATGGGCTAACACAACCTGGTCGCCTTCATGGAATTCGGGAACGGCGGAAATAGTATTCATGATGAGCCCTCGCGTTATGGCCGAAACTTGGATTTGTTTACAAGTCTGGCCTTATCCAGCCTCGCTTGCTCGATGTCGCTATCCTTCGCCAGGCGTTCCGCCTCCCTTTGAGGCGCTTCGTTCAGGTCGAGGCGGTCGGCTTCGGCGTTGGCGGATTGAGCTTGGATTTCGACCGCCTTGAGGACACCGACCAGCTTGAAGCCACGGCCGTAGGGGGCCCGGACCAGGTCGAAGCGGTGCAACGAGTCCTGCCACGTGGCGAGAACGTCCTCCTGGTCGCCATAGCTTCCCGGCACGGCTTTCGAAGGTGCGGCCGGCAGTGTGGCAGGTCCATAAGTTGCGGAGACGGCTTCAACGAGGTCGTTGGTGGTGAGCCCTTCGGTCTCGTACCGATCGTAGTTCACCGCAATGCTAAACAATTGGCCGTCGTAGAAGCTGAAGACCACCTGCTGCGCGGACTCTGTCTGGGACGAGGCGCCGAGCGATTGGGGACGCCACTCGAGTTCCTGGATCAGGGCCGGCCGGCTATGGATTGCTTTCACGTCGGATGGATTCGTGCCCGCCTGTTTGGCCACGGTCGCGAGGTCCGTTCCGAACTGGAAGTCGCGGTATTTGGAAAGATCTCCGGCCGTTGCCGTGGCCGATAGCACTCCGAGCACCGCAAATGTGACCGCGGATGTCAGTACGAACTTAGTCATTGTCTTTCGTTCTCCTTTTGCGCCAGGTGAGCGAGGCGACAAACGGGAAGGCGCTTGCCAACACCAAACCGCGTTGCCAGTCGCTCGAGAAACCGAATACCGGCGCCACCGGATTGTAAAGTAGCGCAAGTGCCCCGAACACAGCCGCGGAAACGTAACGCCTCGAGCGTAAGGCTTGAAACATCATCACCGTCGACCCGGCAGCCGCCGTGAATCTGACCACCACATCGTATGGACCAAGTTGGGACCAGAGCGCAGCTGCCGCGACCAGCGCGGCGATCGATAGCCACTTCACGGCCTGCACGCCTGCGTCGTTGCTTCGACGCTCCCGCGCGCGGCCCTTCGCGACCCAGGTTTGCCACACCGTTTCGTTGAGCGTCGTGGCTGCAGGCGTCCACACTTCTTGTTGACGCGGCAATGCTACTGAAGCAGACATTTCTAACCCTCTTTCTCCGGCGATCGGTTGCTTGCAGTCCCCACGCGGGTGGCGCAACAATGATCGGATTGTACGGATGAGCTAAGGGAAACGGGGATCAGATCGCCTGACTTAGTTCAGATGATCCGCGAGTGGGCGGGAATCGCTCAGACGTTAACCATTATGGGTTAAGCGTTCTTGCTTGTCAAGCGTATTTGTGGCAATATGGTGGTGCGCATTAACCAATTTAAGTTAAGAAAGGCACACAAGGCAGCTCCGTGGACGTCCCCCTCCTCATCAAGCAACGCCTGAAGGAACTTGGCCTTGAACAAAAAGACCTCGCGGCGGCCGCTCAGGTGACCGAATCGTACATCTCGCAACTGCTGGCGCGGAAAAAGGCGCCTCCGGCGCCCGCCCGCACGGATATCTATGAGAAGATCGGCGCAGCCTTGAGGCTTCCGAGCGGAGAACTGTCGAACATGGCGGAGGTACAGCGTACGGAGGAACTGCGGAAGAAGATATCGGAGCCGCCGCGGCCTCTGTTCAAAGAGTGCCGGGAGTTGGTCCTGCGCAAGTGCGAACCTGCCAGGCAAAGCGAACTGCGGAGGATTTTTGAAAAGGCGACGTTTGGGGAACTCGAGCGCCTGGTCACCCAGAAACTTCTGGATGCCGCCCAGGGAGTTGCTAAAGAAGAGTTGGGACGTGAAGAGT
>JBEKPZ010000515.1:0-4505 GCA_049520215.1 Bryobacteraceae bacterium | reverse complement strand
GCCGCGCGGCTGTCGCCCGAGAACACGAACAACTCGCTATCCCAATCGCGCTGCATCCAGGGCGCCTGATTGGGCCCTGTGTATTCCTCCAGGATGGCATGCGCATTAATGCCGCCGAAACCGAAAGCGTTCACGCCCGCCCGCCGCGGCGTTTTGGAGGAGCCGTGAATCCAGGGCCGCGTCTCCGTGTTGATGTAGAAATTGGTGTTCTCAAGCAGCAGCTTGGGATTGGGATTTTCGCACAACGTGGGCGGCAGGACTTTGTGATGCAGGGCGAGCGCCGCTTTGATCAGCCCGGCCACGCCGGCGGCGGGCACCGTATGGCTGATCATGGATTTCACCGAACCCAGCGCGCAGCGCGGCGACTCGGTCTGACGCGGCGGAAATACGCCCCGAAGCGCCTCCACTTCCACCACGTCGCCCACCGGAGTGCCCGTGCCGTGCGCCTCCAGCAGACCCACCGTGAGCGGATCGATGCCCACCGGTTCGTAAGCCCGGCGCAACGCCAGTTCTTCCCCTTCGAGACGCGGCGCGAGCACATGCGTGGCTCGGCCGTCGCTCGCAATGCCGATATTCTTCAAGACTGCATAAATATGGTTACCGTCGCGCTCGGCCTCCGCCAGGCGTTTCAGCACCACCATGCCGACGCCTTCACCGAGCAGCGTGCCATCGGCGTCTTTATCGAAGGAGCTCAACTGGCCGCGGTGCGAGAGCGCGCCAAGCTGCGAGAAGATCATCATCAGGACCGGCGAAGTATTGCTGTTCACGCCGCCAGCCAAGGCCAGATCGCAGTTGCCCGTGCGGAGCTCGCGCGCGGCCATTTCGATGGCTACCAGGGAACTGGCGCAGGCCGCGTCGATCAGGTAATTCGGTCCCATCAGGTCCAGCCGGTTGGCGATGCGTCCGGTGATGATATTGGGCACTAAGCCGGATGCCGTATCCGAATCGAACGGTGGCAGGCCGGTCTTGATCTGGCGCTTGATCTCGGCCAGTTCCGCATCCGTATGCTCGGGATGCAACTGTTTCAGGATGCGCAGGATGCTCTCGACCATCACGCCCTGCTGGAGGGCCGCGGCGTTCCCCCTATTTACATACGTCCCGCGGCCGATGATCACGGCGGTGCGCTGTTTGACCGGCTCCAGGTCGAGGGGACCGCAATCCTTGAGGGCATCTTGCGATGCCTGCAAGGCCATGTAGTGGTCGGGCTCGCCGCCATCCACCGCGTTGGGCATGATGCCGAAGCTGAAGGGGTCGAACTGCGCCAGCTTGCCGAGGAATCCGCCGCGCTTGCAGTAGGTGCGGTCGTCGGCCTTGGTGTTTTCCTCAAAGAATAGCTCGGCTTCCCACTCGGGCGGAGCGTCCGAGATGGCGTTGACCTTGTGCAGGATGTTTTCCCAGTAGCGCCGGACGTCGGGCGCGCCAGGGAGCACGCCGGCCATGCCTATGATGGCGATGTCGTTGGATCGGTTGTCGTTCATTTCACCCGTTTAATCTTCTAATTGTCCGCGATGGGGGCCAGTAGGCGCAAATAGGGAGGGCGAATCCGTGGCAGAATGAAAAAGGCAAACGTTATGCAGACCACGGTGGATCTTCCGGACTCCCTCTACCAGAAGAGTAAGACGCTGGCAGCCTCGCGGGGGGCAACGGTGGAAGAGTTCATCGTCGAAGCGGTCGCGAAGGAAGTTCAAGGCGAATTCGCGTCGCGCACCGCTGGCCCCGAGCGGCGAAAGGTCCGGTTTGACGGAATGAGGGATCGTGTCGAGCTTCTGCCCGGGTGGGACGATCCCATCGATCTCGATCGCTTCCTCGTGGGCGATCTGTGAACGGGTACCTGCTCGACACGAACGTCGCGCTGCTGGCTGTGTCCCGTTCGGCGTTGTTGTCCGCCGGAGTGCGCGACGCGATGGGGCGCGGCGCGAATTATCTGAGTGTGATCGTGTATTGGGAGTCATGCTCAAAAGCATGAAGGGTGCCCTGAATGTCGGGGACCCGCGTGCTTGGTGGTTCGATGCAATCGAACAACTGGCCGCCGCTCCGCTGGTGTTACGGTCGGAGCACGTCACCGCCGTTCACACCCTGCCGCCGATCCATAAAGATCCTTTTGATCGGGTCCTGATCGCGCAAGCTACGGTTGAAGATCTTACCCTGCTGACCACGGACGGAGAAATTCCGCAGTATGCCTCCGAGCGATTTCGGGTGGTCTCATGACAGCGGAGAAGGACGCCCAGCGGATACGTCGCAAGATTCAAACATCCGCTTGATGCGAGCGTCCATTTCGTCCTCTTCGATGAATTCGCCGCGCGCGATCTGGTCGATTCCGATCTGTACCTCTGGTCGTCCCGTAAAGGTTCCCATTGGTGGCCTGGACTAGCCCCGCCCGGGGGTTTTCGCCGTCGGTGGCGCTGAAGCTGGCCAGCGTGGTGAAAGCCTGCAGCCCTGAGCTAAAGCACGTCGCCACAGGGCTCGCAGCGTTGGTTTCCATAAACTCCATCGCGGGTGACGCCCCGCCGTAGAGACAGGGGGGCGGCACCAGGGTCAGGTTGTCCGTCTCGCCCGTAAAGCTTTTCTGCACGTAGGTTGGGGCGTCCGTGGTCCCGTTGTCCACGCTGACCTTGACGACGATTGTCGATCCGCTGCTGAGGTTGGCCTCGGTTGAATTGTCGTCGCCGAAGATATTGAACTCGGCGTCGAGCCATTCCTGTGACAGACCGAAGACGCTGTCCGCACCCATTGCGTAGAGCTCGTCACCCGGCGCCATCAAAGTGACCATATCCACGCCGCCCGAGACGGCCGTACCCGACAGGCTGAGCTGGGCCAAATCCGCCAAAGTCTGGGTGGGGATCGACACGCTTTTGCGACTATTTCTGTAGCAATCACCCGAGTATGAGGACCATCCAGTGGGGCACTGCGTTCCATAGCCTAGCAGCCAGTACTGCATGTATGCTTGGGCCGGCGTGGGCGTGGACCCGCTGATGCTGTAGTTGTCGAACACGAACTGCTGCCAGGCGTTGCACGACTTGGGAGCGCAGATCGATATAGCGGGCGTCGTGAAGGTGTTCGTATTGAGTTGGAGCGTGAAGGCGTTAGCGGTCGCTTGGCCCGTATACGGGTCTATTCGCCGTGGAGATGAGGCCCGACGTAACCTGGGCCACGAAATCGTTGCTGCCACCTCCGCCCACGGTATCGGAGCTGTTCCCGCCCACGCGCGTCCGCGGTAGAGGAAATGACGGTGGGGTCGTGCACGGAACCTCCTGCCAGTCGGTGTTCGGATACGAAACCTTGAAGCACCCCTCCTTCGGCAGAGCAGTCCGCACCATGGACTCGTGCCAGGTCTCCCGGCTCCCGGGCTGCGCGAGCGCCGGCGAAGGGTCCTGCGCGATGAGCGGGGGAGAGACTGAGGACAGCAGGCCCGCGAAGACAATGGCGCTGCGGATGATCCTGGCGCGTCTGCGCGCCGTTTTGGGGGATCTCATGGGGTTGGCTCCTCACCTGATATTTGCGCTTCGGATTTCCCAGCAGGTTAATTATACGTCCGATTTCGCGCAAATCGAGTCCGTTCTCCCCGTTCTTTTTCCCCGAGCGAACAGCGTACCGGAACAGGCAGTGGGCAAGGCTATAAAAAGCTACAGCACCATGGGAGAATAAAGTAAGGCGAACGTATGCAGACCACAGTTGACCTCCCGGACGCTCTCTACCGCAAAGGCGTCGCTTTGGCGGCTTCGCGCGGTGCAACGGTGGAGCAGATCATTATTGAAGCGGTTGAGCAGGCGGTTCAAGGCGATCCCGGGTCGAGGGCTTCCGATCCTGGCCACCGTGAGGTTAAACTGCCTTTGATCCACTCCAAACGGCCGGGAACCCTGGATCTGTCAAATTTTGACTTTGATGAACTACTTGGCTGACGTCAACCTGTGGATAGCTCTGGTCGCGGACCAGCACGTTCATCACCCGGCAGCGAGCCGATGGTTCCGGAACCTTGGAGACGACAAACTTGCATTTTGCCGCATCACGCAGATGGGCTTTCTGCGGCTGTTGACAAACAAGCATGTCATGCAGGAGGAGGTCGTGAGGGCAGACCAAGCATGGGAAACCTATCGGGCCCTGCGATCGGACTGGCGAATTGGGTATCGGGCAGAGCCGATCGAGCTTGCCGAGTTGTGGCACTCCTTCACGTTGGGCCGGGCGACATCGCCGAACCTTTGGACTGACGCGTACTTGTGCGCCTTCGTTCACGCGGCTGGTTTGACCTTGGTAACGTTCGATTCGAAGATTCCGAAGCGGCCCGATGTAAGTTGCCTTGTGCTCGCCGGGAGTCCCTGAAGGCGAGCTCAAGCCCCATTCTGGACGAAGGCTGCTTGGCCTATCCTTCCTCGCTTTGACGCAGGCTCTCGAAGAACGCCTCCCCGTCAATCGGCTTGACTCTACCGCTCTTGAGGTCGTCGTAACGGCTGTTGAGCATGTCGCGTGTCTTCGCAAGCTCCGGAATGTATCCGGCCATGGCGTCCTCA
>JBEKPZ010000514.1:0-3921 GCA_049520215.1 Bryobacteraceae bacterium | reverse complement strand
TGAGCCGCACGTCGAGCAATCGGCGGATGCCCGCGCCTCTCAGAATCGTGAAGAACTGCTCTGCCGTTTTTTGGGTGAAACCGATGGAACAGACTTCCATGGCGCCTCGATTTCTTCGAATAGATTGAGCTGGTTGCTGTGCGGCTCGGCGGCGGCCAGTTCCGCCTCGGACTGCAGGCGGCCATCGCCCCGAATGTGATCGACCGCAATGCCGCGTTCGCCGAGCACCCGGCCCACGAGCAGGCGGCGATGACATCCGGCGGGGTCCTCCTCGGCGCACAGGGCGGCCACGACGTACTGCCGCAGGCCCTCCTCCAGGCGGGCCAGGCCTTTCCGGAAATTGGGGGAATCGACTACTTTGTCGTACAGGACATGGCCCGCGGCATCGTAGTAGGCGTCGCCGCGCGGCCGGCCGCCCAGTTCGCTGCCGAGGTAAACATACTGGAATCCCGCCGTGCGCAGGGCTTCGACGAGCGCTTCGCGATCGAACTGCGTGGTGTACTTGGAATACGGGCTGGAGCGGACGTCGGCAACCACCTGCACGGAATGGAGTGCCAGCAGTTCCAGGAATTTCTCCATGGAGTGGTTGGAGTGGCCGATGGTGAGGACTCGCAGGGTAGGACTCGCAGGGTGTCCGGCACGACCTCATGATACGACAGGAAAGGCCGATTCACAATCGGCCATGCAGCAATCACCCAGCCAAGCGGTTGGGCTGAATCCAGCCTAGCGACACTCCGGTCATCAACAGGCCAATGCAGACGATCAGTGCCGCCGAGACCACCGGGATGATGCGGAATGCCGGGTGGGCCGCGGCGCGCTGGCTATCCGGCAGGAAGTGCTTGGCGTAGAGCACTAGCACGCCAATTCCCATCAGGACGATTGCCAGCCCGGAGCTGAAAGCGATCAGGAGCAGCAGGCCCAAACCCACGCGGCCCAGCGCGATGGAGCTCAGCAGCAACACCAGCGCGGAGGGACAGGGGACCAGCCCGCCGCTCGCGCCCAGGGCTATGAGGCTGCCCAGCGTAATGTCGCCCTCCGGCACGTGCGTGTGGGTATGCGGGCCGTGATCGTGATCGTGGCCGTGATGATGATGATGCGTGACAGAGCTAGCGGGTGTGTCCAGGCGGGACTGAGAGTCCCGCGCAGGCTGAGAGCCTGCCCCACGCAACCGGCGCGCGCGCTTGTAGAGCATCATGCCGCCGATCCAGACGATGGAGAGGCCGGAGATGGCGCCCAGCACCGGGAATATCTTTTCCGGCAGAACGTATTGCGAGAGGAACAGGGTGGTCAGCCCCAGGAAGAACACGCTGATGGTATGGGTGAAGGTCACCATGCCGCCCAGAAAAATGGCGTGCTTGAAGGTGCCGCGCGAGCCCACCAGGTAGGCCGCCACAATGGTTTTGCCATGGCCGGGAGAGAGCGCGTGCATGGCTCCCAGGCCGAAAGCGACTGCCATCCCCAGCAGGATCAGGCCGACGCCGATATCGCCGCGATGCAGCAGCCGCGACAGGAAATCACCCCGCACGACGGTACCGGGGGCGGAAGGCTGCGGCGGCACCGGGGAGGTGGCTGGGTTGGCGCTGGGCACTGGCACGATCTTCGGCGGTGATTTCTTGGCCACGTTAGGCAGCAGCGGGTTGGCAGCGATCCACTCGACGGAGGCCTTCAGATCCTGCGGCGGCGCCACGGTTGGGTCGGCAGGATAGGCGGTCAGCGCCTGGCTGCGGTCGGCGCCGTCCTGGCTGGCGCGTTCGATGGATGCGCCCGGCGCGGCGGCGATGACGACCTCCTTCCATCCCGCGCGGTCGGGATAATTGCGATCTTCATAGGAGAGCGATCCGGCGGCCACGGCCAGCTTCAGGATCGACGTAATGCGCATGACGGGAGCGCCGCCGGCGCCGGGTGCGATGGCCAGCGTGGCTCCTTCGAAGCGCGGCGAAACAGCGCGACCATCGCAGGCCAGGTCCAAGTTGCGCACCCACTCGCGCGCTTGCGCCTCGGCCTTGGCTTCCAACAGCGGGCGCGGGGTATCGGCGTTCAGTCCCCATTGCTGCAACAATTGAAAACTGGGGATTTCGGCAAGATCGAGCACATAGCGAATCTGGGCGCCTCCTCCGCTCACTTCGATGCGGGCATAGTGGCTCACGCTGAAATTGCCCATGGGGTGGGCGGACAGTGTGAGGGCGAGCACGAAAAGGAGCGGCCAGGCGTAAGGTTTCATTACAATAGGTCTTTACGAATTCTACGACGGTTTTGGATTTATGCGCTGGGTGACTTCAGAAGATGTGCCGCGGTCCGGCGAGTTGCGGGTGCCGGCGGGGACGATATTCACGCCCGCGGCCCGCGAATTGGCGGAAGCGCGCGCGATTCGCGTCATCGAATTGCGCGAGGGGCAGGCTGCGCCCGCAGCGCCGCCCGACAAGATTGTCGCGCTGGGCGCGGACCATGGCGGCTTTCGGCTGAAGGAAACCTTGAAGCCTCTGCTGGCGGGCCTGGGGCTGGAGGTGCGCGACGTTGGCGTGTTCGACGAAAAGCCGGCCGACTATCCGGATATCGCGCAGAAGGTGGCCGAACTGGTGGCCCGGGGCGAAGCGCGGCGCGGGGTGATCATCGATGGCGCGGGCATTGGCTCGTCGATCGCTGCCAATAAAGTTTCCGCGATTCGCGCGGCGCTCTGTTACGATCGCGCGTCGGCTCGCAACAGCCGCGAGCACAACGACGCCAATGTGCTGACGCTGGGCGCGCGGCTGCTGACGGCCGGGCAGGCGGAGGAAGTTCTGCGCACGTGGCTGGAGACGCCGTTTGCGGGCGGCAGGCACACGGCGCGCGTGGAGAAGATTAAACGGATCGAGGAGCAGTACAGCGGGGCGCCGAAACGATCAGTTACCGAACGATCGGTTACCGAGCCGCGACCGTCAGGGAGCGGTTCCGGGCCGATTGCGTCGCTGATCGATCACACCCTGCTGCGCCCGGAAGCGACGCGCGCGGATATCGTCAAGCTGTGCGGCGAGGCGCGGCAGTACGGCTTCGCCACGGTTTGCATCAATCCCTATTGGGTGCCTCTGGCCGCCAGCGAACTGGCTGGAAGCGCCGTGAAGGTTTGCACGGTGGCGGGATTTCCGCTGGGCGCGACTTCCACGGAGGCCAAAGTGTCCGAGGCCGCCGCGGCGCTGCGCGCCGGCGCGCGCGAGATCGACATGGTGATCAACGTAGGGGCTTTGCGATCGGGCGATTGCGATACGGTGAAGTTGGATATCCAGGCGGTGGCGCGGGTGTGCCACGATGCGAACGCTATTGTAAAAGTCATTCTGGAGACGGCGCTCCTGAATGACGCGCAGAAGAATACGGCTTGCGGCCTGGCGCAGGCGGCCGGCGCCGATTTCGTGAAGACCTCGACCGGCTTCGGGCCGGCGGGCGCTACCGTGCAGGATATCGTGCTGATGCGGCACGCGGTGGGGCCGCGCATGGGGGTGAAAGCCGCGGGCGGCATTCGCACGCTGGACGATTTCCGCGCGATGGTGGCGGCGGGGGCCAATCGCGTGGGGGCCAGCGCCAGCGTGAAGATTGTGGAGGCGGCGGGGAGGTAAGGGCAGAAGAGGCGGCCTGAGAGGCCGCCGCAGGCTGATAGCCTGCCCCACGATACAAGATGCTAAGCACGCGCAAGGCTGTGCGGTTTCGCGAGCGATCCGAACTTTTGGATTTCCTGCTGGAGGTGTCGACGGTCACTTCCCAAACGCTGGACCTCGACGAGCTGCTGGCCAACGTTTCCGAGGTGGTCAAGCGGGTGATCCCCGGCGAGCTGCTGGCCATCCTTCTGTATAGCGAGAAGCGCCGCGAGCTGCGCATCCGTTATGCGCTGGGCCATCGCGAGGAGGTGGTGCAGAACTGGTCGATCCCGCTGGGACAGGGCATCACGGGCGC
>JBEKPZ010000513.1:0-3658 GCA_049520215.1 Bryobacteraceae bacterium | reverse complement strand
TCGCGCGCCAATCGGTCGGCCTCCGGGTTTTTGATGCTTAGGGCCATAGGGGGTGGGAAAGGGTCTACTCCACAATCGCCTGCATTACGCCGTTCTCGAAGTCTCTCTGCACCGACGGAACCTGCGTCTGGATCATGACGATGGTGACCATCTTTTCCCGCGGATCGATCCACGTTTGCGTGCCGTAGGCTCCGTCCCAGCCGAAGCTGCCGTTGGAGACGCGCAGGCCGGCGGCCACGCTGTCCTCGACAATGCCCACCAGCAACCCATAGCCCATGCCGTGGGCGGGGCGCCCGAGCTTCCCATTGAACAGGTCGCCCACGTGATTTGAGGCCATCAGATCCACCGTCCGCGGGCTCAACAGGCGCTTGCCGCGCAGTTCCCCGCCATTCAGCAGCATTTGCGCGAACTGGAGGTAGTCCTCCGCCGTGGACATAAGTCCGCCGCCGCCGGAGAAATACGTCTTCAGGGAGAAGCCGTCCTGATTCTCGGCTGGCACCAGACCCTTGGGACTCTTGCTATAGAGTGTCGCCATGCGCGGCCGGCGGTCGTCGGGAGGATAGAAGAATGTATCCTTCATCCCCAGCGGTTGAAAAATGCGGGTGCGGAGGAATTCGTCGTAGGGCTGACCGGAGACGAGTTCCACGATGCGCGAGAGCGTGTCGGGGCCTGCATATCCGCTATAAGCCCATTGCGTGCCGGGCTGGAAGTCGAGCGGGACCGCCCCCAGCCGGGGAATGTAGCCCGCCAGCGTGTCGCCCTCGGCCATACGCGGAGGGCCCGACTTCGATCCGATGCCGCCGGTCATCAGGCCATTGGTGTGGGTGAGCAGGTCGCGGATGGTGAGTTCGCGATCTGCCGGGATCACGTAGAACTCTCCGGCGGTTCCTTTTGGGATGGCCACTTTGGGGTTGGCGAACTCGGGCAGAAACTTCGACACCGGGTCATTCAGCCGGAGCTTTCCCTCTTCCAACATCATCATCACCGCCGCGCCGGTGATGGGCTTTGACATCGACGCGATGCGGAAGATGGCGTCTTTTTCCATGGGGCGCTTCGCTTCGATATCCATCAGGCCGTGCGCTTCGAAGTGCACGATGCGGCCGCGCCGGGCCACCAGCGTCACGGCGCCCGAGATTTCGCCGGCGTCGACGTGCCGCTGGATGGCTTCGTGGATTCGGTGGAGGCGATCGGCGGACATGCCTGCTTCTTCGGGCTTGGCGAGGGGCATGTCTCCCGCAGTTAGCTGGGCGGCTAGAAGGGGGAGCAGGAACAGGGGGAGGAGGTGAGTTGGTTTCATCGGTATGCTTTAGGTTAGCAGCGGGGCTTAAGCCCCTCGCGGGCTCAAGCCCGCCCTCCATTTGGAATACCATAGTCCCATGCTCAAACGTGCTTGGATTCTGTCCCTTTGCATTCCGGCTTTGCTGCCGGCGGCTTTGCTGCGCATCGAGGTTTCCGAGCGGAGCGATGTCTTGGAGGGCAAGGCGTTCGCATCCGCCGGCCCTTACGAGCGGATCGTCGGCAAGGCTTATTTCGCGGTCGATCCCAATCTGCCGGCCAACAAGATCATCGCCGATATCGCCAAGGCGCCGCGCAACGGGGAGGGGTTGGTAGAATTCTCGGCCGATTTCGATTGTCTGAAGCCGCGCGATCCGCAGCATGGCAATCATGCGGTGCTGTTCGAAGTTTCGAACCGCGGCGGTAAGAGCATGCTGGACATTTTCCGCGGCGACATGCTGCTGGAACAGGGCTACACGCTGGTGTGGCTGGGCTGGGAATTCGACGTGCCGCCCGGGCCCAACGCGTTGCGGCTCTACGCGCCGGTGGCGCAGGGCATCACGGGTCTGGTGCGCTCCGAAATCACGCTGGATCACAAGGCCACGCGGCAATCCCTGGGCGACCGCAGCCAGCTTGCTTATCCGGTGCTGAACCCGGACGATCCCGCGCTGACATTGACCGTGCGCGAGCATGCCGACAGCCCGCGGCGCGCCGTGGCGCGGGATGCCTGGCACATCGAGGGGGGCACGCACATCGCGATGCCTGCGGGCTTCGAACCCGGCAAGATCTACGAGCTGGTTTACACGTCGAAAGACCCGCCGATCATGGGGCTGGGCCCGGCGGCGGTGCGCGACCTGATCTCGTTCTTCAAATACGGCATTGAAGCCGATACGATTCTGGGAGATCATCACGACTTCATCAAGCGGGCCTACGGATTCGGTATTTCGCAGAGCGGGCGTTTCCTGCGCACGTTTGTGTATTACGGGTTCAACCAGGACGAGCAGGGGCGGCGGGTCTTCGACGGCCTGATGGCGCACGTGGCGGGGGCTGGGCGGGGAAGCTTCAATCACCGCTTCGCGCAGGCTTCGCGCGACGGCCACGCGTTTCTGAATACCTTTTATCCGACCGACATTTTTCCGTTTACGGATCTTCCGGAGACCGATACCGAGACGGGCGTCACCGACGGCTTGCTGACGCACGCCACGCCCCCCGCCGCCGTGCCCAAGATCTTCTATACGAATACCTCGTATGAGTATTATGGGCGCTCGGTGTCGCTCATCCACACCACGCTCGACGGCGCCAAAGACGCGCCCCTGGCGCCCAACACGCGGATCTATTTTCTGGCCGGATGCCAGCACGGGCCGAGCCCGTTTCCGCCGGAGCGGGGGGAGGCACAAAACCTGGCGAATCCCAACAATTACAGTTGGACGCTGCGGGCGCTGCTGGTGGCGCTGGACGGCTGGGTGGCGGAAGGACTGGAGCCGCCGCCATCGCGTTATCCCAAGATCGCCGACGGCAGCCTGACGCCGCTGGGCGCGGTGGCGTTCCCGAAGCTGCCCGGCGTGCAGTTTCCGACGCGCATCCAGCAGGCCTGGCACGCGGACTACGGCGAGGAATTCCGGAGCGCCGGAATTGTGACGATTGAGCCGCCCAAAGTGGGGAGCGCGTTTCCGATGCGCTTGCCGCAGGTGGATGCGGACGGTAACGATACGGCGGGCATCCGGATGCCGGCGACGGCGGTGCCGCTGGCGACTTATACCGGATGGAATCTGCGCTCGGCGGCGATCGGCGCGCCGGACGAGTTATACAGCATGGTGGGATCGTTCATTCCGTTCGCGCGCACGAAGGCGGAGCGGGTGAAGTCCGGGAGGCGGCGGCGCACGGTCTTGTGCAGGAGCGCTATTTGCTGGAGCGGGATGTGGCGTCGGTTGTGGCGCGGGCGTCGGCGGAGTGGGACTTTGTGACGCGGTGAGGCGCGTGCGATTCAGTCTGTAGCCGGCGGGATGCTAACGCGATCATAGATCCGCCGCAGCGGGATCGCTACGCCGATGGAATCGATCTTCAGTTCCTCATCGGGACCCTGGTAGTCGCGAAAAGTCCAGGTGCCGCCATCCGCGTGGCGCGTGAACTGCTCGACGCGGACCTGCTTCTGTTTCACCAGGACATAATCGCTTAGAGAATCGATCGAGCGATAGAACTGAAACTTCAGGCCGCGATCGTATTTCTCGGTGGAGGGGGACAGAACCTCGAAGATCGCCACTGGGTTGGTGAGGAGGTCGTCATGCTCGTCGATGGGTTGCTGCTCTCCGCAAACTACGGTGACGTCCGGATACACGTACGCCTGGCTCGACACCCTGACTCGGGAATCCGAGCCAAATGGCTC
>JBEKPZ010000512.1:0-3342 GCA_049520215.1 Bryobacteraceae bacterium | reverse complement strand
ACGAAATCGGAAGTCTGACCGGAGTAGTCAAGCCAAACCTGATTCACGAAGTCCGGTGTCCCATCGGGCTTGAGCGTCCAGGCGGATACAGGAAGACGCTGTAGCAGCCCGACTTGTAGTTGCAGGTCTGCATCGGCCCGCTGCAACTCACCATAAAGACGCCCAGTCTCCGTCAGTCGTTCTTCGCTGGCGCGCAGCTTCTCGCGTTCAAGTTCCGCCTCGCTATGCAGCCGTTCTTCGCGTTCGGCAGTTTCGCGGCGAAGATTGGCCATTTTGACATGCATTGCCACCCGCGCGAGCAACTCCCGAGCCGTAAACGGCTTTACCAGATAGTCGTCGGCGTCGGCCTGCAGTCCCAGCACGCGCGATTCTTCGCCCGCCCGCGCGGACAACAGGATCACGGGCGTACCGGCGAGGGCCGAATCGTCGCGAATGGCTCGCAGTAGGCCGAATCCATCCAGGTGCGGCATCATGACGTCGGTCAGCACCAGGGCTGGGCGCAACTCTTTCATCGCTTCGAGCGCCTGGCGGCCGTTTGCAACCGCGCGCACCTCATAGCGGTCGCCTAAAAGGCGCGCGAGGTATCGGCGCATGTCCGCATTGTCATCGGCCAGGATGATGAGTTCGCGTTCCGCCCCCGTTTTGGGCTCCGGCGAGGAAGGGACCAAGGATGTTTTGCCAGGTATTTCTCCATCGACTCCCGCGACCGACTCTTCTCCGTCCCGCTGCTGAGCTTCCTCGATGTAAGCTTCGGCCCGAATTCTGGTGGACGCGAGCGATGGTGCGGCCTCAATGCGCTCCGCCGGCAAATGCTCTTTGCCACGTGGAATCGCGACCGTGAAGGTGCTGCCGGCGCCCACGGCGCTCTCCACCCGCACACTGCCGCCGTGCAGCTTCACCAGTTCCTCGACCAGGGCCAGTCCGATCCCCGTGCCTTCGTACGTCCTGGCGGCGGCGCCCTCGATGCGATGAAAGCGTTCGAACATCCGCTCGCGATGCTCTTCGGGGATTCCCACGCCCGTGTCGCGGACGCGCAATTGCACTGCGCCGTCCACCGGCTTTAATGTGAGGTCAACCTCTCCCTCGAACGTGAACTTCAAGGCGTTGGAGAGAAGATTCAGGACGATCTTCTCCCACATGTCGCGATCCACGTACACCGGCTCGGCGAGTGGCTGGCATACCACCGAAAACCGCAGACCCGCGTTGTCCATCGCCGAATCGAACGCGCTGGCTATTTCCGACGTGAAGCCGGCCAAGTCAGTGGGCTGATAGGACGCCTGCACGCGTCCGGCTTCCAGACGCGAAAAATCCAGGAGGGTATTAACGAGCTTGAGCAATCGGAGCCCGTTGCGCCGCACCGCAATCAACTGTTCGTGACGTTGCGGGGTCAGGCGCTCGCTCGCCTCCGGCAACACTTCCTCAAGCGGACCAAGCATCAGCGTCAGCGGCGTTCGGAACTCGTGACTGACGTTGCTGAAAAACGTGGTCTTGGCGCGATCGAGCTCGGCTAGGGCCTCTGCCCGCTGGCGTTCCTGCTCAAAGGCGCGAGCGCTGGTCAACCCGATGGTGATCTGTTCGGTGATGCGAAGGACGAATTCGCGGTACGCATCGTCAAAGACCCGGCCGGGGTGGATTCCCGCGACAAGGAAACCCAGTGGTTCGCTGCGTTCGCCCAGCCGGATGGGCATCACGCTCGCTTGTTTCGGAGGGTCCGGCCAATTGGGGACGGATACACCCGAAGCGCGATCCCCGAGATCGAGGACAACCCCTTCCCTCGCCAGTGCAGGGGCGAATCGCCAAAGGTTTTCGGTGCGGCAGTCGATGACCGGCAGACGCAAAGGTTCATCGGTTTCCACGCTGGCGCTTGCCAGGTGCGCTTGATGTTCCGATGGCCGATACTCATAGAGAAATGCGAACGGGAGGCTCAAGCGATCTTGGCCAAGGGTTTCCGCGCTGATACCCCATACTTCTTTTTCGCTCCGCGCTCCGGCCGTTCGCGAGGCCAAATCGCGCAGCACCGTCCGGCGTCGACCTTCGAGCACCCGTTCCGTCGTCTCCAGCGCCGAGTTCAACACGCCGCCTATGCGGCCGTTGTCATCCCAAATCGGACTAGCCGAAAATGCGATGTAGACCTCTTCGAGATAGTTGTTGCGGGTAAGAGGGACTAGCACATCGGACAGAAAGTTGGCTACCTGACCCCGAGCCATCACGGACTCGTACATCGGCCCGATGAAATCCCATGCCTCGGGGTATACCTCGCGGGCGCCGCGACCCAGCGCCCACGGGTGCCTTGTTCCTGCTATCGGCCGGTAGGCTTCGTTGTACAACAGAACGTAATCCGGACTCCAGCAGATGGCCATTGGATAGCCAGATCCAAGCACGGCACGCACGATGGTTCGCAAAGCTTGCGGCCATTGTTCCACCGGGCCGAGCGACGTAGCCGACCAGTCGAGCTCGCGCATACGCGTGGCAATCTCGCCGTCCCCGGCGAACACGGACTCGATCAACTGCGTCTTGCTGAGGTCCATACCTGCGATTCCTCGATATTGTCGCAAGCCCGTAGGGGCGGTTCGCGAACCGCCCCTACGGGCTACGACCTACCACTCGTTCAAAACGTAAACCGGCCGATCAGTTGAATCTGGCGCGCAGTGCCGGCAGTGGTTAGGATTTGGCCTACGTTATCGGCGAAATTACCCGCCGCATCCTTAAAGACGGCATCCCCGTTACCTCCCAGAGCAAGCGGACTTTGGGTATTACTCGGAACACCAAAATTCGGATGGTTGAACAGGTTATAAGCTTCCACTCCCACCGTAATCTTATCTCGTTCAGTGATGGCAAAATCCTTGTGCAGCGACGCGTCAAATTGCGCGAACGCCGGCCCCCGCAGGATATTTCGGCCGGCATTGCCAAACTGACCGGCCGGCGGTACCGCAAAAGCACTCGGATTGAACCAGCATGACGGAGTACCCACGCTTGCCCTATTCGGACAGGCACCCGCGTAAGGGTTGCCGACAAGGTTCGGGCGTTCCGCCGTAAGCAGCGATTGCACATCGGCATTGTCGAAGTCGAGCACGGGGGTAAATGGGAGGCCGCTGTGAACACTCGCAACACCCGAAACCTGCCAGCCACCCAGGAGACGTCCGCGTCCAGGCGGATCGTAAGCGACATTTGCCACGAAATTATTCCGAACGTCAAAATCTGACGGGCCCCGGCTTCCCTTGCGATCGAAAATGTTCTGAGAAGCGGGAGGATCATTCACAGACTCCACGGAGAAATCCACCGAAGCATCATCCACGGAATGGGCTAACGTATACGACGCCTGCCAGAAAAGGTTACGTCCAT
>JBEKPZ010000511.1:0-3376 GCA_049520215.1 Bryobacteraceae bacterium | reverse complement strand
GCAAAATCCTGCGCCGCGAACTGCGCGCCGTAGCAATCGCGGACCATGCGGTTAGCGCCCGCGTGTAGGTGGGGCAGGCTCTCAGCCTGCGCGGGGCTCTCAGCCCCGCCCTCACTTTCGCGGCATGTTATAGCTGAACGTCAGCTTCAACACAATCCGGTCGCCCGAATATTCCGCGGGGAACGGCGGAAACGGATGCGAGGCGTCGATCCCGGCCACCGCCGCGCGCTCCAACGCCGGAATGGAATGCAGAATGATCACCAGCTTCGGGATGCTCCCGTCCCTGGCGATCACGAATTGCGCCTCCACTTTGCCGCGCAGGCCCATCCTGGCGCTTTCCGGATAGACCGCGAACCAATTCCGGCGCACCGCGGCCAGCACCTCCAGCAGGTAGGGCCGGAAATCGACGCCTCTGGCATCGCTGAGCAGTTCGAGCGAACTGGCCTGACGGCCCGGCGAAGGCGGCAGGTTCACACCGCTGCCGATCCCCCCCAATCCCGCGTCGCTGGTGTCGTCGCCCACCGCGATTCCGCCTTCCGCGCCGCCGCGCGTGAGATCCCGGATAGCTCCAGCCACCGATGTATCGGGACGCGCGATCCGGCCCACTCCCCCGGAAGGCGGCGGGGCAGTGGGGGCCTCGAATGCCAGCTTCGGTTTCTCCTGCTCCTGGATCTGGGGCGGCTGAATCGTCGGCGGGCCGATGGGCAGGCCGCGCGGCGGCTGCACGTCGCGATTGCCGGCCGGAATCTGCGGCGGCTCAGGCAGTGGCGCGGGCGGCGGTTGCGGCGGGCTGCTTATTTTGGCCTCGGGCCGCGTGGTGGAGGGCGGCGAGTTCGGAATCTGAATGCGCGGGCGCGGCTCCAAGGCCTCCACGGTCACTTCCTTGGCGATGGGACCTTTGTTGGGCGCTTTCTGGGTCAACTCCGTGGGCGGTTCAATCAGCGGAGTGATTTGTTCCACGCGCCGCGGCGGCTGCATCAGGCTGCGGGGCATCAGGGCCAGCGCTACGATGGCCGCGACGTGCGCCGCTACGGACAGGAGGCGCGCCTTGCGCACACGTCCGCTGTCCTGCTCCCAACTGGTTAGCAGGTGCAATTCCGCCGTATCTTTCACCGCGGGACGAGCTAGAGTTTCCATCCGCCTGCCAACGACTTCGAGACTATCTCCGAATGTTCTTCGATTTTATCAAGAATAGCCAAAGCTATCCTAAGTGTTTGACGCGCCCGAGGCCCCGAAGTTTTCGGCGAATTTCGCGTCTCCACGCTGTCCAGAAAGGCGTCGAACTGCAACTGCAATGGCTCGGATTTCGCCGTCGCAACCGGCTCGAAGGAGACTTGACGGTCGCCGCCGACCGAAAATATCAGCAACTCCTGACGCGCGTAATCCAGCGAACAATACTGTTGCGGCTGGAAAAGGCGCAGCTTGCGGACGCGCTCTGTGGAAACGCGGCTGGCCGTCAGGTTGGCCACGCAGCCGTTGGGGAACTGCAGGCGGGCATTGGCGATGTCCACTTTGGAAGACAGGATGGAGACGCCCGCACCGCGGATCTCCTCCGGTTCCGCACCCGTCAGGCTCAACACGATGTCGATGTCGTGGATCATCAAGTCCAAGATGACGTCCACATCCAGACTGCGCGGGCTGAACACGCTCAGCCGGTGGATCTCGAAGAACAGCGGCAGGGTGACGCGGCCCTCCAGTGCGATCACCGCGGGATTGAAGCGCTCCAAATGGCCCACTTGGAGCACCCGCCCGTATCGCTCGGCTGCCGCCACCAGCCGGTCCGCGGACTCCAGATCCGGCGCGATGGGCTTCTCTACCAGCACGTCGATGCCATGCTCCAACAGCCAGCTACCGATTTCGGCGTGGGCCGAAGTGGGCGTGGCCACAATCGCCGCATCCACTCTGCCGGCCAGTTTCCGGTAATCGGCGATGCCGGCGCGGGCTGGGTCGATATCCACCACGGCGGCCAGTTCGGCGCGCGTGGATTGCCGGACCACCCGGCAATGGTTTTGTCCAAACTGTCCCGCGCCGACGACGGCGATTCTATGCATCTGCCGCCTGCCCTACCACCGCGATCCCCGCTTCGTCCGCGCGCGCCAGCATCTCCTCGCGATCCAGCAGCAGCGTGCGGCCCGCATCCACCGCCATCGCCGTCGTCCCGGTCTCCCGCATCACCGCGATGGTGTCCAGACCGGCTACCGGCACATCGAAGAGCAAGTGCCGCCGCCGATTCGAAACTTTCACCAGCGTCAACGGACGGCCGTTCACCAGGCTGGCCGCGCGGCGCAGTACGGCGTCGGTGCCTTCCATGGCTTCGAGCGCGACGCAGGCCCGCTCGCAGATGGCCACGCTCTGGCCCACGTCGAAACCAGCCAGCGCCGCGGCCACCTTTCGCCCATAGGCGATATCCGCATCCTCGCGGGCGTCCGGATGGCGCCGCGTCATCGCGCCGCTATCGGCCAATAGCGGTTTCAGCAGCGCGGTCGAATCGCGAAGCTGGATGCCCTCGTCGGCCAGCACTTTTGCGACGCCGCCGATCAACCCGTCGGTATTCTTCGCGGGCAGCGAGGCCAGCAGCTTGATCAGCCGCCAGTCCGGCCGGATCGATGAAAAGATCTTCGCGTGCTTAACCTGTCCGGCCATCACTACTTCGCGGATGCCTTCTTCTTTCAGGATTTCGATCAACCGGCTAAGCTGCCCCAGCGAGAGCCAGTGGCATCGCGTGGCAAGGCTTTCGACTTCCGGCGAGGCCTCTTCCTGAATGGCTAGGACGACCACCTCGTGTCCCAGGCGGCGCGCATTTTCCAGAGCCAGAAGCGGAAAGCGGCCGTTACCGGCGATAAGACCGTATTTCATCCTTGTGTGGGGCAGGCTCGCAGCCTGCGCGGGGCTCCCAGCCCCGCCTTCGGCGCCATCTACTTAATCACTCCCCGCGTAGATTCGCCGATGAACGCCACCAACTCCTCCACCTCCGGGCACCCGGAAATCTCGGCGCGAATCCGCTCCACCGCCTGCGACGTATTTAAGCCGGAGTGCGTCAACAGGCGCAGCGCCGTTTGCAGCTTCTCGATGGTGGCCCGCTCGAATCCGCGGCGCTCCAGCCCGATGCGGTTGGCGCCGAATACCTTGATCCCGCGCTCGCTGACCGTATTCGAAAATGGCAGCACATCCTGCGTCACCACGCTGTAGCCCCCGATGATCGCATGCCGCCCCACGCGGCAGAACTGGTGTACGCCCGTGGAAGCGCCGATCACCGTCCAATCGCCCACCGTCACATGCCCGCCCAGAGTGACGGCGTTAGCCAGCACCACGCGGTTACCGACGTGTACATCGTGCGCCACGTGTACGTAAGCCATCAGCAGGTTGTCGTCGCCGA
>JBEKPZ010000510.1:0-3413 GCA_049520215.1 Bryobacteraceae bacterium | reverse complement strand
AGCGATGCCGGCAATATCACCGTTTCTTGCGCGACATGGGGTTGGGAGTTGGGCCGGTCTGCCTCGCTCTGCAGTATGCTTGGCGCCGCACCCCCGGCACCCCCAACCGCGGAAATCCAGTCGCCCGCGCCTAAGAAGGGCGGCAATCCGGGCGCTAAAGCGGATGCCAGCACCGCAACTCGAAACGAAGGTATGAGGTATCTTTCGCCCAGCGATGTCGATGCCTGCAACGACGTTCCCGTTTACGTGGTCAAGAACTCCCGCGTGAAGAGTCAAGACAAGCCGGACAGCGGCGACGCGTCGTCTTCTAAGAGCAAGACACCGAAAGGGTATCCGGGAGAAACCTTGATCGACCCGGCCAACGTTCTGAAGGCCCTGGACTCCTGTACCGTTGGGTTGCAGAAAGCTAGCGCCACAAGAGACGACGACAATTCTACTCTTCAGACGAAAATCACGGGGATCGGTGCGCAGTTGACCAGCCTGCTTGCGGCGCAGGAGAAGGCGAAGGAGGCCCAAAATCAACTACTGGCTAGAAGCTACCAGCCGGACATCGATTCTCTCAAGAAGGAGATCGCCGGCCTTCAGAAACAATCTCAAGGGTTCCTTTCGGCGAAACAAATCATTGGCGTGGTGCTCGCACAGGTTGCCGCCCTGCGCGCCGATGTGACCGGGCAGGTTAACTCGAAAGCTCCGCCGGAAGCCCCACCCGCGAAAAACACCTTTCAGTCGGTACTGCAGGGCGTATCCAACAACCTATTGGTGTTTCTGGCTGCCTCGCTGGTTATTGGAATGATCCTCGACCCCGTCCAGCGCATGGTCATGTCCTGGGCGCCAGGGCGCGCCACGAGGTTCCACGCCTTGAACCGCGCGCGCTCCCACGCCACGGGCGAGATCCGGTTCGGCGACCGTCGTTATGGCACGCCCGATCATTTGCGAAGGGAGGATCCGGACGTCTACGAGCCAAACTACGCCGTCGGAAGGGGCCTCCTAACCCAAAGCGAATACAATGCGCTGTACGACCAGTATTACCGGCAGAGCGAGTTGGCAACGGGCCTCATCCTGCCCCTGCTGATGCTGGCCGCCACGGGTTGCATCAGGATCGATTGCTGCTACGCCCTTGGGGGGTGGATGATCTGGCTCTTGGCGCTCGTGGGCATTTTGATTTGGTTCATCCTCGCCTGGAGTTTGTGGCGCGTCGGTCTGGATCGCCTGCACAAGTTCTACTCGGAGGTCCAGGCACGGATCGCCGGGAGGGCCAAGAAGTTGGAGTCCGTTCAAGAGGACAAGATCCTGGCCCTGCTGGGCGACCCCAAATACCAGGAGCAGATTCAAAAGGAATACACACGCCTTGGCGAAATTCTGGAGAAGATCTCGAAGCCCAAGAGGGACTCCTGAAATGAGAGCGGAAACCCATCGATTATGCTCCTGATCGCCACACTCTCCTCGGGCATGATATCCGCTTATGGCGCCGACGGTTATCAACTGGTGCGCTCTGCGCTGAACGACCTTTGCACGGCCGCCCCAGGCGCACAGCTTGCGATTCTGGACGACGCCGTCGCAATGTTGCCCTTCGGCCCTCCCACTTCCGGAACTGACACCGCTTCCCTTTCTAACGCAATCAACCGCGTGGCGCCGGGGCTCACGGCGCCGGGAGGCGACGGCATCCTGATCGTCGGTGGATATGACATCTTTCCGACATGGCGGCCGGCGAACCCGGTCACGGATCGAGCGATCGACGCAGCCGATATCGATGTTCCGACCGACAATCCCTACGGCGCGCACGGCTCCCCTAGCATGAACGACTGGCTCAGCCCGGACATTGTTCCAGTGGGCAGGATCTGCGCCGGTGCGGGTGACCCCGCCAGCGCGCTTTGCGCGATCATCGAAACGGTCGCCGCGCAACATCAAAAGAAACCGCTGCGGGCCGGCTTTGTAGAGTTCACGAACCGCGACTGGCAGGATGCCAGTTTCTCGGTGATTTCCGATATGCCCGGGCCCGGCCGGCTGCTAATCTCTCCAGACGACATGGTGGACGCGTCCAGTGCCACCCAACTGGCCGCCCGCTTTCTTTATTGCAACCTGCACGGGTTCAGCAACGACCAGGCCTGGAAAGGCTACGACGACGTGCGGCGCACATTTGTCACGGCCATGTCGGCGCAGTCGTTTTCGGCGGACGCCGTGGCTGGGTCCACCATCTATACCGAGGCGTGTTATGGCCTGCAAACGTACGGACGGCCCACATCCGGCTCCTGTGCGCTATCCGCGCTGGCCGCGGGAGCCGCGGTGGTGGGGGCGACCGGCCTGGCATTTGGCTCATTGCCAGGAGATCCGCAGAATCTGATCAACGCCGACGCGTTCGCTAAGGGGTTCTTCGAGGCCGCCATTCTGCCGGGCAGCACGGCGGGGGGAAGCCTGCGGGCGGCGCGGACCTCGTTCCTGGCCGCCTGCGGGCCGACGCCGGATAGTTACGCCAAGAAGACACTTTTGCAATTTCAGCTCCTGGGGGATCCTACACTTGCGGTTTAAGAGATTGTGTTCCATATTCCCGGCGATGGCTGCCTGCGCCTTTTTCCCGGCGGCTTTAGGCGCCCAGACACCACTATGCGGGTCTCGCGCCCAGATCGACGCACCCAATCGAGGCTGCGTCATTCTCTACGATGCCAGGGTCCGGCTGGCTTATCTCGTTCCGAGTTCCGCCCTCGATAGCGGGCCCGCCCTGAATAACATGCTTCAGGCGGCTGCCAAAGGCGCACTACCGGCTGGCTGGACACGCGATACGGATGGCTTCCTGCTTGACAACAGGCCCGTCGAGTTCTTTGTGTTCAATCGCAAGCTTAAAGAAAATTACAGCGTGAATGTGCTGACCGTATTTACACTGCAGGGTGGCGCCGCGGATATCCGCGGGATCGCCCCGGCGGTATCTCAGCCGCCAGCAGCCCCCCCCACCACGCCGGCCGCCACGCCACCCGCCTCCCATGGCGCCGCCCCATTAGGCACACTCACCGTAGACACGGTTTTTACGAATCTGCTCAACGAGAAGAATTTCGACCAGGCCAGGCAGTATTTGCTAAACGACGCCGATTCAATTCGCACCTCGGCGCGTGAACTGGACGCGCAATTCCAGGCCTACACCGACAGACTGCAACATCTTATAGGATCGGTGCCCGCGGCCGTGCCGAATGTGCAGGGTTCGGCCACCCTGCTGCGCACGACCGCTGCTTTCGAGCGGGCCACATACGATTTCGGAGCCGCATTCGCCGATCCCGCCGATCTTGAACTGGAGTATAAATTCGATCAGGCCAATCTGCGGATTAGTAATCTCCTCGCGGATGTGCAAACCATCAGCACCGCCGTTCAGAATTTTCCGATCGTCGATTCGTTGTATGGACAGGCGCAGAGCCTGCAGAACCAAA
>JBEKPZ010000509.1:0-3721 GCA_049520215.1 Bryobacteraceae bacterium | reverse complement strand
TGCTACGCACCACCAGCGTATCACCCGGTATGAGCAGCGGCGGATTGCGGCGCGGCGTGGTCAGGTCGACCTGCGCGTACATGCCGGGGAGCAGGAGGCCGCCGGAGTTGGGCACCTGCACTTCGGTGAGCAGGGTGCGGGTGGCGGGGTCCAGCGCGTTGGCGGTACGCGTGACTGTGCCGGAGAACTGGTGGCCGGCGAGGTCCAGGATGGAGAGGTGCGCGACCTGGCCGACGTGCACGGAGCCCGAGTCGGATTGGGGCACGTTCACGTAGGTGCTGGCTTCCGAGACCAGCGCTCCGACATCCACGTTGCGCACCGTAATCACGCCCGCGAAGGGCGCGCGCACGCTCTTGTAGTCTTGCAGTTCGGTAAGGCGCGACAGGTTGGCCTGAGCCGCGACGATGTTGCTGCGCGCGGATGCCACCGCCTTTTCCAGCGCCGACACGCTGGCCTGCGCGGCCGCCCATTGGGACTGGTATGTATCGTTCTCCTGACGCGAGACGACGCCTTTCGACACCAGATTCTTCCACCGGTCCGCGGTAACTTTGGCGAGTTGTTCCTGCGCCTGCCCCTGCTGCAGGTTGGCGGTGGACTGTTCGAGCGCGGCGCGGACCTGGTCCAGGGCGGCGCGCGCCTGATTCACTTGCTGATCCAGTTCCGGCGCTTCGATTTCAGCCAGCAGTTGCCCGGACTTCACGCGGTCGCCGATATCCACGTAGCGCTTTTGGATATAGCCGCTGGCGCGCGCCAGGACGGGCGCTTCGGTTACCGCTTCGATGTTGCCGGGGAGCACCAGCGTGCCAGTGGCGGCGGAGCGTTCCACGCCGACGACGGTGACCGTCGGCAATTCCTGGGAGGCGGTGCCGGCTTCGGCTGCAAGCATGGCCTCGTTACGGCGATGCGGAATGTAGCCCTTCAGGAAGCCGATGGCGATCAGGACGGCGAGCACCAGCGCCAGCAGCCAAAGCGCCCGGCGCGAGGGCGCGGGGGGCGTAACGGACGCGGGCGGGGCGTGCTGCTGCGCGAGCTTACGCTTCAGATCTTCGATTTCGGCGCGGAGGCGCGCTTCGGTGTCTTCGGCCACTTGTTCGTATTCCATTTTAATCGTTGTCCAGGCGGCCTGAGAAGCCGCCGCAGGCTGAGAGCCTGCCCCACTTAGCACTTAACCCAGCAGCAGTTCGCCGGCGATGGGCTCCTGTTCCTCCTCGGCGATCCTACGATCGAAATCGACCGGGGGATTCTTTTTCAGCAAGCTGTAAACAATCGGGACCACGAACAGCGTGGTGACGGTGGCCAGCACTAGGCCGCCGATCACCGCGCGGCCCAGCGGCGCATTCTGCTCGCCACCCTCGCCGAATCCCAGCGCCATGGGCAGCATGCCGATGATCATGGCCAGGGCCGTCATCAGCACCGGGCGGATGCGGGTATGACCGGCCGAGAGCGCCGCCGAACGGGCGTCCAGTCCTTCCAGGCGCTCATCGTTGGCGAAGACCACCATCAGGATGCTGTTGGCGGTGGCCACCCCGATACACATGATGGTCCCCATCAGGGACGGGACGCTGAAGCTGGTTTGGGTGATGAACAACATCCAAACGATACCGGCCAGCGCGCCGGGCAGCGCCATCAGGATGATGAACGGATCCAGCCACGATTGGAAATTGACGGCCATCAGCAAATAGACCAGGACCACCGCGAAGATCATGCCCATACCGAGCCGGTAAAACGAGGTCTCCATGGTGCGCACCTGGCCGCGTAGATCGAAGCTGGTGCCGCGCGGGAGCTTGCCCTCGTATTCCCGCATGATCTTTTCGACCCCGGTCCCCACGCTGCCCAAGTCCCGCCGGTCCACATTGGCGTAAACATCGAATACCGGCTGCACGTTGTAGTGGTTGATGATCTCTGGCCCCACGCCGCGCGTGACGCTGGCCAGGTTCGAGAGAAGCTGCGGGCCGCCCGCCGCCGCGCCCGGATTGCCGTAAGCCTGCGAGCTCTGGCTGGGGCTGGCCCCCACCGCCGAATTGGAGGCGCCGGCAGTGCCCGCCGAAGAAGTCGCCGTGGTGCTGAGGACGCCGGCGATGGGCGCCGAGATGGGTGTGCGCATCAGCGCGGCGAGCGAATCCATGCGGTACTGCGGGGTCTGCACGGCCATGCCGTAGCTGACGCCGTTGGACCAGTTCAGCCATTCGTTGGGCGCTACCTGGCCGCTGGAACTGAGCGAGATCAGCAGGCTGTTGGATACGTCGCGCTGCTGCAATCCCAGTTGGCTGGCCTTGCTGCGGTCCACGTTGATGCGAAGTTCGGGGTAGTCCACGACCTGGTGAACGTGCACGTCGGCGGCTCCCGGGATGTGCGAGATGCGCTCGGCCAGCGACTCGGCTATCTGGTAATTCCGCGGGTCGCGGCCGACCACCTGCAGGTCGATGGGCGCGGGCAGGCCGAAGTTCAAGATCTGATTGGTGATGTTGGCGGGCTCGAAAAAGAAGGTCACGTCCGGGAATTTCTGGCGCAGACGATTGCGCAGCTTTACGGTGTAGTCCGCGGTGGGACCATGGTCCTCCGGTTTGAGGGAGATCAGGATATCGCCATCGCCGGTTCCCAATGTGCTGATATCGCCGAAGGCCAAATTGAAACCGCCGAAAGGAATTCCAATGTTGTCGATAATGGTGTCGATTTCGTGGGCTGGGATAGTGTGGCGGATTTCCTCGTCGATTTTGGAAAAGAGCACTTCGGTCTCTTCGATGCGCGTGCCGGTGGGCGCCATGGCATGCAGGCGCATCTGGCCGGAATCGACTGTGGGGAAGAAATCGCGCCCGGTGAAGACGACCAGGAAAAGAGAGGCGGCCGCGAAGATTCCGAAGCCCGCCAAGACCGGCGCGCGGTGATCGAGGGCCCAGTGCAGCAGCCCGGTGTAGGACGACCGCATCATCTCAAATCGCCGGTTGAAGATGTAGTGAATGCGCCAGACGACCCCCGTCCCGCCGGCCGATTCGCCATGCGCGCCGAGGGCGTAGAGTTTGACCTCCGGCTTGAGCATGAAGTGCACCATGTTGGGAATCAGGGTGCGGGACAGCAGGTAGGACGCAAGCATGGCGAAGACCACCGCCAGGGCCAGCGGCGTGAAGAGGAATTTCGCCGCGCCAACGAGCAGCAAAACCGGCACAAAGACGATGCAAATGGAGAGCGTGGAAACGAATGCCGGCGCGGCGATCTGTTGCGCGCCATCCAGCACCGCGCGCACCAGCGGCTTCTTCATGGCCATGTTGCGGTGCGTATTCTCGAGCTCGACGGTGGCATCGTCCACCAGGATGCCGACGGCCAGCGCCATGCCGCCCAGGGTCATGACGTTGATAGTTTCACCGAGCAGGCTCAGAATGGCCAGCGACGTGAGGATGGAGAGCGGAATCGAAATGCACACGATAATGGTGCTGCGCCAACTGCCCAGGAAGAGCAGGATCATCATGGCGGTCAGAAATGCGGCGATGGCGGCTTCGCGCACCACCCCATTGATGGACGCGCGCACGAACAGCGATTGATCGAAAAGTTGGCGGACGTGCAGTTCGGGAGGCAGCCCTGCCAGGATTCCGGGAAGCCGCGCTTTGACCGCGTTCACGATGGAAAGCGTGGAGGCCCGGCCATTGCGCAATACGGTCATCAGGGTTCCGCGCGTGCCGTTGGTGCGCACGATGCTGGTTTGGACGGCATACCCGTCGCGGACCTG
>JBEKPZ010000508.1:0-8490 GCA_049520215.1 Bryobacteraceae bacterium | reverse complement strand
ATTGTGATGCGGCATGCGGCGTCCGGCGCGCCGCATTTTCTGGCGCGCCACCTGGCCATGCCCATCATCAACGCCGGCGACGGCACCCACGAACACCCCACCCAGGCGCTGCTGGATGCGCGCACCATCCTCGACCGACGTCCCAGCCTCGAGGGCCTGCGCGTGGCCATCATCGGCGACATCGCCCACAGCCGCGTGGCCCGTTCCAACGTCTACCTGCTTTCTAAATTCGGCGCGGAGATCGTGCTCTGCGGGCCCGCCTCGCTGCTACCGCGCGAGCTCGCCCACATCGCTCCCGGCGTGACGCTGACCAACGATATTCGCGAAGCCATCCGCGATGCCGACGTCATCATGATGCTGCGCGTGCAGCTCGAGCGCCAGCATGAAGCGGCCTTTCCCTCCGCCGAGTATTTCCAGTTCTACGGCTTGCGGCTGGAACACCTCGCACTGGCCAAACCGGACGTCATTGTCATGCACCCCGGCCCCATCAACCGCGGGCGCGAATTGTCGTCGGAAGTGGCCGATTCCCAGCGCTCCGTCATCCTCAATCAGGTTGAAAACGGCGTCGCCGTGCGCATGGCGGTGCTAGAGCGGGTGATTGGTTAGATGTCACAACTCCTCATCAAGAACGGGCGCGTCATCGACCCGGCTTCGGCCACCGATTTGCTGGCCGACATCCTGGTTCGGGACGGCGTCATCGCCGCCGCCGGCGCCAACATCGACGCGCCGGGTGTTGAGATCTTCGATGCCACCGGCCTGATCGTAGCCCCTGGCTTCATCGACATGCACGTGCACCTGCGCGAGCCCGGCTTCGAGCACGCCGAAACCATCGAAACCGGCGCGCGCGCCGCGGCCGCTGGTGGATTTACTTCCATTTGCTGCATGCCCAACACCCTGCCGGTGAACGACAACGCCACCGTGACCAGCTACATCGTCGAGCGCGCGCGCAAGTTCGCCGTCACCAATGTTTTCCCCATCGGCGCCATCACCAAGAACAGCGCGGGCGAAGAACTGTCGGCCATCGGCTCCATGAAAGCCGCGGGCGTCGTGGCCATCTCCGACGATGGACGCCCGGTGATGAACGCGCGCGTAATGCGCCGCGCCATGGAATTCGCGCGCTCTTTCGACCTGCCCGTCATCGATCATTGCGAAGACCTGAATCTGAGCGCGGGCGGCGACATGCACGAGGGCTATGAGTCCGTGCGGCTGGGACTGCGCGGCATTCCGGCCAGTTCCGAAGACGTGATGGTGGCCCGCGACATCCTGCTCGCCGAGGCTACCGGCGCGCGCTTCCACGTGGCCCACATCTCCACGCACAACGCCATGGCCATGGTGGCCTACGCCAAGAAGCACGGTCTGCCGGTCACTTGCGAGACCACTCCGCACCACTTCGCCCTCACCGACAGTCAGATGCTGCCGTACGATAGCAATTTCAAAATGAAGCCGCCGCTGCGCACAGCTTGCGACGCCGGCGCCGTAGTGGACGGCATCGTAGCCGGCGCGGTGGACGCTATCGCCACCGACCACGCACCACACCCCGGCAGCGAAAAGATGCAGGAGTTCGAGAAGTGCCCCTTCGGCATCATTGGCCTGGAGACCGCGCTGGGACTGGCGCTCGAGCACCTGGTGCACACCGGCAAGATTTCGCTCACACGGCTGGTCGCGCTGCTCACTACCGGGCCCGCGCGCGTGCTGCGCCTTGATCGCGGCACTCTGCGCGTGGGCGTGCCCGCGGACGTGACGATTTTCAGCACCGATCTCGAGTGGACCTACGACGTGAACCAGTCGTTCTCCAAGAGCCGCAATTCTCCCTTCGATGGGCACACGTTCCGCGGCGGTCCCATGGCGACGATCGTGGACGGAGCCATGGTCTGGCGGCGGGAATAGTCGGCGCGCATCAATCTAAGTAGAAAAAGGTTCTGCAAAAGGCGCGCCTATGGAGTATGCTAGTAGCGGGACCGGGGGTTGCAGCCCCGATCCCGCTCGGTCGTTATCGCCTGCCCTTACGGGTCCAGGTGATCGTGACCGTGACTCTACCCAAAAGCAGCAGGCCAACTAGCAGCAGGATCATAGATCCTCCTTTCTGCTTAAAGAGGAAGGCCCGGGCTAATTCCCGGGCTTTTCCAATTGAAGCTCAAGTGCTTCTTTCGGAACTCGCGCTTCCAATTCTCCACAGGAAAGGTCTCCGCTTTGAGAGTGGGCCGACCGGCGCGGAGTTCTCCGATCAGATGTTGATTGCCGCTAGGCGCTGGCCTTCTGCGCACCCCGCCACGTCGTCAACTGGCCCGTCAGCCGCTCGCGCATACCGACAAACTTCGGATTGTCCACCTGGTTGACCTGCTCCTTCGGGTCCGCCGTCTCGTCGTACAATTCGTTGGCGCCCTTGCCCTGATTGCGCAGGATCAGCTTGTAGCGGTCGTCGCGCGCCATCTCCGCATCTCGAATCCGGCCAAACGCCAAATCCGGCCACGATTGCTTCTTCCCCACGCGCCGGCCGTACACGAACGCCAGATAGCTCGGCACATGGCTGCCGGCCGGCGGCGCGACGCCTGCCAGTTCGCAAAGCGCCGGCATCAAATCGTAGGAGTTCACTACGTCGTTCCGCACCGTCTGCGGCGGAAACCGGCTTGGCCACGTCCAGATCAAGGGCGTCCGCACTACTTCTTCATACAGGCTCGCCGGATCCGACGCCGTGGCATCACCCCACAGCCCATGCCGGCCTAAGAGGTATCCGCCGTTGCTGGTGAAGACGATGAGCGTATTGTCCCAAACGCCGCGCTGTTGCAGCTCAGCCGACAGCGTGGGAATCTGCTCATCCAGCGTGGTCAGGCTCGCCGCGTACTTGCGCATGTTGCCAGGCACATCCCGCAGCATTTCCTTTCGCGTGGCATTGGCCGCTTCGGTGTCCCAGCCGGTCGTTTCGAATCCCGTCTTCGCGTACAAGTCCAGATTCTTCTGCGGCGCCGCAACGGCGTTCGGACTGGGCCAGGCGATCGTCAAAAAAAACGGTTTCGAAGGCGTCTGCGCTTCCAGAAACTCGCCGGTCCGCGCCGCCGAAACGCTGCGGGAACAGTTGTAGCCCGCAGCGGCGAAAACGGCTTGGTCCGGCGCAACCGGAGCGCAGGAGAAGCTATTCGCAAAGCGCACGCCGGTCAACGCCAGGCGGTCGATATTCGGCGTATGCACCTCCGGATTCCCGTAGCACCCGAGCATGTAAGCGCCGAGTTCCTCGGCCACAATCAGAACGATGTTGGGACGTTCTGCAACCGCTTGCTTCTTGGTTGCGGCCAGCACTGGCGCAGCAAGCGCCCCGAACAGAAAATGACGGCGATTCAATGGCATTCAACCCAGTATACGCGGGCGCGCGGGCTGTCTGCTAAAATCGATAAGAAAGGCGGCGTGGCGGCGTAGCTCAGTCGGTTAGAGCGACGGTCTCATAATCCGTAGGTCGAGCGTTCGAGTCGCTCCGCCGCCACCATTATTTTAGCTTGGCGAACTCCGCCCTGGCCTGCAGCAGCGCCAGCGCATCTGCGTCAGCGTCTTTCCACACGTCAAAAAACTGCCGGTAAGCGGCGCGCGCTTTCCCCGTATCGCCTGTCAGCGCGTAGGCCCGGCCGAGACCCAAGTTTGCCATCGCGCCCGCCACGAAGTTCCGCGCCACACCCGGATGGTCCAGAATCTTCTGGAACTGCACGGCCGCGGCCGCGCCTTGGTGCGCCGCCAGCAAGACTTCGCCCCGTTCGTAGGCTGGAGACGTTGCAGGATCGCCCGCGAGCTCGTACGGTGCAATCGCTGCCAGCGCTTCGATCGCCTTTCCGGTATCTCCACGGTTGAGAAAAATGGCCGCCTGGATCATGGTTCTGCCGATCCCCACTTGCGTGTCCTCAGGGAAACGCTTCGACAGATCGTCGGCCAGCCGCGCGGCGTCGTTTGAATCGCCGGACAGCGCCAGCGCAATGCCCGCCAGCCGCTCCACGTCCTTGTCTTTCGAAAGCGCCGCGGCCACATGCGCTTGCCGCTTGGCAAATTCCCGGTTTCCGGCGACCGCTTCGCACATCGCTTCCTCGGCCAGGTAGCCGGCCGCGTCGTCATTGCTTAGGGCCCGCTTGGCGGCCGCCTCCGCCTGCTGGGTCAGATCTCGCGCGTGGACGAATTGCCCGGCGTAAGCCGCGCTAAACGATTCCAGATCGAGCATCATGTTGCCGTACCCCGGCTTGGCTTTGACCACCGCGGCTTCTTTCTTCATGCCCTCCGGATCATGCCGCAGGAAGTCGATTTCGTATTGGTAAATGTGAAGAACTGGAGAATCCAGATTACGAGTCTGGGCTTCCTTTACTGCGGCTTCGGCATCGTCCAGGCGATCCAGAAAAATGTCGGCGGTGGCCAGCGCCCCATAAGGCGCCGCGGCGCCCGGTACCAGTCTGACGGGCTCTTGTGCTGCTGCCAGAGCCTTCTGGTATTCGCCCAGATTAAGGTAGACCTTCTCCAAATTGGCAGTCGGATCGTAATCGCGCGGGTAGGTCTGAGCCCATGACTCCAGCGTCTTGCGCGCCGCTTCCAGGTTGCCTGTTGTAAACATTTCGTAGTGCGAGGTCAGGTAGAACCTCTCGCGGTCACTGACCCGGTCGCGTAACTCGTAAGCCCTGCGCGAACTTTCGGCCGCCCGCGCGGTCTCGCCCGTGGCCCCGTAACACACTCCCAGGCGTCCATAGGCCATCGCAAAATTCGGATCCAGCCGGATGGCTTGCTCGAACCTGGGAATGGCTGCAGCGCAATTGGCTTCCGCGTACAACGAATGGAAGCCCAAACTATAGGCTTCCAACGCCTCCAGGGATCCGGTAGTCACGCTCTCCGGCGGCGCGTCATACTTCTCCACCGATGCCAGCGATTCGCCCAGTCTCTGGCGCAGCTTAGTGGCGGCCTCGCCAAGCGCCTTCAGTACCTGTTCTTTGCGGACGGCTGTGACCTGCTCCTCGGCCAGTAAATCGCCGCTGCGGCAGCTCACCGCCCGCAGCCCCAGCACATACTGGCTCCCCAGGATGGAAATGGAGCCTTCAATCGTGGCCGTGCTTCCGGTGCGCCGACAGACATCCCGCGCCAGCGAAGCCGTGAGTTTGGCGTCTTTGGGCTGGGTCATCAGCGGCATCGTTTGCGCGATACGCGACTCCGAAAGCAGACTCAGAAACGGCGACTGCTCCAATTGCGCGGAAAGCCCTTGCCGCAGGGTGCCGTCAAAAACGCCATCGCCCGTCGTAGATGGCGGCCAGAGCCAGACAACCCGCCGCAATGAACCATCCTCGGTGCCGCCCAGCCGCGCCACGTGCTTCTGCCTGCGCGGATGTGGACGGCAGCCGGCCAGAGTCGCTGTCGCGCTTCAAACGCTTCAGGTCCGCGCGGATATCCGACGCGTGCTGGTAGCGCACTTCCCGATCCTCTTCCAGCGCCTTCGCGACGATGCGGTTCAACTCAACCGGAACCTGGGGGTTTCGGCCGGAGGCCGCCTCCAACGGTTCTCCGGGAAGCCCGCCCGTGGCCATCTCATAAAGCACGGCCCCGAAACTGAACAGGTCCGTCCGCGCGTCCAGTTTCTCGCCGCGCATCTGCTCTGGCGACATGTAACCGGGAGTGCCGGCCACGCCGGAAAGCGCGGCCCCGTCCGACGCCTTCGATCCCGTCGGAGCTACGTCCGCGTGGGCCTCAAAGCGCAGCTTCGCCAGTCCAAAATCGAGAATCTTCGCCTGGCCCCGTGTGGTAATAAAGAGGTTGGCCGGCTTCAGGTCCCGGTGCACGATCCCCGCGGCGTGCGCCGCATCCAGCCCATCCGCAATCTCGATTCCCCAGGTCAGCAAAGCGTCGGGTGAAATCGCCCCAACTTCCAACCGGCGCTTGAGGGTGTCGCCCTCAAGCAGTTCCATGGCCAGGAATGGCAGCCCTTCCCGCTCTCCTATGTCGTACACAGTGCAGATATTCGGATGGCTGATGGCCGCCGCAGCGCGGGCTTCGCGCTCGAACAGTTCCACAGCCGCGGTGTCCTGGGTCAATTCCTCGGCGATGAACTTTACCGCTACGTCTCGATTCAGGCGCGTATCGCGTGCCTTCCACACTTCCCCCATACCACCGCGGCCCAGCATTTCCACAAGCTGGAATCGGTCGGCTGCCGGGGAAGGGCAGCTGGCAGCGCTGGGGGTGGCGCTCTCGGAAGCACCGCCATCGAAAGCCACCCGGTAGCCGCCCACCGGAATGCTGAAGCGCAGTTCGTCGTGGGCGCCTTCTCCGGCGTAGTAGCGTTCCAGGCGCGTACGCAGGCGGCCCACCTCCACCCGCACCATCGAGTGAATACGCGGATCGAACGAGACGTCCCGGTCCCAGACCTCGGCCGCGATCACGAACTCCTTCAGCCCGTCCGCCTCGCCCTTGAGGGTGGTCTCGACCAGGAATTCCAGCAGCCGGCGATGCCGCGCGCTCTCCCGAAAGGCGCCGCTTCCGGCCAGCGAAGCCAATTGCGCGCGAATTGCCGAGGGGTTGGTTGCGGCTGGGCTCATGGCGGGGCGTGTTTACCCATCATGCACCAGATCGCAAATCATTGCAAACACGATGTAACCTGCCGCTGTGACCGTTGCAATGGAAGATGAAACTCCACAGCGATTGGGCAACACCGTATTCTGCCTACTGAGACGTGGCTGACGCGGCGGAATCGCGGCCCCCACGCAGATTCGATCAAGCACTGAAAGGGAAAACGAAACAAATGAAACAGACGATTATGAATATGCAAACAAGGCGAGCCGTTGTTTTCGGCCTCGCCATACTCGCGGTAGCGGCAATGGTGGCGCCTGCCAAGGCTGAAGGCGTCCTCGTGTTGGTTAAATCGCGGCCGGCATTGGACGGGGACGATGTCATCAACTGGGCTCAACTCGGACCATCGCTTACGATCGTGAACACTCCCGCGACCGTCACTTCCAACGGGGGCCTGAGCGCTACCGTAAGCAACCTTTCCGCTTCCTCCCTGATCACCGCAAGGCAGGGCAACCCGTGGGAAGGGAACTTTGCCCCGAACGCCCCGATCATAGTGACAGGCCAATACATGCCGTCCGGCTCCATCTCCATTACTTTTGCCGCTCCGGTTTACGCCGTCGGAGCGCAAATGGGGTACAACTGGCAATCACCCGTGGCGACCCCGTTCACCGAGGTCATCACGGCGTACGACGCCGAAGGCAATCTGCTGGGCACCTTCACGGTACAAGGTGAAATGGACAACCTTGCGAACAACTCCGCGGTTTTCATCGGGATCAGGGACTCCGTGCCGGAGATCAGCACAGTGGTATTCTCTACGACAAGCACTTTTGGCGGGTATCCAGGCTCAATCGCCATCAACAATGTCGCACTCGCAGTCCCGGCGGCATGTGACACGAGCCGGAAATGAGGGATTCGTGGCTGTTAGCGGCCCGTCCTGAAGGCGCGCGACCTGCCGAGCCTGCCTCATAAATAAATCACCTGGCGGCGAAGTCCGGAACCTTCGCCGCCAGACCGTCGCCCATACGTACACCAGCTTCCCGGCGTCCTGGCCTATTCGGTTTCCGATGTTTGATTTCCCCTCCCGGTACGCCCATACACCCCCAAGACGTGCATGCTGATTCTGTTGTGAAAGCGGCCGCTCGTCCATCTCCCTATAACCTCACATTGCGACGGAGCGCGTTTTCACTCGATGTGTGGCGGCGATCACGAACTCCTTCAACCCGTCCGCCTCGCCCCTCAAGGTGGTCTCAACCAGATCGCAAGTTATTGCAAACACGATGTAACGTGCCGTTGTGACCGTTGCAATGGCCGTTGAAACTTCACAGCGGCGGGCGCCGCGGCGTATTCTGCCTACTGAGACGTGGCGAGGGCGAAAGAAATCGCAATTCCACGAAATCAAAGAGAAGAGAAACGAAAGGAAAACGAAGATATGAAACATACAACGAGCATCAGACTATTGGCGGCCGCGGGCCTCCTGATCCAGGGAGCGTTCGGCGCCACCAACCTGATCGTGAACGGCAGCTTCGAAAGGCCGGTTGTACCTGCCGGCAGCTACGACAGCTTTGCTGTGGGCACCGCCACCCTGCCAGGCTGGCAGGTGGTGGGGGTAGCCCAAGGCGAGGTGAGCATCATCAGCGACACCAGCGTAGCAGATGGCTTTACCTTCCCGGCGGCGGCTGGCGCGCAATGGCTCGACCTGACGGGGCCTGCAAGCAACAACGCGACGGGAGTCCAGCAGACCGTCGCTACAACCGCCGGTGCGACATACATTTTGACTTTTTATCTGGGCAATTGCTACGACCCGACCGGCGGCCTCGGCCTCACCAGCACCGTGAACGTCTTCGTGAACGGCATCCAGACCTTCGCAGTCACGAACACGGCTGGCCAGGGACTGACCTCCATATTCTGGCAGAGGTACACCACCACGATGGTGGCCACTTCATCGGAGACCACCATCGCATTCATGAACGGCGACGG
>JBEKPZ010000507.1:0-3549 GCA_049520215.1 Bryobacteraceae bacterium | reverse complement strand
GCCCGCGGTCCGTCGCCACGCCCGCCGGCGTGCGGACGGGGATGGGCGCGGCGCGGAAGGTACCGCGTCCGTGATCGGCGCGGCCACGGGTGTGAGCGCGCCCTCATCCACGAACGTCGGCGAGCGGCAACTTCACCGGGACGCCGACGCGCAGCCTGCACGCGCGTGGCGGAGGTGCGCCGGACGATAACTTCCGGGTGCGCGGGGCTGGGAAGCATAACGCGCTTCGCGCAGCCCGATGCCGCCGGCCAGTTTCGGCACGGGGCCGGTCGGCGAGTGGCGCACCATTTGCGGAGTGCGAGGGACGCCGACGCGCAGGCTGCACGCCCGTGGCGCGGATTCGCCGGGGGTTACTTCCGGGTGGCCGAAGTCTGCGGGATCGAGTTACCAATACGCGCTTCGCGCCGCCCGGCGCTCCGGCGTCCGTCGCCGCGACCGCCGCGGGCGGGGGGGATGCGCGCCGGGCGGAAGGCACCGCGTCCATGGTTGCGCGGTGTCGATCGGCGGACGGCGTTCCATTTTCGTGCCGTAATCCAGCAACGTCGGCGAGCGGCCACTTCACCGTGCCGTCGCCGCGCGGCCTGCGCGCACGTGGCGCAGGTGCGGCTGGCGACAACTTCCGGACGGCCGCAGTCCGCGGGGTCGCAGTGCCATAAAACGCGCTTCGCGCCGCCTAACGCCCCGGCGGCTCGTCCCTGCGCCCGCCGCCCGTGGTCCCTCGCCGCGACCGCCGGCGCGCGGATGGGAATGCGCGGCGCGGAGGGCGGGCCGAGTCCATCATTTGCGCGGGAATGGTCGGCGGGTGGCGCACCATGTCTCCGAGTGCGCCGTATCTCCAGGAGTGTCGGCGAGCGGCCACTTCACCGGGATGCCGGCGCGCAGCCCGCACGCCCGTGGTGCAGCCGCGCGTCGGGTTCCACGTCGCGTCGGTCCACTCGATTGAAGTGCTCATCGGATCACGCCGCCCCCACGTGGCCGGGCGCGCGTTTGCCGTGGATCTGCTCGTAGTAGGCGCGCGAGCTATCGCGGACGGCCTGGATCTCCTCCAGCACGCCTTTGAGTATCGCCGTCTCGTCGTGGGATAGTATCCCGCCGCCGCGGCAGTACAGATAGATTTCCGAGGCTGCGACCATCAGATCCAGCGCCACCGCATTCTGCTCACCCATCGTTTTCTTCAGATTCTGGTTCAGGTCTTCCCTTTCGACGACCCTCAAATTGTCCCAATCCGGCTCGATCTTCCCGATATACCGTTTCACCGCGGCACCGATATTCCCGTCGTCTCGCAGCCGTCGCCCGCGGCGCCCCAGCGCTACAATGATCTCGGCGAGCCACCTGGGGCCCATTGCATGGATGCGCAGCAGCGATTGCGGGGTCTCCTGGCAGAGGCGGTCGATGCTCAGGATGTCAGCCCTTTCCACTACGCAGTTGTAGGCCTGCGTGCCCAACCCCAGCGAACCGACGCCGACGTCCGACTGCAGCACCCAACGCTCCGAGCTTGTCAGGGTGCGGCTGTCCGGGCTGTATCTCATCGTTTTTCACCTCGCTCCCAAAACGTGCTCTGGGCGGCACTTTTCCGGACGCCCTGTTCGTCGCGCGTCGCCGTCCGAAGTGCTATACTGGGGTTTGAGCCGCTCAGCGAACCGCCCTCCAGAACCCATGGAATCAGCATTTTACCCCTCTTATTCGGCTTTACGACAGATCTCGTTTCGCTATCCGCGCATGCAACCTCTTTGGTTGCTTTAGGCACCTTCTCCCAATTCGGCTTTATACGTATTTTGCCGAATTGGAAGGGTCATTTTTGGCCCCTGCAAACGGGCGGAAATTCGCGGCACTTTTGCAGATCTTCGGGCCGTTCCGAAGGCTCACACAGGGACACCACCAGCCCAAACGAAGCTTCCAGGATTTGCTGGTGTCGATCACTGTTCCCAAACCGAGGTGGAACTGAAGCAATTGCAATCGGCACGCGCTACCGCGGCGAGTCTTTGCCGGAGAATGCAATCTCCTACTCACAGCGGAACATCTTGCCAAGCCTCGCCGAGTTGGGCCTCGTCTTCAGCGTTATCCACGACCACTGCCTCATGAGCGGCGTGGTATTTGCACTTCGGAAACTCGACGTATCCCGGCCGCTTCGATCGCGGCGCGGCCAATGGCCTGGAAGCAACTGCAGGGCCCGTGCGAATGTCTGGCGGGATGTCGCTCACAGGTGCTCTCGGCTCCTCGAGACTTTGGCGCCTCCAGTCCCCCGGGCCCAATGGTCCGCCCGCATTCCGGTTGAACACCGAATCTTGCGGCTGCGTCTGCTGGCGGAGCTGCAGGCTCTTCATGGACTTGGCGCGCCCGAGTTCATCGGCGTACTCCGTCCAATGCAACTCCGGCCGCCTACTGGCAGTATCGAGCGCGCCGCTGTCCGACCGATGCGCAGAGGATTGCGCATCGCTGGGTGGATTGCCAGTCGGTTCTGGGCCAACATTTTCATTGGGTATTCCAGGCGGCGCAAGGGCTGCATCCTGCGCGTCGCTCCCGGACCGCTGGGCAGAATATTGCCCATCGCCCTCTGCAGTGGCCATTGCCCGCCGCCCGGCAACGATGTCTGGCGTGGCGCCCTCGGACTGATGCGCAGAGGATTGCGTATCGCTAGGTGGCATGCCGCTCGCTACGGCGCCGCCGTCTTCGCTGGGCATGGCCGGCGGCGCAGCCGCGGCGTCTTGCGCCTCGCCCTCAGACCGATGCGCAGCATATTGCGCATCGCCTCCATCTGCCAAGTGGGGTCGTTCGGCCCCGTTTGCGTTTAGATCCACCGCCAGCAATGGCCACCGCAGAAGATTATAGATGTTCCTGGTCTTCCGGTCCTTCTCTACAAAAACCAACTTCACTTCGACCAAGGGAAATGGCTCCGGGGGATCCCCCTGCGTGTAGCTCTCCAGTTCTTTGATGAAGGATTGGAGCTGACGAACCTTCACGCCGAGGGGAACCGCCAGCATCTCTTGGGACGGATAACACTCAGGGACCTTGCCTTGGTATCCGGCGAGCAGGACCCACAGTAACCGCGCGCCGACGCTGAGGGTCGGGTCCTTGAGGATGGCGTCGGGAGTTAAGACACCGTCAAGCAGCAATGGCTCACTCGCTTTAAGTTCTTTCATTGGTATATCCTCTGACATCCTCTGATATTCGGCAGCGACGAGTTCATCCCCCGCTACTCCATGGTAGGCGATCGGTCGCGCAACGTGCTGTTTCGTTGACGTTGCGAATGCCGGCGGCCAGGTCCGGCGCCAGCCGCGGCTGTCCCGTCGCCTCCAAAAGAAGAACACGCATCGAGGCGCTTCTTCGCTAGTCTCGCAGCCTTGCCGCGCGGTTCGCCTTGAAACTGGGGTCCACTGTCACGATGACTTCAGTTTTAGCGACACCCAAAAACCCGAATCCTGAACACCTGTTTTCAATAACCTACAATCGCCTCCCGAAAGGGGTTTTAGTGACAGTCCAAAACCGGCGTTTTCAGGCAGCTTTCGGGAGCTGGACCCCCGCGGGCAGCTTCGTACCATTTGCGCGTTC
>JBEKPZ010000506.1:0-3592 GCA_049520215.1 Bryobacteraceae bacterium | reverse complement strand
GCCAGTCGGCGGACGCGATGCGGCCGAGCAGCAGCGCCAAGCCGCGCGCGGTGCGCTCCTGGCGCATCCTGACGCCGCCCGCCCGTCCCGCCGCCCGCGGTCCGTCGCCGCGACCGCCGGCGCGCGGAGGGGGATGCACGGCGGGGCGGATTGCGCCCGTGGTTGGCCTGGCTCGCGGATCCACTCTCGTTGTACGTCCTTGACGTGTACGTCTTGGCGTGGTATCAGACAGACTGGGGACTAGGAAGCGCGCGAGGTGAGCCGGCGCGGAGCCGCTCCTGGCGCGATCATGAACATCTCAGAGGTCTTCATCAGGCGGCCCGTCGCCACAACGTTGCTAACAGTAGCGATCGCGCTAGCGGGTGCGGTGGGCTTCCGGGTTTTGCCGGTGTCTCCTCTTCCCCAGGTAGACTTCCCGACGATTTCGGTGGAGGCAGGCCTACCCGGTGCGAGCCCAGAGACCATGGCCTCTTCGGTGGCCACGCCGCTCGAGCGCCAGTTCACGCGCATCGCGTCGGTCACCGAGATGACCTCGTCGAGCAGCCTTGGAGAGACCGGCATTACCCTGCAATTCAATCTGAACCGCAACATCGACGCGGCTGCGCGCGATGTGCAGGCGGCAATTAACGCAGCGCGCGGATACCTGCCCGCGAATCTTCCGAATAACCCCACGTACCGGAAAGTGAACCCATCAGATTCCCCCATCATGCTGCTGTCACTGACTTCGGCCATCCTCAGCAAATCCCAGATGTACGACGCGGCCTCTTCCGTCATGGCGCAGAAGCTATCGCAGGTGAGCGGCGTGGGTCTCGTGTCCGTTTGGGGTAGTTCGCTGCCGAGCGTGCGGGTCGAACTCAACCCAAGGATACTCAATAAATACGGCATCGGCTTCGAACAAGTGCGGGCCGTGCTGGCAGCGGCCAACTCCAATACCCCCAAAGGACATTTTTCCGACGGCCACCTGGCGTGGGAAGTAGGCGCCAACGATCAGATCTTCAAGGCCAGCGACTATCGGCCGTTGATCATCGCCTACCAGAACGGATCGGCGGTGCGGATTTCAGACGTGGGCGAGGTCGTGGACTCGGTGGAAGACGTCCGAGATGCGGGGTATTCCAACGGCCGGCCTTCCGTGCTGGTGGCGATCTTCCGCCAGCCCGGCGCGAATATCATCGATACGGTGGACCGCATCCGAGCCGAGTTGCCGGCGTTGAAAGCGTCCATTCCGCAATCCATCAACCTGATGGTGACCATGGATCAAACCGTGACCATCCGCGCTTCGGTGCACGACGTGGAAAGGTCGCTGTTGATTTCCGTGGCGCTGGTGGTGCTGGTCGTATTCGCGTTCCTAAGAAGCCCACGAAGCACATTCATCCCCAGCGTGGCCGTACCTGTGTCGCTGATCGGCACATTCGGCGTAATGTTCCTGCTGCATTACAGCATCGATAATCTGTCTTTGATGGCGCTGACTATTTCCACGGGCTTCGTGGTTGACGACGCCATCGTGGTAATTGAAAACGTCACTCGTTACCTGGAACTGGGGATGCATCCCTTCCAAGCCGCGCTCAAGGGGGCCAAGGAAATCAGTTTCACAGTGCTTTCCATGAGCGCCTCGTTGATCGCGGTGTTCATCCCGCTGTTGTTGATGGGCGGGATTGTGGGCCGTATCTTCCGCGAGTTCGCCGTGACGCTGTCGGTGGCCATCGCCGTTTCGCTGGTGGTTTCGCTGACGACCACTCCCATGATGTGCGCGCACCTTCTTCAGGAGCGCCGGGAGCACGGCTGGTTGTACCGCCTAACCGAACGGGCATTCCGTGCTCTGGTCAATTTCTACGGCGTGACTCTGTCCGCCGCGCTACGCGCCGCGCCGCTCACGCTGGCGATCCTGCTAACGACCATTGTGTTGAATGTGTATCTGTTCGTCCATGTATCCAAGGGATTCTTTCCGATGCAGGACAACGGGCGAATGATGGGGGCCATCCAAGGCGATCAGGACACTTCGTTCCAGGCCATGGACAAAATCCTGCAGGGGATGATCGCTATCGTGAATGCCGATCCGGCCGTCGCCACGGTAAACGGATTCACTGGCGAGGGCACGTCCAACACCGCGCGCATGTTCGTGAATCTGAAACCGCTCGCAGAAAGGAAAATCACCGTGGACCAGTTGATCGCGCGGCTGCGGCCGAAGCTGGGCAGGATACCGGGCGCCACGCTGTACCTGCAGGCGTCGCAGGACCTGCGGGTGGGCGGACGGATGAGCAACGCGCTATACCAGTTCACCATGCGCGGCGACAACTTGCAGGATCTCACGAACTATGCCCCTCAGATGTTGGAGGAGTTGCGGACCATTCCGGTCATTGCCGATGTCAGCAGCGACCAGCAGGATCGCGGGCTGCAATCCCTGGTGCAGTATGACCGGACGACCGCGGCGCGCTTCGGCATCTCGCCGCAACTCATCGACAACACGCTCTATGACGCCTTCGGGCAGCGCCAGGTGTCTACCATGTACGACTCGTTGAATCAATATCACGTGGTCATGGAGGCGGCGCCCGAATTCTTGCAGGACCCGAAGATTTTGGGCCAGGTCTATGTGCGGTCGCCCGGCGGACATCAGGTCCCGTTGAGCGCTCTCGCGAATTTCCGCCCGACCACCGCGCCTCTGGCGGTCAATCATCAGGGGCTTGGGCCTGCTGTGACCATCTCTTTCAACCTGCAGCCGGGTGTCGCTCTGGGAGACGCGGCGCAGGCCATACTTGATGCCGCCGCCAAGATCGGTCTGCCGCGCACTATCCAGACCGGATTCGCGGGTACGGCACAGGCCTATGAGCAATCCCTCGGTAACCAGCCTATCTTGATCCTGACCGCGTTGGCGGCCGTCTATATCGTGCTCGGAATTCTCTACGAAAGCTATGTCCATCCGATTACGATTATTTCGACGCTGCCCTCGGCGGGGGTCGGCGCGCTGCTGGCGCTCATGCTCACGCACACCGAGCTCAGCGTAATCGCCATGATCGGAATCATTCTTCTGATCGGTATCGTGAAGAAGAATGCCATCATGATGATCGACTTTGCGTTGGCCGCCGAGCGGATTGAAGGCAAGAACTCGCGTGATTCCATCTTCGAAGCGTGCACGTTGCGCTTCCGCCCGATCCTGATGACCACCATGGCCGCGATGTTGGGGGCGTTGCCGCTGGCGCTGGGCACAGGCACGGGATCGGAACTGCGTCGCCCGCTCGGCATTACGATTATCGGCGGGCTGCTGGTGAGCCAGTTACTGACACTCTATACGACGCCGGTGGTGTATCTGTACTTCGACCGGCTGCAACACTGGTGGTATCGCGTGCGCCGCAAGGAACCGCCCAAAACCCAACCGCTGGTATCCGAAATCTGACGGCGGGAAACATCGCACCAACGTCACACATTTTGGGGGGCCTGAAAAACAGGTTGTCAGCGTCGTACGTCGGCGGCTCGTTCCGCCGCCCGCCGTCCGTCGCCGCGACCGCCGGCGCGCGGAGCCGGTCAAGTTTTGGCGGCTCCGGATTTCCGGGGAGGGCGCGGGGGCATTGGAGGATGCTGGCCTATCTGATCAATGACC
>JBEKPZ010000505.1:0-3724 GCA_049520215.1 Bryobacteraceae bacterium | reverse complement strand
GTGTGGATGATCTGCGCCACGCGCGGCGGGGATGGCTGGTTGTGGTACGCCATGGGCATCGTCATCCTGCTGTTCGGCGGTCCTACGCGCTTCGCGGCGGTGGGTGTAGCGGCTCTGGCGGCTGGCGTGGGAATCGCGCTGTTCCTGTTCTTGAAGCAGCGCATCAACCGCAAACGCCCGTGCGCCGTCCAGCCGCACTGTTGGGCTACACTGCTGCCGCCGGATCGCTTTTCATTCCCTTCGGGCCATACGATTACCGCGTTTGCGGTGGCGCTCTCGCTGGGCACGTTCTATCCCGGACTGCTGCCGGGATTGCTTTTCTGCGCCGGCAGCATCGCCCTCTCGCGCATCCTGCTGGGGATGCATTTCTTGAGTGACGTGATTGCGGGCGCAGTGATTGGCTCCGGCCTGGCGTATGGCGCGGTCTGGCTGATGCGGTAAAGAGCTTTCAGCATTCAGCATTCAGCTTTCAGCTTTCAGCTTTCAGCTTGCTTGGATCTCCGGACGTCACGGTGGCATCCTAATGGATATGCGTCGTGTTTGGAGTATTTGCCTGATTCTCGTTTGCGCCGCAACTTTGGCCTTGGCGGCGCCGCCGCCCGCGCCCAGCATGGATCTGCGGTTCGACCGCTTGGCGAGCGCTTTGACGCTACTGAGCGACGCCGACCGCAAGATCGTGGATCAAGCGGCCCAACTGATCCGCGAGGGCGAGCACGCGGGCGCGCTGGCGCGGCTTTCCGCGCTGACTCACTCGAATCCCGAGAATTCGTCGCTCCGCATTCTGATGGCCTATGCGCAGCTTCAGCTCGGCAACCTGACCGGCGCGCTGGATGAAGCCAAGAAGGCGCACGAAGCGCCGAATGGAAATAGTTACAGGTGTTACTTCCTGGCCAAGATCGCGTTTCTGACGGGCGATAACATCACCTGCCGGCGGGAGCTGAATCATGCGAAGAACGCCGGCGATATGCCGGAAGAGGTCCGGCAGTTGCAGAACGATGTGAAGAAGGCTAAGACCAAGAGCTAAGTCCAATCCTGTTACAATCGCCCTATGTTTAGAGGATTGGAGCACACCGCCATCGCCTCACCCGACCCGCGCGCGCTGGCTGAGTGGTACGCCGCGCATCTCGATTTCGTCATCAACTACGAATACGCCGGCAACTACTTCGTGCGGGCGGCGAATGGCACCATGCTGGAAATCATTCCCGGCAAAGGATCGCTAACGCCGCCGCAGTTCGACGACCTCGGCATCCGCCACCTGGCGATCGATGTGGACGATTTCGACGCTGCGCACGAGCGCCTCAAGGCCGCCGGCGTGCGCTTTCTGGGCGAGCCGATGAACAAACAAGGCAACCGGCTTTTGTTTTTTGCCGATGGCGACGGGAACATCCTGCATCTGATTCAGAGGGAACGGCCGCTGCCGTAAACCTGTGCTGCGCCGGGTCTTCAAGGCTTTCCATTACCGCGAATTCCGTCTGCTCTGGTTTGGCGCTTGCACCTCGTCGATCGGCACCTGGATGCAGACCGTGGCGCAAAGCTGGCTCGTGTTTCAGATCTCGGGATCGGCCTTCCTGCTGGGTCTCGACGGGTTCCTCGGCCAGATTCCCATTCTGCTGTTTTCGTTGATTGGGGGCGTGCTCGCCGACCGCATCGACCGCCGGCGGGTGCTGCTGGGGTCGCAATACGTGCAGATGACCTGCGCGTTCGTACTGACCGCACTGATCGCGCTCAAATGGATCAAGGTTCCGCACATCCTGACCGTGTCTTTCGTGGTGGGCTGCGCGCAGGCCTTCGGCGGCCCGGCGTATTCGGCGCTGGTGCCTATGCTGGTGGAAAAAGAAGACCTGCAGAACGCCATCGCCCTCAATTCGATCCAGTTCAATCTGGCGCGCGTGATCGGCCCCGTGCTGGGCGGTCTGGCGCTCACCGGGTTGGGCGCGGCCTGGTGCTTCGGACTTAACGGCCTGTCGTTCGTGGCGGTGATTATCTCGCTGCTCCTGCTGACGGTGAAGTTCGCGCCGCAGAAAACCGGAGATTCCATCTTGACCGGCGTGAAGCAGGGCATCGGGTTCGTGCGCGGGCAAGGCGCCATGACGGGGCTGATCGCGCTGGCGTTTTCGATGACCGCGCTGGCCATCCCGACGCTCACCTTCCTGCCGGTCTTCGCCAAGGACGTCTTCCATCGCGGGCCCACGGCCTTCACCATCCTGCTCTCCTGCTCGGGCGTTGGCTCGGTAGCGGGAGCGCTGATCGTGGCGGGCTTCGGCGACCTCAAGAACAAAGGGCGGGTGGCGCTGCTGACCATGCTGCTGCTCGGCGGCACCATTGCCGGATTCGCCCTTTCCAAGTCGATCGTGTTGAGCGGCGCGTTGCTGGTCGTTTCGGGCGCGGCGATGATGGGCGTGTTCTCGACGGTCAGTTCGCTGGTGCAACTCATCACGCCTAACGAAATGCGCGGGCGCGTGATGAGCGTGTATAACCTGGCCTTCCGCGGCGGAATGCCGGTGGGAATCCTGGCGACCGGGTGGCTGGTACGGACCTACTCCGCGCCGCACGTGCTGGCGGTCAATGGTTTGCTGTTGGTGGTGGTGGGGGCTTACTTTCTATTGGTGCAGCGGCGGGTGGCGGCGCTGTGAAGAATTATGCATAAGACTTCCACTGGTTTCTCGTTGGCCATCGAGTATTACCGGGAAGAGGACGGACTTTGGCTGGCAGACATCGCGGCGCTTCCTGGCGTGACGGCTTATGGCCGCACCAGGAAGTTGGCTACTGCGGCCGTGCAGGCGCTGGCGTTGCGACTGATTGCGGACCGGTTGGAGCACGGCGAAGCCGTTCCCGGCCCGATGAACGTATCCTTCATTGCCGCCTAAGAGACCATCCCAAGATTGGCCCTCGACCAAGGCGAGACAAGCCTTGGCCGCCTTGCTCCGCATCGGTTGGACCATCAAGCGTCAGGGCGGCTCGTCCCATCGCATCCTGGCGCGTCCAGGGTGGCCAGACGTATTGTTCGCCTATCATGACAGAGTCACGCTCGGCCCGACAGACAGGGTTGATGCCCAAGGATCTGTAACCGGCACGTCTGTTACGAGGGCCGGATGGGGGCCCTCAGCGGACGGCGCTTGGCGGGCGACGGGACGAAGTAGACGGCGGCGGCCTTCCCCGGCCCGCCATCCCGCACCACATAAAGAGGTCCCTGACCGCTGGCGTTTAGCAGGAAGACGGACGAATCGCCGAACCGGTCGAGACGCGTCGGCGTAAAGGCAAGCTCGAGGCTTTCGACAGGCGCGCGCGACGGGATGTCGTAGACCGCCAGCTTGCGGTTGCCGGCGTTGGCCACGAACAAGCGCTGCCCGTCGGCGGAAACCCGCAGCCCGGCCGGCGAGTTGATGCCGCCGTCGTTCGCGAACACTGCGGCGCCCGGCGTGCCGGCGTAATCTTGCACCTGGAAGATCTGCTGCGATTGGCTGTCGGCGAAAAACAGGCTGCTGCCCGCCAAGGCGATGGCGGACGGGCTGATGGCGGGCGCGATGCGCTGGATGCCAGAGGAGGCACTGGCCAGGTAGATGCCACCGGCGTCGGGGGATGCCACTGCCACAATTAGCTGCTGCCCGTCGAAAGCCAGCGCGGTCACCTGTCCGGGAAGGCTGGACAGGTCGATCGGCGAGGCGGCCGCCGGCGATGGCGGGAGGCCGGTAAGAATCTGGGCCTGGCCGGCGCGCGACGAGTA
>JBEKPZ010000504.1:0-3725 GCA_049520215.1 Bryobacteraceae bacterium | reverse complement strand
GCCGCCCGGCTCGCCCCCGAACCCGGATGCCTTCAAGAACCTGAAGCCCGACCGCGAGGTCTCGCGTAAGAACATCGAGCCAATCCGCACGCCGGTCCTGATTCTGGTGGGCACCGCCGACCGTCTGATGCCGGTTGCTATCATGCTGCACGATTCGCTCGAGGCCGCCGGCAAGTCCGTGCGGCTGGACATCTACGAAGGCGGCTATCACGACTTCTGCCTTGGACCGCAGGGACAGAAGCGTCCCGACCTGCCGCAAGGCGAAGCCCTGTTCGACTCCGCGCTGGACGCGCTGGAAAAGTCGGTCCGGTTCGCGGCGGGAAAGCTGAACTAGTTGTGGGGCAGGCCCCCGGCCTGCGGCGGCCTCTCAGGCCGCCTCTTTTGGTCGCGGTCATGCTGGGCAGGCCCCAATCAGCCTTCGTCGCGAAGCGCCGCCATTGGATCCACTCCCGCCGCGCGGCTCGCCGGGATCAAGGCCGCCAGTATGCCGACAAGCGTCATTAGAACGCAGGCAAGAGCGAGTGCGGCCGGGTCCAGCGCGGACACCTCGAACAAGAGACTCTTCAGTGCCCGGGTCAGCGCGAAGGCTCCAGCCAGTCCGACGGCAAGCCCCACCAGGAGCATCGCGAGGGCGCTGCGCAAAGTGTGCGATACAACGTCGCCTGGCCGCGCGCCCATCGCCATGCGGATGCCAATCTCGCGGCGCTGCTCGGTTACCGCATGCGCCAGAACGCCGTAAAGTCCCAATGCGGCCATCAGTGCGGCCACGCCGGCGAAGGCTCCCACCACCCACGTGGGCTGCTTCGCCCAGAGCATGCTCTGCTCCTTCACCTGTTCCATCGTCCTTACTCCCCCCAGGGGCAGGTGGGGATCGACCTGCCGCACTGCTTCCCGAATTCCGGACATTGCCGACAACGGCCCGCTCCGTGTGCGCACCAGCAGGCTGATGTCCTGTCGCGGGACCTGGGCCAAAGGTACATAGGCTACCGGCTCTACCGGCTCGTGCAATCCGCCGGTACGCTCGTTACGAATCACGCCCACGATCTGCACCCTCACCAGAGACTCTGGGATTGGGCCGTAGCCGGGCAAGCCGATGCCTACAGCTTTTCCAACCGGATGCGCTATATCGAATCTGCTCGACAAATGCCGGGCCGCCTCTTGATTAATCACCACGACTGGCGGGGCGCCCGCGCGATCGCGATGTTCAATTCCGCGCCCGGATTCTATGGGGATTTCGAGCGTAGCGAAATACGACGGATCGACCATCTTTACACGAACGAGGAGAGCCTCCTTCACTCCCCCCAAGCTGATCCACTCGCCCCAGCGCACACCTTGAAGAGGCAAGTCCAGAGAGACAGATGCCTGCTCGACTCCGGGCACGGCTCGGAGCCGTTCGACGACGGCTTCATAGAATGTCGCGGCGCTTTCTGGAGTCGGGTATGCAGTCGCTGGAAGATCGGCCGACATCGTGATCACGTGGTCGATTCTTACCCCGGCATCCACTTGCTGAAGTTTCGCCAGGCTCTTGAACAGGAGCGCCGCACCACAGATCAGCACGACGGAAACCGCAACTTCAGCGATGACGATTGTGCGGCGCACGGCTGCGTTCGAACCCGACGATCCACGCGCCGCCAGATTCAATGAGCTTGACAGCTTGCCGAAGGAAGTCTGCAAAGAAGGAAGCAGACCCGTGAGTACCAAAACCGTCATCACGGCCGCCGCGGCAAAGGCAAGGACGCGCAGATCCAGGCTGAGATCGGCCGTAGACGGCAACAATACAACCACCAGCGGGGCCGCCGCATGAAGCAGCAGGTAGGCCACTGCGACACCCGCGACGCCTCCCAGCAGACACAGGACCAGGCTCTCCGTGAGCAGTTGCCCGATCAAACGGGCGCGGCCGGCCCCCAAAGCGGCTCTGATTGCCATCTCCTTCCGCCGGGTTGCTCCTTTCGCCAGCGCCAGGTTCGCTACATTTGCGCAGGCGATGAGCAACACCAGCAGAACCGCTCCGAACGCCAGGTAGATCGAGCGGCGCAGGGTATCGTGAACCAGGAACTGCGCGAACGGGTCCACCGCGAAGGCCAAATTCTTTTGCGGAATCACCCCGCCAAGACCGGCTCTCAACATGCTCATGTTGGCCCGCGCCTGCTCGATGCTTACACCGGCGCGCAGGCGCCCGATGACGTGCAGCCAGTGCTGACCGCGATTCAGTTCATCCGGCGCGAAGATCAATGGCTTCCAGAACCGCGCCTCGTCCCGGTCGAAACTGCCCGCGGGTAAAACCCCGATGATCCTGTGCGATTCACCGTCGAGCGCCAAATCGCGTTTCAGAATGTCGGGATCGGCGCCGAATTGCGTCTGCCACAACGAGTAGCTCAGCACCACCACCGGGGTTGCTCCCGGCTGGTCCTCCCCCAGTGCGAACGTGCGCCCGATTCGAGCCTTCACGCCGAATACGTTGAAGTAATCGGCCGACACCAGTTTGCCCGAAAGCCGCGCCGCATCGGCGCCAGTCGCCACTGCGGCTCTGACAGGCTCTTCCACGGACAACGCCTCGAAGATGGCGCCCTGCCGCTTCCAGTCCAGAAAGGTCAGTGTGGTGGTGTTGTTGTGCAGCGTCGGGGTCGGAGCTTCCCACAGCCTTACCATGCGCTCTGGCTCAGGGAACGGAAGCGGTTTCAACAGCACTGCATCGACGATACTGAACACTGCCGTATTGGCGCCGATGCCGAGAGCCAGCAATCCGATGGTAACCGCGGCAAACCCGGGATCCCGCGCCAGCGCAGCCACCCCGTATCGTACGTCTCTCAACAGGTTCTCCGCCCACCGGACGCTCCGTTGAGCGCGATGATCTTCCTTCATCTGTTCGATTCCTCCAAAACCACGGCGGGCCTCACGGCGAGCATCTTCGGGCGATAGCCCGGCGGCCATGGCATGAATCTCGGCCATCTCCAGGTGGGCTAGGATTTCACCGTCCAGTTCCCTGTCGAGACGCCGCTTGCGAACCAGAGCCAGCAGACGGCCCGCCGCGAATCGAAGCTTCATGACTCCGCCTCCAGGAACCGGGCCACCAGCGCCGTCGACCTTTCCCAGTTCGCCACCGCGACACTGAGTTGCTTTGCTCCAGCCCTGGTCAGGGAATAAAACTTAACCTTGCGTTTTGTTTCGGAGATTCCCCATTGCGTGCGAATCCAGCCTTGCTCTTCCAGGCGCATGAGAGCTGGATAAATCGACCCCTGGTTCAATCGTAAAAGGTTCTCCGCGACCTGCTCAATTCTCCTGGCGATCCGGTAGCCGTGCATCGGCCCCATGGTGTCCAGTGTTTTAAGGATCAGCAGATCCAGGGTTCCGTACGGGACGTCCGTTTTGTGTTCAGACATGTTGGCTACCAACACCTATATACTACCACTGGCAACCGGTAGGCTGTCAACACCTCCGAAAAACGTCAGTAACGTCCCAGCGAAATCCTTCAATGAACCGCGTCGGTCACTCAATGCTGCTCCCCGCTAATCAATTGAAACTCTGCATCGGGCTGATGTGGGGCGGCCAATCTTGGCAGCCAATCTTGGCCGCAGCCGCCTTTTTAGGCGGCCAGAGCCGGCTGAAAGCCGGCTGCGGGCAAAATTGCCCGCCCCACAAGGTCCAGGTTGCTCAGCGCCCTTACTCTTTGACCATCTAACCGCAACACAAACCAATCGCACCGGCCCAACTGCCCGCACGCCCAA
>JBEKPZ010000503.1:0-3770 GCA_049520215.1 Bryobacteraceae bacterium | reverse complement strand
AATTTGGGCGAATTGGTGAATCCGGTGATGTAGGCGTTGCCGGAGCTGTCGACGGCGATGGCGTAGGGTAGGGTCTCCGTGGCGTCTCCGAAGACGCTGCCGCCAATGTAAGTGGAGTAGATGATTGCGGAGCCCGCGGGGTTCAACTTAGCGACGAAGCCGGTGTTGCCATTCGAAGTATTTGTGGCCTGGATGGCGTTGAGCACCGGAAAATCGGTGGATTGGGTGTAACCGGTTACGTATACATTGCCCGACGAATCGACAGCCACGCCCTGGGTAGGATTGCCGCCATAGGAAGTGAAACCCACTTCATCCATGTTACTGCCACCCAGGTAAGTGAGATAGGCCAGCACCGGATCGATGACCAGCGGGAGAGCGTGGTCGTAATTGCCCAGCACGAATTGCGCGCGGTTTCCGGTGAGGCGGAAGTCACAGGCGACGGTCTGCCGCTGGCCGGCGATTATCTGATAGACGGTGGGGCGGCCGAAGGTAAGCGGCGCGCCATCGCGGGTGAGGGACAGGCTGCCATCGGGCGTGAGCTTCGGATCGGCACCGGCGAATTCGAGGGCGATGCGCGCGGGATCGGCTCCGGGGGCGACGACGAAGTCGTATTCCAGTTGGCGCGCCGTGTTGTTGGCGGCGCCGTAAAAAACGAGATCGATGCCTGGGTAGACCTGTTGGTAGCGAACCTTGCCGAAGGTGCTGGCGCCGGTGGTCCAATCAGCGGGGTCGTTGCCAAGGAAGTAGTTCACCGTGCCCGGGAGTTTGGCGTCGCCGGAGACTTGGGCGGCGGGGTTAGCGCCGGCGAGTTTCATGCTGACCGCAGCGGCAGAGTGGATGCGGAATACGGCGGTGTCCGCTGTCAGGAACAGCGCGTAGCCGTCGCCGCGAGCGAGGAACTTGACGCTGGCGTCAGTCTGGCCGTGGTTGGCCTCGAAACTCAGCGGCGGGTCCGCGAGTTCGATGTTGGACGCGCCAAGTACTGTGGCAGCGACCGCAAGAAATAAACATAACGACTGGGCTAGGCGCGGGCGACTCATGGGTTCCTCCAAAAGCTCTGATATCAAACCGTGGCTGCCTCGGCAGAAGTAGAGGCGGGTACAGCTTCCACTCATTGTACTGCGCTGGTGGGGCTGATAACAGGCGGAGTGGTGGAGAGGCGAAACTATGCAGAACGACTTCATTTGCCGAGGCTTCCTGAATTAATTCAGGACACCAGATCTGACAACAGGTTGGTTGGGAAGCTATCGCCGCGCCGCCGACTTCAGCGCAAAAAATCGCCAAAAACCGTGTAGCCTACTGATTTTAAGGGAATTATCGCCGTCGTCTTGGCGAAAACTGGCGGCGCGGCGAAAACTTCAAGTTGGACTGAATTCATGGGTCTTTTGTATATCCCTCATGACCAAAATTAACCTGCAACGGACCTAGCGGCGGGTCGCAATCTGCCGGTCGGAGACGGTGGCGCCGGGCGGGAGCGTTTCCGTGGGCGCCGAACATCGTGTTCGATTCGGGCCTCGTCGCAGTGTTAAGCTGGCTTGCGGCGACCGCCCTATGAAGCTGCAGAGATTTTCAGGTAATCCGATCCTTTCCCCGCATCCGGACCATGGCTGGGAGGACCTCGCGGTGTTCAACCCCGCCGCCTGGTACAACGAAGACACCAAGGAAGTGCTGCTGCTCTACCGGGCCGCGGAGTCCGGACCGGAGTACAAGTGCACGCTGGGTCTGGCCACAAGTAAGGACGGCTACCACTTCGAGCGCGTAAGCAACCAGCCCGCATTCGAACTCAGCATCGAGGGCTTCGACGGCGCTACCATCCAGGACCCGCGCCTAATCAAGATCGGCGACTGGTTCTACGTGACCTATGCCTGCCGGCATTTCCCGTTCGGCCAATTCTGGATTCCCGGCGGCCGCGAGCGCTACGCGCAGCCCGACTGCGGCCCGGAGTTTCCGCATTACCTGCGCACTAACGCCACGTTGACAGGCCTGGCGATGACCCGCGACTTCACGACCTGGGTCCGCGCCGGTTGGATTACCGATCCACTGCTGGACGACCGCGACGCCATCCTTTTTCCCGAAAAGATCGGCGGCAAGTTCGTGCTGATGCACCGGCCGCTCGAATGGGTAGGCGAGCAGTACGGCACCGAGCATGCCTGCGTTTGGATTTGCGAGGCTGCCGACCTCATGGGCTTCCCGCACGCCGAAAATCGGCTGCTGATCCGCAACAAGCACCCCTGGGAGACGCTCAAAATGGGCATCAACACGCCTCCCATCCGCACGCCCGCAGGCTGGCTTACGATTTACCACGCAGTGGGAGCGGACAAGTTCTACCGGCTGGGTGCGCTGCTGCTGGACTTGCACGATCCCGGCAAGGTGCTGCATCGCACGCCGGATTTCCTGCTGGAACCGGAGGCGCCTTATGAACTGGACGGCTTCTATCGCGGCGCGATCTTCCCCTGCGGCGCGGTGGTAATCGATGGGACGGTGTTCGTCTACTATGGCGCGGGCGACCAGTACTGCGCTCTGGCCACCTGCCCGCTCGACGGGCTGATCGATCACCTGCTGTCGTGCCCGGCATAGCGAGGGAGCATGCACCCGATTGACCTGACGATCATCACGGTCTACATCATCCTGATGGGGCTGGTCGGCTGGTGGTCGGCTACCAAAGCCTCGCGCAGCGCGGAATCCTATTTTCTGGCCGGAAAGAGCCTGCCCTGGTGGCTGATCGGCGTGGCTCACGGATCGAGCGGCGTCGATATCACCGGAACCATTTGGTTCGTGATGATGCTGTATATCTACGGCGTCAAGGCTACCTGGCTGCTGTGGGTCTGGCCGCTGTTCAACGTGGTGTTCCGCATGATGTATCTGGGCACCTGGGTGCGGCGTTCGAACGTACTCACCGGTGCTGAGTGGATGACTACCCGCTTCGGATTCAGCCGCGGCGCCCAGTGGGCCTACATCAGCGTGGTGGTCTACGCATTGGTGCACGTGGTGGGATTCCTGAGCTACGCCTTTCGCGGCATTGGCGAATTCACCCGGCCGTTTTTCCCATGGAATGTGGCGGACGAATGGTATGGCGTGGGCATGCTCCTGATCACCGGCGTTTACTGCGTGGTCGGCGGAATGTACAGCGTGGTGATGAACGACCTGATCCAGTTTGTGCTGAAGGTGACGGCGGCGATCGGCATCGTGGCGATCGCGATCGTCCGCATCCGCCCGGAACAGATCATGGCGAAAGTGCCGGCCGGCTGGGACCACTTGTTTTTCGGCTGGAAGCTGTCGCTCGACTGGAGCCACCTGATGCCGCAACTGAACCAGCGCATCTATGGTCCCATCGCGGCGGGTGGCGACGGATACTCGCTCTTCATGTTCTTCACTGCGATGCTGTTGTTGAAAGGGGTACTGGTCAGCATGGCCGGCCCCACGCCGAATTACGCCATCCAGCACATTCTCTCGACGCGCAGTCCGCGCGAAGCCGCGCTCGAGAACATGGTGATGGCGATGGTGTCGCTCACGCCGAGGTTCCTGCTGATCGCCGGCATAGCCACGCTCGGCATCGTTTACTTCAGTCCGGACCTCGCCGCGATGGGCGCGAACGTGAATTTCGAGAAAATCCTGCCGGGTGTGCTCAACAAATACGTTCCCATCGGCCTCAAAGGGGTACTGATCGCGGCGCTGCTGGCCTCTTTCATGAGTACATTCGTTTCCACGGTGAATTCCGGGGCGGCCTACGTGGTCAACGACATCTACAAGCGTTACATCAACCCGCACGC
>JBEKPZ010000502.1:0-3774 GCA_049520215.1 Bryobacteraceae bacterium | reverse complement strand
GTAACTTCTTGACCCTCGGATTCGGCAACGGCGGGGGAAGCGGTTCCCGCCTCGACGCGAATGGGCGGCAGCCCGGTCAGAGGTTCCTGTAAGACGCTAGTGAAAAGCGTCCCTGCCGACCAAGCTTGCCGGTGATAAGGAAGCATTTCGAACAGCCTGGATTTCAGCCGGCTCAGCTTGCCCGGCGCCTTCAAGGCAAGAATCGCCGCCCGTTCGGTTTCGAACCTGTCGCGAGCGTCTTGGAGAGGGGACTTGCGCTCTTCCCCCTGCATGGAAGGTTTGGAGATACGCACGGTGTGCGCCGTTCCGCGCGAGGGCTCAGTGCGAAGAGACAGCCGTGAACCATCGCTCCGCACCAACGCGTTGAACTGCGCACGAACTTCCCGCGGCGGTGTCAGGTTGCCATACAGGAGCGCTTGCAAGCGCCGGCCAATTGGAACGCCGCCGATGGCGGCGATATGCCCTTCCACGACACTTCCGGCCGGAATAACCACGCGATCGTAAATGTAGATCGGGTCCACCAAGCGTCCCTGGATCGGTTCGCCCGCACGCTTGATTGCGACGCGGCGTTCGAGTGCCACGCGAAGAGGAACGCCGGAAGGAATCGTCGTCCCCGGTTGAGCGGCGGGAGCCGCGGGCGCCTCCTGTGCCAGCGCCGCGGCAGCGATTAATAACAGAACCAGGCATCTAAGCATTATCGCGAAACCGGCCTGACCTGCTGTGGAGCGGCCGATCCGCGCCGAACGGCTACGGCGCGCCTTCCCCTGCCAGAAGATTTCCGCATGGCTGCCGGACTCGATAGAATAATCGTGGAAGGGCACTCGCCTGCGACGTTCACCGTCACCTGCTCGGCTTCCGCGTCCGGCGTTTGGATGTCCACGTAATCGTCTCCGCTGGAGACGCTGCACGGGATCTGCGCGTCGATCTGATACAACCCCGCGGCGTACCCGGGAACCACACCGGCAAACGGGATATTCGGTGACGCGGAGCCGTCGAAGTACACATCCAGAGCGCTCTCGTTGTAGATATTCAGCAGGTTCCATGGATGGCCGGTGGGCGACGACGGCACTCCGTCCGCGAGCGACGGCGTAATTGAACCCATGCCAGTCAGGAAGAGCATGGGAATGCCCCCCGGTGTCGCCGGGTTGTTCGCACCGATGACCGTGTATCCGGCGCCTTGTTCGGCCGCGGCCGGCCCTATGCCATTCTCTGCAAGAGAGAAGACGCCCGGGGCGGTGTAATTGGTGTACATGTACACGAGCTTCGATGCTGGGCATTGGGAGCCGGCGGGGGCGGACGGGGGGCAAGCCGGACCCTGGACTTCGAAGGCCGCATAAGCCGTGAAATCCGGGGACGCGGCGCTAGGCACCAGCATGGTAATCTCGGTCGGACTCACCGTCAGCAGAGGGGCGGCCACGCCGTTAACCAGAACCCGCGTGGTCAACAGTGTTGTGGGCAGCGGGAACGTGGATGCTTGGGCCGGCCCGGTCGACAGGTTCGACCCGAACAGCGTGATCATTTCCTGCGGCGCCACCGGATTCGTGGCCGGCGCAAAACTGGCCGCATTCACGATGCCCAGCGGGTTCAGGAAGACATCCGCCGTGGGATTAGCCGGCGCATAGTTCACCGCATGCAGGCCAGCTGCGATGGAATAGAAGTTTCCCTGGCCCACCCCCAGCACCACCTGTCCACTGGCGCCCAGCCAGTATTGGTCGCCGTCTCCCGGCGTGAAGCTGCCGTTAGCCTGTATGCTGGACTGCCAGCCGGAGGTCAGATCCTCGACGGAGTACCCGTTCGAGTTGAGGCGCAGGTGGCTGGTATAGCTACCCTGGCCGGTTGCATTCACAGAGCCGTAGAAGGCATCCGGCAGGCTTTGCGTCCGGCTGGCCCACACGGTGTTGTCGGCCTCCAGCCCGCCCAGATAGTAGAACCCCTGGAAGGCGGTCTGGGAGACAGACGAGATAGCCGGCGAGGCCAGAAACAGATCGTATCCGCCGGGCGATCCGCCCACCAGCAGGTTGCCGTCCGCCGAGACCAAGAACGACTGCGTCCCGCCGATCAACTGATTGGAGGCCGCGACGCCGAAATCGATGGTTCCCGTAGTCCCCGACAGAGAGTAAGTGACGCTGGGGATGGCCTGTGTGGTCAGGCTGGCGTTGTCCGTGGCGCTGCCCGCCGCCGATACCGCGCCGAATCCGCCGGCCCCGTCGGCTTGGAGCGGCATGTATGCCTGGCGGGTTTGGCCCACCGCCGCCTGCGGGAAATTGAGATAAACGGCATTATAGGCGCCCTTCAGGCTCGCGTTGGAAACGCTGGAACCGATGGGAATGCCCACCATCAGATCGAACACCGGACTGTGGTTCTCCGTCGCACTGGCGGTGAACGCGAACGGTCCCACCGCCCCCACCCCACCGTAGGCGATGGCGCCATTGCCCGCAAAACTGGCGATCCTCAGGAAGCCGTTCGCGGCCACCGCGTAAGTGCCGCTGGAGGTTGTACTGCTGGCTCCCGTCTGCGAAGCGGAATCGGCGATCTGGCCGCTGAAGGTGTAGTTTCCAGCCCCGTCGAAGGCGGCGATTCCGGTGGCGCCGATCGCTTCTCCAACGCCGCCTGTTGCGCTCAGGTTCAGGAGCGCAACCTCGCGCACGAAATACTGTCCTTTCAGCGTCGCGTTGGCGCTGTTGTCGAAATCATAGGTCTGCCCGGCTGCGGCCGCCGCCGCGAGCGCCGCCAGCATCAGAATCCGGATGAATGGCCGTTTCTCGATAAGAGTCATGATGGTCTCCTGGAATCTGTAAATTCGCCGCGCTCAGTCGGCGCCCTTTTTCTGTTCCAGCGTCGCTTTTGGCTTCAGAGACCGCCGGTAACGCGCCAGGAGTTCCGCGCGGTTCTGGCGCAAGTCCAGCCCCGTCGGCGCGGCGGGATAAGGCTTGCCGCCCATCATCCCCTTCCAGAGGATGCGGTTGAAATCCCCGGGCTCCACGCGGTCCGCGTCCGTGAAGTCCATCCCCTTGGTGACCCGCGCCCAGTACTTCGCGTCGTGCGTCGGCTTTGGCGCCATCAGGCCGGCCCGCTTGTGGGGCGTTATGGGCAGTTGCGTATTGTAGAGAAGCGGTGAAGGAGTAGCCGTAAAGCTCCAGGCGCTGGGCGTGGTGTTGAAGATGTCGGCCATGGGATGGGCCAGTGCGTCGTTCAGGTTCATCGGCGGGAGGCCCAGCACCTCTTCCATCGTGCGCACGAAGTCGATGGTGTTGTACGGTGTGGAAACCAGCACGCCTTGCTTCACGTAAGCGCCCGCCACGAACGCAATGCTGCGGTGCGAATCCACGTGGTCGCCGCCATCCTGCGCGTCGTCTTCAACCACAAAGATCAGAGTGTTGTTCGCGTACCTGCTGTGGGCGATCTTCTGAATCAGCAAGCCCACCGCATAGTCGTTGTCGGCTACCATCAGCTCCGGAGTATTCACCCCATCAATCGCGACGTCGAAGTTTCCGGTGTGATCGTGCATGAAGCGAACCAGGGTCAACCGAGCCAGCCCCTCCGGGAATACGGGCCCGCCTACTACCGGCCTGGCTAGCCGCTCGCGGGCATCGAAATCTCGCGCCCACTCCGAGTAACGCCAGAAATCCGGAAGCGAGTTGTCGAAACCGCGGAAGTAGAAATCGGTGTACGGGGTGAGGGCTGCATTCGTAGGGTAGGCCACGATCGTGCCGGTTGAGGCCGGATTGCGCAGCACGGGAATGGCGTTGGTGGCCGTTGAATAGCGGGTCCCGT
>JBEKPZ010000501.1:0-3907 GCA_049520215.1 Bryobacteraceae bacterium | reverse complement strand
CTCGGCGACAGCCAGTGGGGCGGACCGACCGCCATGGCCCCCACGCTGGCGCAAGCCGGTTTCGCCACCATCGCCATCAACGCCGTAGGACATGGGTTCGGGCCGCAGAGCCAGGTCATTATTACTGACCCGTCGGGCAGCGTGACCACCTTGACCGCGGGCGGGCGCGGCGTGGACCTCAATGGCGACGGGCAGATCGGTCCGTATGAAGGCTGCTTGGCGGCCAACCCGGCGCAGGTGGCTTTGCGCGACTGTTTGCGGCAAACGGCGCTGGACCTCGGCGAGTTGGTTCGCACCATCCAGGGCGGCGTGTCGCTTACGGGCGCTGGGCATCCCGATCTGGACGCCACCAAGATCTACTACGTCGGCCAGTCGCTGGGATCCATGTATGGCACCCTCTTCTCGGCGCTGGAGCCGGCCGTGCCAGCCTCGGTATTGAATGTGGGCGGCGGCTCGGTGGAGGACATCGTGCGCTGGAGCCAGACGTATCACGATCTGGCGGCCGCGTTGCTGGGCGCGCGCACGCCGTCGTTGCTCAACGAAGGCACGGATTTCAACGACAATTACGTGTTCCCCTATCAGCCGGCATTCGTCAACGAGGTGCCGGGCGCCATCGCCATACAGAATGCGTTCGAGCTCTATGAATGGCTCCAATCGCCGGGCGATCCGGTGAACTACGCGCCGCACTTGTCGGCTTCCACGCTGCCGGGCGTGCCGTACAAGAACATCCTGTTCCAGTTGGCGCGCCTGGACACCACCATGCCGAACATGGCCACCACCCGCCTGATCAAGGCTGCCAATCACCCCACCACGTGGGAGTACCGGCACGATATCGCGCTGGCCGATGGGCTGCCGGTGCCGCAGGACCCGCACTCGTTCCTGGCATTGTTCATCAGCTTCTTCGTCGCCAGCTCGGGCTACACGGTGGACATCCCGAGCCTGGATGCGATAGAGATCGGCCTGGCGGCGCAACAACAGGTGGCCGGCTTCTTCGCCTCCGGCGGGCTGACCGCGCCGGACCCCAACACGTTCTTGCCGACGTCCCTTCCGCAGGGCCTGTTTGAGATTCCGGCGCACCTGCCGGAAGACAACGGCTACTGAGGCAGGCTCTGCGGGGCAGGTTGTCAACCGGCCTTTCCCCCGACCTTCCGTTGCGAAGCAGGCACTCGGCCGCGGCGGCGTATCGACTCTACTGACCTTTCAAGTTGAGCGAGCGAAACTGGGCGGCCGAGATCCGCACCTCTCCATCCACCGAGAACCACAACCGGCCTTCCGTGCCGCTCACGAACTGCGCACCCCGGAGCGTAGCTGCGGCCGCGACCGCCGTCGGCAGCGCGGACTTCAGGTCCAGTCCCTTGCGAATCGACGACTCAACGCTGCTTGCAATCTTCTCCTTCACCGTCGCGCCCAGCGAACCGGACCGCAGTAGCTCGCCCAGCGATCCATCGGCGTCGATCTTCTGCACCTCCGACGCCATCGAGATTCCGTCCGGCCCAGCCGACGGCGTCAACTTCACCGTAACGGCAGCGTTGCCGCCCACCAGCCTCCTGACTATCTCCCGGCCGAACGCTTTGGCGCAAGCGAAACGCTCGTAGTGCACGTGGGCGGTCAAAACCGCTGCCGGAGAGGCTGGGGCCAGCGTGGCTCCCTCCACCGAAAGCCGTTCCCCGCAGCGCTCCGAGCGGTTCAGTTGGGAGGCGAGCAGCGCGCCGATATTGTCCTGCAGATCGCTCAGATCCGCCGTCAATGCCAGCTTGAATGGCCCCTGAGGCCGGCTGGAGACGACTCCCCACGCCGTGATTCCGACCGCCTGACCCTTGACGTCAAGCGAGGTCTTAACCGGCTGGATCTTCAGTACGAGATCTTCTGCTCGGGACTGGACGGCGAAGATCGGCGCGACGCACAACAACAAGTGAAACCGCATGCAATCGAGTGGACGCGTCGCCCGCCTGCCCAGTTACGGTCTTGGTGGGGCAGGCCCTTGGCCCGCGGCGGCCTCTCAGGCCGCCTGCCTTGCTCATGAGTGGCCGCCCGCCGCCGCCATGCGCCTTTGCATCTCCTCGTTGGACACATCCTCCTTGTGCGTGGCGAAGTGCCACACGTGCCCGAACGGGTCTTCGAACCCGCCGGTGCGATCGCCGTAGAATTGATCCGCCACCGCGCGCACGACCTTGGCGCCGGCGGCCTCGGCCTGCGCGGCCAACGCGTCGATGTCTTCGACGTAAATATGGATGGTAACCGGCGAGCCGCCCAGCGTCCGCGGACTCAGGAACCGGATTTCCGGATGTTCGTCCGCCAGCATGATCCTGGCTTTGCCGATCTTGATTTCGGCGTGGGCGATCCTGCCGTCGGGGCCGGCCATCCGCATCGTTTCCGTTGCGCCGAATGCTTTCTTGTAGAACTCGATGGCATCGGCCGCACCCTTGATCGACAGGTACGGCGTCGCGCCTTCAGAACCCTCTGGGATTGCTTTCACTGTGTTTGCCATGCATCCATTTTCGACCAATCGGGCGTCGCGCGTATTGTAAAAAATTGAAGTCAATCGATCAACGGGACATGATTGAGATGTTCCGTACGCTGCGCCATGTAAGTGGACGGATTGATCCCCGAAAACGCGCGGAAGTCGTGAATGAAATGCGCCTGGTCGAAATAGCCGCAATCCGCCGCCACCGCCGCCCACTCCACTGGCCGTCCCGCGCCGATGCGCCGCAGCACGCGCTGGAATCGCCGCACGCGGCAAAACAGCTTGGGCGTGAGTCCGACTTCGCCGTTGAACACCTGTATGAACCGTTTCGCGCTCAGCCCGATCTGCCCGGTCACCTCCGCGATCGTGCGCGTGTGTGGCGCGCTGCGAAACTCGTGCAGCGCAAAGGCCACGGCCGGGTGCCGTTCGAGCCGCTCGGCCGCCTGCGCGAGCAAGGCCTGTTCCAGCACGCGAAGCTTGGCCTGCGGTGTGGCGGCCTCCAGCAACCGCTCCCGCAACTGCCCCGCAAGGCGGCCCCACAAATCCTCCAGCGACACCAGCGTGTTGTGCAACTCGCTGGCGGGCGGACCAAAAAACGGGAAAGCGCCCCCCGGTTTGAAGTGTACGCCGGCGACGGAATGCTGCTCGGCGGTATCGATCACGAAGAATTCCGAATGCGCCCCCACCATCACCGGCCCGCGCAGCGTTTGGAATTTCGCGGTGTCGTGCGGGTCGTACACGCGCGTCACGTCTTCGTTGAGGTTGATTGCCAGTTCCATGGAGCCATCCGGCAGCAGGCGCTCTTTCGCGTGCGGCTGCCGGTAGCCTTCGTACAACCAGAGCAGGTCCACGAATTCCGATAGCGGCGGCGCGGGGATATGGCGGTATGACTGCATTGGATCTATCAAACCACAGCCGGAAAGTCAGCGGGAACACGAGTTGGCGGCATGCAAGTTTCCGTGCGGGATGAGCGCGAGCGGGATGTGAGCCAACGTGAGGTTCCAATCGCCAGGTTCCAGAATGTGGCCAGCGCTGTTGAATACGCCATTTCTCTTCGCCGGATCGATGCGCATCAGACTGACACCGCGTTGCGGACTTCGCCCGATCCCCGCGGCGTGTCCGGGCAAGCGCGGCGGCGATCCAGCTTGAATCCGAAAGCTTCCGCAAGATAGAGCCGGTCCGCCGCGCCCACCATCGTGAGCAGGACTGGTTCGTTGCAGGCGCCATGCAGGTCCGGCAAAAGAATCGGCTTGGCCGGCGAAAGCTCGGTATCTTCCGGCGTCACGCTCCACAATTGGCTCTTTCCGGTGCCATAGCTGAAGATGTAAAAGCGGTCGCCGGCCCAGGCGCCGGTGGCCGGTCCGGCCGGAATCGGAAGCCTGCGGACCATCGCTTTGGCCTGCAGATCGAAGATATCCAGGGAAGGTGCGGGAGAATTCGTGA
>JBEKPZ010000500.1:0-3865 GCA_049520215.1 Bryobacteraceae bacterium | reverse complement strand
CCTGAAACCGATCCTCACTCAGTAGCGACCGCGCTTCCGCCAGGGTCTGGCGGTTCGGGTTACAGACAACGGCTCGTAAGACCTGTCCTGGCTCAAGTGGCGTTAGCGGTGCTGCCACGAGCGCCTGCTTCCAGGAATCCTGCAGTTGTGCCAGCAGCGACTCATTTGTGATTCGATGCGCCAACGCATCCACCCGCCACTTGTCCAGCCAAGCCTGCGGGATCGGCTGCTCGCTTCCGATCAGAATCGATTGCTTCCCAGCCATCTGATCCGCCGGTAGGATCTGTCTCTTGTTGCTCCCCCTCGTGTCTTCCATCCACGCGACGATGCGCACACCTCCCGTCATCGCCGGCAGCGCTTCAAACGGAGGCCGCAACAGCACCGACGGCGTAAGCCGCAGGTCCTTGCGAGGGCTCAGCGCCACGCCGGCGATCGGGTAGACCTCGAACATCTGCGGCAAATAGCCTTTCACCACCAGCCGGTACGGTCGGCCCAAGGCCCCCACCCACACATGATTGAATTGCACCGGATTGCCCGGCGCTCCTTTGTTGTCCTGCTGCACGCCCGCACCGCCCGCGGAATCGGCCGACGTGAGCGTTGCCTCAAAGACAGTGTTGGCAGGATCGTTGAGAATCGTCACGGAGCTCCAACCCGCCATCGCGACCACCAGCGCCGCGTAGAGACCAACCAGCACGCGCGGCTTCAACAGTTTTTCGACTATCTTTCCCAGCCACTTCTCTTTGAGTTTTTCACCTGTGGCGGCCTCCAGCCCGGCGAATCCTGTGCCCAGTATTCCAAGCGCGGCGGCAATAGGCAGAAGCTGGCCGGTCAGGCCCACTCCCATGTGCCTCGTCAGCCAGTCGTTGCCCAGCACCAACCAAACCAGAAACAGAATGGCGCGGAGAGTAAGGTGAGGAGTCCCTCCAACGTGCCCAGGCATGGCAAAATCCCTCGTTGGTCTAATGATACACCCGCCTCAAACTGTGTCGGGGTCGGCCCACACGGTTTTACAATCTGCTTTTCACGGTTTTGCCGTTGCAGTTGGGCCGCGCCGTCGGGTGGCACGTCGTTTTTGCCGGGATGCCGACGCGCGATCTGTGCGCCCGCGGCGCGGTGGCGCCAAACGATACTTCCGGGTGCGCGGTTTGGTGACACAACGCGCTTCGCGCCGCCCGCTCCCCCGGCCGCCCGTCCCTCCGCCGGCCGCCCGTGGTTCGTCGCCGCGACCGCCCCCGTGCGGGTGGGGATGCGCGACGCGCGGAAGGCGCCCGCATCCGTGATGGGCGCGAAGCCGGTCGGCGATGCGTACGATCTTCCACGCGCTTCACGCGCCCGATCCCGGCAGCCGCCCCGGCGCCCGCCGCCCGTGGTCCCTCGCCGCGACCGCCGGCGCGCGGATGGGGATGCGCGGCGGGCGGGGGGCGCCCGCATCCAGCTACGTCGGCGGGTGGCCACTTCGTCGGAGGGCCGACGCGCAGCCAGCACGCCCGTGGCGCGCGTGCGCCAGGCATACCCTCCGGTTGGCCGAAGTCGGCCAGGGCCATTTCACCGGCGCGCCGTCGCGCAGCCTGCACGCCCGTGGCGCGAGTGCGCCGAGCGATACTTCCGAGTGCCCGACAATTCATCCCCAAACCTCTGCTTTGCACCGGTTGAGCGGGTATAGCGGGTATAATGCAGCTCATGGCTGCGAGAGTTGTTGTTCGGCGTCCGCTCGGGATTTGATAGAATCGTTTCGTTGTCCACTCAAGACGGACTACTAAGATGAGACTCAAACCATGGACGTTCCAAGAGGTCAGCTTGGCAGTGATTCTGTCTTTGCTTCAGAGTACTGTGTCGCAAGCTGAGCCGTCACCACACCCAGAGACTCTCGTCGAGGCTGCGCTCTCACGAATTAAAGCCTATACAGCGGCATTGCTGAGTAAACCCCAACCAGAGCTATTTTCGAGACATCTCAGATCGGTGCTCGCTTTGAGCGAAGAGAATGTATTGAAGCTGCAACTTGCTGGAGCCGACAAAGACGAGCGTGAAAAACAGCTATTCGGTTACCTGGGCACAATTGAGGTCGGCCTGAACAGCGATGGTGAAAGGGCCGAGCCGTATCTCGTGGATGGAAGACGTTCTCTGACACTCGCGAGGCTCTCGCAAAGCGACGGAACGCTTCAGTTTTGTATCGTCAGTTTGCCTCCCCATTGGGATTCGCGGAAAGCTTACGCGCTCCACATTCAGCTGCATGGCAGGGGGCCAGACGTCCCACTCGCCTATGTGAGTGACACATTCCAGCCGCCGAAACAGGACACGGTAAAGAACGCCGACGTGATCACTGTAGTCCCCTCGTTGCGCGGAAACGGGGAGTGGAGAAATGAAAATGGGTCGGAGCCTGACATATGGGAAGCAATCGAGGATGTCAAAAGCTTCGCAACAGTCGACCCAAACCGTTGGTATCTTTCCGGCCATTCGTGGGGAGGTGATGACGCCTGGTCAATTGTCCAACGCACACCCGATTTATGGGCGGCTGTTGGAATCATGGCGGGCAACCCGATTGGGGCTCCGTTTGCGTTGGGATTGGTGGGCAATGCCAGCAGCGTACCCTTCTGCCTCTGGGTCGGCGATGAGGACAAAGAACGGAGGGCATCGTTTGACAACTTTCGAGCTTCACTGACTGCGGTAGGTGATCCTCCGAAAATCGTGGTGGCGGCAGGGGTTGGACACAACTATCGCGCGGAGGATGCGTCTGCGTTAGAGGCTTGGTTGCTGGAGCACACTCGACGTAGGCCCGAACATTTCTCGTTTATCGCGGACACGCCGCAGCATCGTGGCATCTGGGGGATTTCGATTCCAAGACTTTATCCCGATGCGTATCCACAGGCGGAGCCACGAGTGAAGTTCGAATGCTGGATTCAAGGGACCACCATTCGCATCCGCGCTTGGGACGCCAAGCGGATCGAAGTGAATTTCAGCCCTGCAGGTTTGAACCTGTCTGGGAGCGTGGAGTTGATCGTAAACGGGAAGAATCGGTTCCGCGGCATCGCACCTTCGAAGCCGCTTTCATTGAACTTGTAGCTCTGTCGGAAGCGGCCGGAGTATCATCAGGGAACGCTACTTGGATCTCGGGTGACGGCGCATCGCGCTCTGCCCGCCGCCTCATGCCGCCGCCCCGTTCCGTCGCCAGCGACCGCCGGCGGGCGGATGGGGATGCGCGCCGCGCGGAGGGCGCTGCATCCATTGGTTTGCGCGGGGCTGGCCGATGGATCGCACAGCATGGCGCCGTGAATCCGGCAACGTTGGCGAGCGGCCCCGTCACCGGGATGCCGACGCGCAGCCGGCACGCGCCACGGCGCGGTTGCGCCGCGCGATACCTTCCGGATGGCCCGGTTGGGTGGCATAACGCGCTTCCAGCGCCCGATGCCGACGCGCAGCCTGCACGACCGTGGCGCGGTTGCTCCGGGCGATAGATGCCTCTTGCCCGCGTTGGGTGGCATAACGCGCTTCGCGCAGCCCGCTGCCGGCGGCCCGTCCCTCCGCCCGTGGTCCGTTGCCGCGACCGCCGGCGCGCGGATGAGAGTGCGCGCCGCGCGGGCGGGCGCCACTTCCCCGGGACGGCGACGCGCGGCCGCGTGCCCGAGGCCCGGTTGCGCCGTGCGATGACTTCCGGGTGCCCGCGTTGGGTGGCATCACGCGCTTCCTCCGCGCGATCCCGCCCCGCCGGTCCCGCCGTCCGGCGCCGCGACCGCCGGCGTGCGGATGGGATGCGCGCGGGGCGGAGGGCGCGGGCAGCCGTGTGGCTGCACGCTCGCGCCGCCGCTGCGCCCGGCGATGACTTCCGGATCCTAAGTCGGCCGACGAGGCGCACGAATCGCGCGTCACC
>JBEKPZ010000499.1:0-3868 GCA_049520215.1 Bryobacteraceae bacterium | reverse complement strand
CTGCGCATCGCCACTCCGGATCGCGAAGTGCTGGTCCAGCGCGGCGAGCACATCAACCTGAACTTCAGCTACAGGTTCACCACCGAAGCTCTCCACACGCTGCTGGTGGAGCGCGGCGGCCTCCGCATCCTGGATGAGATCCTAAGTCAGGATGGGCGGTACTTACTGCTGGTCTGTTCGCGCTAGTTCTGGAGGGCGGGATTTATCCCGCGCGGGGCTTTAGCCCCGCTCTTTATTTCAACTAGCCTTCCGCAGCACGTCCTCGACCGCCGCCGGGTGCTTCGCGATGACCGCCAGCAGCACACGCGTGGGCGCGTCGGGGTGCGTCCCAGCTCCTCAGCGTAGCCGGCGGAAAGCCAAACTTGGTCGCGAACTGCGCCTGGCTGAGTCCCATCTTCACCCGGACGTTTCGCACATCCACCTCTGGCACGTGCACCAGCGTCACGCGCACGTTGTCGTTCTCGCCTTTGGTCCACGCGATGGCCTCCTTCAATCCTTGGATAACGCTCTCGCCGACGGTCTGAGGTTTCCGCGCGCGCGTCGCCTTCTTCACGCCGGACTTGGCTCTCGCTTTCATAGTCATATCGGACGTCCTATCCTTTTCTCGGGTACCCAGCCACCAATGCCGGGACCAAGCGCTTCATGGCGTTTCGCTCGGCCTTGCTGAGGTTCGCCTTTCGGTTCTTCGCGTACGCAGACCCGCCCCGCTTGCCCCTTCCCTGAAGCGCCCACCGGATTTTCCGAACCCCACCGCTCTCCGGGATGGCCTCGCCAGCGTCTGGATTTGCTCCTACGAACGCCACCAGTTCCGCCCTCTCCGAATCCGACAACAGCGGCTCGGCGCGCTTCAAGAACTCACCGGTTTCCACGACCGTCATTGGAGCGGACGCCATTCACTTCCACGATACGCATATTGCGTATGGTAAACAAGCGAGCGCAGGATCCAGCCTTCCCAAGCTCTCGCGCGCGGCGGCCTGCGCATCCTAGAACGAGATCCCCAATCCGGATGGGCGGGTATTTAGTGGTCGGTTCGCGGTAGAATCGTACAGGTGCGCGCCCGTAGCTCAGTTGGATAGAGCGGCTGGCTTCGAACCAGTAGGCCGGGGGTTCGAGTCCCTCCGGGCGCACCACATTCCCAAAGCACTGGCGGGTCGCTGCCCGCATTCGTGTGGCCTATGAACCGAACGCATCTCAACCGGCTGTTTTGCACGCGCCTTCTCTGGGTCGCGGCCCTCATTGCCGCTCCCGCGTGGGGGCAGGCCTCCGCGTCCATTTCCGGAAGAGTGGAGGACGCCTCCGGCAGCCCCGTCGGCGGCGCTACCGTGTCGGTCAGGAGCCTGGAGACCGGCGCATCGCGAACCGCCGCCACGAATGCGGACGGCAACTACAGAGTTCTCTCCCTGCCTCTCGGGCCGCAGGAAGTGAAGGCGGAAAAGCCGGGGTTCAAGGCAGCCTTGCGCACCGGCATCGATCTGCGGATTGGCCAGGAAGCAGTCGCTAACCTGCGCCTGGAAGTGGGCGAACTGGCCCAGCAAGTCACTGTTTCCGAACAGGCGCCAGTGGTCGACACCACCACCGCATCGGTCGCCGGGGTGGTTGGCGAACATGCCGTGAAGGATCTGCCGCTCAATGGAAGAAGCTTCGATAACCTGATCGCCCTGAACCCAGGCGCCATCAATTACAGCGCCATGAAGAGCTCCAATACCAGCACCAGCGACGGCAACACCTTTTCGGTGGAAGGACGGCGGACCGCGGAGAACCTGTTCCTGCTAAATGGAGTCGAGTACACCGGCGCCAGCCAACTCGCAGTCACGCCCGGAGGCGCCAGTGGGGAGTTGCTGGGGATCGACGCTGTCCGGGAGTTCAACGTTCTGACCGATACCTACGGAGCGGAGTACGGCAAGCGCGCCGGCGCACAGGTCATCGTCGCGACGCAGTCCGGCGCCAACGTGCCACACGGGTCGGTGTTCGAATTCTTGCGGAATAGCGCGCTCGATGCCCGCAACTTCTTCGACCAGGCTTTCGTCCCACCCTTTCGCCGGAACCAGTTCGGAGGGGCTCTGGGAGGGCCGCTTCGAAAAAACAAGCTGTTCCTATTCGGCAACTACGAAGGTTTCCGCCAAGCCCTGGCAGTCACTAACGTCGCTGTGGTTCCCGACGCCGAAGCGCGCCTGGGCCTGCTGCCAAACGCCGCGGGAGTGTATAAGCAGGTCGCCAATCTGAATCCGACGATGCTCGCATACATGTCCTTTTGGCCCCAGCCCAACGGTCCGGAGCGCGGGAGCGGGACGGCGCTCTCCTACAATAATCCCCGCCAGGCGATCCGCGAAGATTTCGGCACCACGCGCGCCGATTACACGCTGGGCAGCCGCGATTGGCTCGCTGGCATCTACACCATCGACGACGGGAACAGCCTCGTCCCGCTGGCAGATCCGCTGTTTGCGTCTTACGAACCGCTGCGCGCCCAGGTGGCCAGCGCGCAGGAAACTCACGTTTTTTCGCCGCGGTTTCTGAACACGTTCGATGCCGGCTTCTCGCGCGCGGCCTTCAACCTGGATTCATCGCCCCTGGCTTCGTTTCCGGCGAGTGACTCGTTTGTCGGCGGATTGGGGCCGGGCGGAATCGTGATCGGGGGCGGCGTCACCACCACGGGCTCCGGATCAGTCACTTCAGCCGGACCGAACAATGCTGCGAATGCCTGGTCCCGCCGCAATCTCTTCACCTGGACCGATAGCGTTCAGATCTTGAAGGGGAAGCATCAGATCAGCGCCGGCGTCTGGTTTCAGCGCCTCCAGGATAACGACGACACCGCATCGCGCCAGTTGGGACAAGCGAGTTTCGCCAGCCTGACGACGTTTCTGCAGGGCAAAGTCAGCAGTTTCCAGGTAGTACCCACGGCGAGTGAGCTGGGTTGGAGAAGTCTCATGGGTGCCTGGTATTTCGAGGACACCATCAAGCTGCTGCCGAATTTCACGCTTCAGGCGGGCATCCGGGATGAGTTCACCAACGGCTGGAATGAAGAGGCCGGCAGGGCGGCCAATTACGTCACCAACGGTAGCGGTGTGCTGGAAACCACTCCGATCGTCGGCCATTCGGCGTTCACCCAGAACAACGCGACCCATCTATTCGGTCCCCGCATCGCCTTGGCGTGGGATATCTTCGGCAATGGCCACACCGTGTTGCGTGCCGGCTTCGGCACCTATTACTCGCTGATCGACGATCTCAGCTTTCTCCTGAATTCCCTCCCGCCCTACAACGGGGCACTCTCGTTCGCCAACGTCTCGCTGCCTTCGATCCTGCCCATTCTGCCGAACGTGGCTCCCCCGCCCTCTTGCGGCCCAGGCGTCCCGGCGCCGTGTACTACTTACGCGCCCCAGGGTGTCCAGCGGAACGCGAAGACGCCAACGGTCGAGGAGTGGCGTCTCACCGTGGAGCGGCAGCTCGACCGCAACACGGTCCTGCGGCTCGCGTATGTCGGGTCGTTCGGATACCACGGTCTTCTCAGCGTGGACCCCAACACCATTCCCACCCAGATCTGCGCCAGCCCCTCGGGTTGCGCGGCAGGCGTACCCCAAGGCGCGCAGTATGTCCCCGCCGGCAGCCGGCCTAACCCGTACCTGGGCGCGGGTTTCTTCTGGTACACCGAGGGCAACAGTAGTTACAACGCGCTGCAGGTGGACGTGAGCCGTCGTCTTACACATGGGCTGGAATTTCGCGCTAATTACACCTGGTCGAAGAGTCTCGACATGAACTCGGCGCTGACCGGCGCGCAAGCCAATAATCAGGCGCAAATGATCCTGGACCGCAACGATCTAGGCAGAGACTGGGGGCCCTCCGCATTGAATGTCACAAGCCAGGGCAGCATCTC
>JBEKPZ010000498.1:0-3905 GCA_049520215.1 Bryobacteraceae bacterium | reverse complement strand
TCGTATTCGTACGCCGCCGGTTCCTCTGCGCCCGGCGCATCGGTTGAGAGCGCGCCGTTGCGCAGATAATACTTCGTGTAGCGGGTGCGCGCCAGGGGGAACTCCCGCTCGTCGCGCCACGCGTTTTCGCCCATGATGAAGAGGCGCACCGGCGCACCCGTGGCGTACTCGTTGCGCACCCCTTTCAGCGCGTAGTCGTACCAGCGCAGGATGGTGCCGTCGGAATCCAGCACCGCGCTCTTGCCGAAAGTGACGTCGCCGATCTTGCCTTCGGGCGAAGTGTCGGCATGCGCCCAGGGACCCAGCAACAGCCGCTGATCGGCGCGTGCGGGCGAGGCGCTGCGCATGCCCACGTAGTTCTGGATGGTGCCTTTCAAGAAGATGTCATGCCAGCCGCCGGCGTGCAGCGCCTTCACGTTCATCTCCGCGTAATGGTCGGAGATCTTCCATGGCCGCCAGTAGTCGTCGTCGCGTTCGTGCGCCACCCAATCGCCGAAGTAAGGCGCCAGCGCGGAAACCGGAGGCAGTTCGAGCATGCGATAGGTATCCACGGGCAATTGCGCCACCCACGATTTGGGGTCCTGGAGGCCGCTCGCTTTGCGTCGTAAAGTATCGACCGCCAGACCGCTCGACCACGAGCTGGCGAACCATTGCATGAGCGCGCCGTTCTGATAGGTCCAGCCATCGTAATACTCCGACGCCGTCACATAGGGCTGAATGGCCACCAGATGGGGCGGGGAAGAGATGGCCGCAAGCATCTGCGTCGCGCCCACGTAAGAGCCGCCGAACATGCCGACTTTGCCGTTGGCGTAGGGCAGGCCGGCGGCCCACTCGACCGTGTCGTAGCCATCCTGGCTTTCGTAGCGGAAAGGATAAAACTCGCCTTGCGAATCGAAGCGGCCGCGAGTGTCCTGAATGACGACGACATAGCCGTGTGCGGCCATTGCCGACGCCGAACCAGCGCCGCCCGCGCGATTGTAGGGCGTGCGCTCGAGCAGCACGGGGAACTTGCCCTCCGCCTCGGGCTGGTAAATGTCGGCCGTGAGCTTGACGCCGTCCCGCATGGCGACGGCGACGCCCGAGTGAATCGTCACCCGGTAGGGCTGGCCGCTGGCGTTCAGAGCAAAGAAGAGGCAGAGGATGGAACTGATGAATAGGCGCATCGGAGTTCATCATAGCGCCGAGTGCGACGAAAGTTTCGGCCTTCTGTCTTCTGACTTCTGACTTCTGACTTCTGCTTTTGTGTTAGATTCGTGAAGTCCCCACCATGCACGCAATCATCGAAGCCCGCAAAGTCGAGAAATCCTACGGCGCGGAAGGCGATGGGCTGATTCAAGTCATAGCGCCCATGGATCTGGCCATTTATCCGGGCGAGATTCTGGCCGTGCTGGGGCCATCGGGCAGCGGTAAATCCACGTTGTTACGCATGTTGACGGGCCTGGCGCGGCCCACCGGCGGAGAGGTCATCCACCATGGGCATGAAGTGGGTGGCCCTTGCGAGAATGTTTCGATTGTGTTTCAAAGTTTCGCGCTGTTCCCGTGGCTGACGGTGCTTGAGAATGTCGCGGCGCCGCTGAAGGCGCGCGGCGTGCCCGCGGCCGAGCGGACCGAACGCAGCACCAAGATTCTGGACACGGTGGGCCTGGACGGTTTCGAAAACGCGTATCCCAAGGAGCTTTCGGGAGGCATGAAACAGCGCGTAGGCTTCGCGCGCGCGCTGGTCGTCGAGCCCGAGGTGCTGTTCATGGATGAGCCATTCTCCGCTCTCGATGTGCTCACCGCCGAGAACCTGCGCGGCGAGCTGCTGGAGCTTTGGCAGAGCCACAAAATGCCCACGCGCGCGGTCTTCGTGGTTACGCACAATATCGAGGAAGCCGTGCTGCTGGCCGACCGCATCATCGTGCTGGGCAAGAATCCGGCCACCATCCGGACCGACTTCCAAGTGGCGCTGGAGCGCCCGCGCGACCGAAAGGATGCGCGCTTCACCAATCTGGTCGACTACATCTACCGCGTCCTGACGCGGCCCGATCTGCCGCCGGCGCTGCAGCCGGTACCCGCGATGGCCCCCCGCGCCAAGCCCAGGTATCAGATGCTGCCGCATGCGCGGCGCGGCGCGATCGCCGGTTTACTCGAAATGCTGGCGGACCACAACGGGCGCGACGATATGTACCGCCTGGCCGCGGCGCTGTCGTTTGAGATCGACGATTTGTTGCCGGTGGTGGACGGCGCCGTGATGTTGGGGTTTGCCAAGCTGGAAGAGGGCGACGTCGAAATCACCGCGGCGGGCCGCGCGTTTGCCGAAGCCGACATTTTGCGGCGGAAAGAGCTGTTCCGCGCCGCCGCGCTTGAAAACATCGCGCTCATCCGCGAGATCACCCGGTCGCTCGAAGCCCGCGCCGACCACACCCTGCCGGATGGAGTGTTCGAAGACCTGCTCGATGAACACTTCAGCGAGGAGGAAGCCAAGTCGCAGCTCGAAACGGCCATCGGGTGGGGCCGCTACGCGGAGCTGTTCGATCACGACTCCGACACGCGCCGGTTCTTCCTTCCGGAAGAGGCGTCCGCGGCGCCGCAGCCCGAGGCGGCTTCGCATTGACATTACGGCCCGTACTTTCCCGCGCCGTGATCGGCGAGCGCACCTGGTCCGCGCTGCTGGACCTGGTGGTCTTCGCCGCGGTGCTGGCGGGAATGTATGGCTTGCTGGTGATGACGCGTTATTGGTTTGGCGCCATGACACCGGCGGCGGAGATCTCCCGTTCGCCGCGCGCCCTGCCGATCTATGCGTTTTACTCCGTGGTGCGCATCTCTGTCGCCTACCTGCTGAGCCTGCTCTTCGCCCTGGTTTACGGCTACATCGCGGCGTACAACAAACGGCTGGAAGGCTTGATGGTGGCCGTGCTCGACGTGCTGCAATCCATTCCCGTGCTGAGCTTCCTGCCGGGCGTGATGCTGGCCATGGTGGCGCTGTTCCCCACGCGCCAGATCGGGGTGGAATTCGGCGCGATCCTGCTGATCTTCACCGGCCAGGTGTGGAACATGGCTTTCAGCTTCTATGCGTCGCTGAAGTCCATCCCGCGCGAGCTGCGGGAGGCCGCCCGCATTTACGGCTTCGGCAAGTGGCAACGGTTCGTGGAACTGGAGCTGCCCTATGGCGCGATCGGCCTGGTGTGGAACTCCATGGTGTCGGTGGCGGGCGGCTGGTTCTTCCTGATGGCGTGCGAAATGTTCGTGCTGGGCAAGCGCGATTTCCGGCTGCCGGGATTGGGCTCGTACCTGCAGACCGCCGCCAGCGCCGGCGACACGTCCGCCATCTTCTGGGGCTTGGGCACCATGGTTGGCGTGATCCTGCTGATCGATCAACTGGTGTGGCGGCCGGCCATCGCCTGGTCGGACAAGTTCAAGTTCGAGCAGGTGGAAAGCGGCTCGCAGCCGACTTCGGCGGTGCTGAATCTGTTGCGCCGGTCGAACCTGCTGGAGCGCTTCCGCATGGCCGTAATGGCGCCGCTGGCCGAGCGCCTCAGCCTGCGCGCGGCACGGCACCCGGATGTCGCGGAGACGCCTCAGCCGACGGCGCATTGGAAGATGGTAGTGGGTATGGTGGTGGGCGCTTTGCTGGGCGGCGCGATCCTCTATTCGCTGTTCAAAGCGGCGATGACGCTGAAGACGCTAACCTCCCCGGAGCTGATTTCCACGCTGCAGGGCGCGGGGGCCACGTGGGCGCGGGTGATTGTCTCGCTGTTGATTGCGGCTGCCTGGACCATACCGGCCGGCGTGGCCATCGGCTTCAACCCCAAGCTGGCGCGCTTCGCGCAGCCGTTCGCGCAACTGGCCGCGTCGGTCCCGGCTACGGCGCTGTTCCCGGTGCTGCTGCTGGCGTTGATCCGTATGGGCGGCGGATTGGGCGT
>JBEKPZ010000497.1:0-6153 GCA_049520215.1 Bryobacteraceae bacterium | reverse complement strand
CGCGCGGAGGCCGAAAATCAGTACTCGCGCAGCGTGACCAGGGAAGGGAACCCGGCCGCGCGCAAGATCATGTTCGAAGTGTTCGAGCCCGTCGACCGCAAGTGGCGCGGGATCGGACCCATTCCCATGAGCGGCTATCGCATCCGCGAGGAGTTCGCCCAGTACGATGCGGAACGCGTGTTCGACGTCGCCACGGTCACTGCCGAGGAGCCGCCCGAATGCATCGCGGCCGCCGTGCTGCAAGGGCTGAAGAAGCCGCACGATTGTTCGGCGTTCGGCGAATCCTGCACGCCGGAACGGCCTCTCGGCGCGCCCATGGTTTCCAGCGAAGGCGCGTGCGCGGCGTATTACCGCTATCGCCGGAACCCGCTCGTGAAAGTCTGAGATGTTCATCTGTCCCCTGCCGGTTACCAAGCGCGATAAGGTCCTGCTCGGCCACGGAAGCGGCGGGAAGCTCAGCGCCGAGTTGCTGCGCGATGTCTTCCTGCCCGCATTCTCGAATCCCGCGCTGTGCCGCATGGACGACCAGGCCATCGTGGAAGCCGCCGGCGCGCGCCTGGCATTCACCACCGATTCCTACGTGGTGAAGCCGCTCTTCTTTCCCGGCGGTGATATTGGGTCGCTGGCCGTGCACGGCACCATCAACGATCTCGCGGTAGGCGGCGCCGATCCGTTGTGTCTGAGCGCCGCTTTCATTCTGGAAGAAGGCCTGCCGATGGAAACGCTGCGTTCCGTCGCGCGATCGATGGGCGCGGCGGCTGAGCGCGCGGGCATTCCGATCGTGACCGGCGATACGAAGGTGGTGGACAAGGGCAGCGGCGATGGCCTGTTCATCAATACGACTGGAATCGGGATCGTGCGGCCCGGCATCAGCCTATCCGCGAACCAGGCCCGGCCGGGCGATTGCGTGCTGCTCAGCGGCTACATCGGCGACCATGGGATCGCCATCCTGGCGCAGCGCGAAGGGCTGGAGTTTGAAACGCGCATCGAGAGCGACTCGGCCGCTTTGCACGGGCTGATCGGGGCGATGCTGGCGGCGTCGCCGGCGGGCGCCATCCGTTGCATGCGCGATCCGACGCGCGGCGGCCTGTCGAGCACGCTGAATGAGATCGCCGCGCAATCCGCGGTAGGCATGGCTCTCCAGGAAAGCGCGATTCCGATTCGAGAGGAAGTGCGCGGCGCCTGCGAGATGCTTGGGCTGGACCCGCTCTACGTCGCGAATGAAGGCAAGGTGGTGGCCATCGTCGATCCGGCCGCCGCGGATGCCGTGCTGGCCGCCATGCGCGCCCATCCGCTAGGCGCAGAGGCGCGCATCGTCGGCGCGGTCACCGATCGCAACCCCGGCCTGGTGACTATGCGGACGGCGCTGGGGACCACCCGCATTGTGGACATGCTGGCGGGAGATCAACTCCCCAGAATCTGCTGATTCTCATCCCCCGCCCAACAATCCTTCCACAAACCCCTTCTCCAACGGCCAACTTCCCTTCACCTGCGTGCCGAGATGGTTGAACGTCCCCGAAGTCAGCACCCCGCTCAAATCGTGCGGATTGGGCGTCTGGTGCTCGCGCGCGATCATTTCGCGCAGCATGGTCGTGATTGCTTGGAGCTGCGCGGCCAGCGCGGCGGCTTGCCGTTCCGACCGGCACTGCACGTTGAGCCGCGCTTCGAAGCGGCTGCCCGACGGCGCCATGGCAATGCTGACGTCGTCGGCATCTTCCATGGTGTGCGCGAACATGCGCGTGCCGGGCGGCATATCGCTGCCGGTCTTCAGCATGGCGGGCGGGATCGAGATCCACACCGGCGCATCCGGCAACTCCAGCCCCCGCCGCCGCGCGGCGGTGGACTGCAGATCGGCGGCGGCCCATTCGTCCGGACTGACTGCCAGACCCATCAGGTTCGGCCGCAAGGGGAAAAACGAGATCTTGCGCTCGGGCGTGCTTCCGCTCATGCGGCAGAGGGCGTCGCGGCAGGTCCCGCCCTGCTCGCGCGCGTACGATGCGAGGCTATTCCAATCGAAGCGCCCTTGCACCACCAGGTATTTGGCGTGCGGCGTGAAGCACGCCAGCACCGCATCCAGGTCGCGCGTGTAATCGAACTCGGTCTTCATCACGAAGACCTTGTACTCGGGTTCCTCGCCCACCTTGGACCCCGCCAGCATCTGCAGCACCCCGCCCTTGCGCAGTGCCGCGAAGTCGACGTACAAAACCATGGAATCCCGCGTGGGGAGGCGCTGCAGCCAGTCTGCCGTGGTCCGCAGCGCGTGGTAGCGCAACCGCGCTACGCCCCAGACCGCCACTCCGCAGAGCGCAGCGATCGTGATGATGAGCAGCGCGGCCCGTTTCTTGTAGTTCACGAGAGCAGTATCACACAGCCGCGGCGGTTACGGTGAGCCGGGCTTCCTTCCAAAGCTCCAGGTACGGGCGAAGCTGGCGCATCATGCCGCGGAAATCGTCGAGGGTGAGCGATTGCGCGCCGTCACTGACCGCCTTTTCCGGATTGGGATGCACTTCCACGATCAGCCCGTCCGCCCCGATGGCGACGCCGGCGCGCGCCAGCGCCGGCACCAGGCTGCGCTTGCCCGCGGCGTGGCTGGGGTCCAGGATCACCGGCAGGTGGGTCAGTTCGTTCAGCACCGGGACGGCCGAGATGTCGAAGGTGTTGCGCGTGGCGGTCTCGAAAGTGCGGATGCCGCGCTCGCACAGCAGCACATTCGGATTGCCGTGGGCCACGATGTACTCGGCGGACATCAGCAGCTCTTTGATGGTGGAGCTCATGCCGCGCTTCAGCAGCACCGTGCGGCCGCAGCCACCCAGCGATTTCAGCAGCGCGAAGTTCTGCATGTTGCGCGCACCCACCTGCATCACGTCGGCGTACTCGGCCACCATGCCTACATCGCTGTCGCTCATCACTTCGGTGACGATGTCCAGCCCGGTGGCCTGCTTGGCCTTGCGCAGCAGCTTCAGGCCTTCCAATTCCATGCCCTGGAAATCGTAGGGCGAAGTGCGCGGCTTGAATGCGCCGCCGCGCAACATGCGCGCGCCGGCGGCCGCCACGCCTTCGGCGGTCTCCATGATCTGCCGCTCGGATTCCACCGAGCACGGCCCGGCCATCACGATGAACTCGTCGCCGCCGATCTCCACGCCGTTCACCCGTATGACTGTGCGCTCCGGCTTGAACTCGCGGCTGACGAATTTGTAGGGCGCCGAAATGCGCATGGCGCGCTCCACTCCGGGCGTGGCTTCGAGCGACTCCAGGCAGGCGGTCACGTCGCCCACCCCCACTACGCCAATCACCACGCGCTCCTCGCCTTCGATGGAATGGACTTTGTATCCGAACTCTTCAATTCGCTCGCAAACGTGCTTGATTTCGTCGCGCGTGGCATGCGGCCGCATCGAGATGATCATGGCTGTTGGCTCCCCATCTGCAAAAAAGCTACACAATAAAAAACCCACTCTCGCGAGTGGGTTGGCTTCGAGAAAACCGGCTATGCCTCAATCCAACGCCACTCTACCGATTCCGGCTGAACCAGAATCGGAAACTAAACGAGCTGGCGGGAAAAGACATCGTAAAAGGCAAGTATAGGTCAAGTGGCGAGGGGATGGCAAGCGCAGTGCGAACCAGCGCGAACCACTTGTCCCTACGCCGCGATTTCGCGGAGCACTTCGGGATGCAGTTCCGCGACGCGGATGAGCCGGACCTGAGCCGCGCCCGCGCAATCGGCGAGCGCGGCTCCAGCGTAGTCCGTTTACCGCGCCCCGCCTTGATTTCGCTCACCCCGTCAAGAACCTCTTGCCAGATGTCGCGATCGGCTTCTAACTTAGCCAGCGCGCGCGCGCTCAGTTTCTTAGTCATTTTCGAATGCTTCCTTCAGCTCTTTCGGTATGTGGGCAGGACCGTTTTCCCGCTTCGTACAGCGTCAGCATCCAAAGCTCGCTGCGATCGGCGCGGACGCATATATAACGCGCAACCCGCCCTTCGTCATCATCGAGGTAATTGGCGCGAAGGCGATCAAACGCGACCGACTCGATGAATATGAACACCAAACCTAGACTACGCCTTTGGCGTATGCTTGTCAATGTTGCCCAAGCAGCGCAGTGCGAACCGCAACTGGCGAACCGCAGACTGGCGATTGACTTTTGGCCCTCACCATTCTATACTTCCATAGTCTAACTATGGAGGCGGTGATGCGCTGGCTTGGATCGACGCTTGGCGAATTCTGGCGGCGGCTCTCGTTCCTGTGGAACCGCCGGCGAGTCGACCGCGATCTCGAAGAGGAGATGCGTTTCCACGTGGACATGAAGGCGCGAGCCGCGGTCGAAAGCGGCACGTCCGCCGCCGACGCGCACCGCGCGGCGCACCTGCAATTCGGCGGCGCCACCCTCTGGCGGGAGATCTCGCGCGAGGCTTGGGGCTGGTCCGCGGTCGAGCACCTGCTGCAAGACCTGCGCTATGCCGCGCGCATGCTGCGCCACAATCCGGGATTCACCGCCGTCGCCGTCTTGTCCCTCGCGCTGGGGATCGGCGCCAACACCGCCGTCTTCAGCCTGATCGACACAGTGCTGCTGCGCATGCTGCCGGTCGAGACACCGGAGCAGCTCGTTTTCGCCGAAAGATCCTGCCCGAGCGGCTGCAGCGGCGCGCCACCCTATCCCTGCTTTGAGCAGTTCCGCGACCGCAATCGTTACTTCTCGGGGCTCTCGGCGTTCAGTGCCCGCAACATGCGCATCTCCATCGACGGCCGCACGGAAGAGGCGATCGCGCAACATGCCACCGGGAATTACTTCGAAGTGCTCGGCGTGAAGGCGTGGGCCGGCCGCACTTTCTCGCCCGCCGACGATTCCGTGAGTGGCAGAGGCGGTCCGGATGGACCGGTGGCCGTGATCAGTTACCGGTATTGGAAACGGCGCTTCGGCATGTCCCCCGCCGTTCTCGGCAAGGCCATCCAGCTTGGGGGCCGGGCCGTAACCATCGTTGGAGTGACTCCACCGGAATTCTTCGGCTTACAACCCGGAACGCCAGTGGATGTCACCGTTCCCATAATGCTCGCTTCCGACGGCATGCGTTCCAAGCACTCTTACTGGCTCCACGTGGTGGGCCGCCTGAAGCCAGGCGCCATTCCCGCCCAAGCCCGCGCGGAATTGGACGGCATCTTTCAAGCGTTCATGGACGAGGACTCAGGCGGCGTCAAGATTCCCGGGGCTTCCGCGCCGCGCCGCGATATTCACATTGAACTAACGCCCGCCGCGCGGGGCTTCGACCGCCTGCGGCGCCAATTTTCGAAGCCTCTGTTAGTGCTCATGGCGTTGGTGGGCTTGGTGCTGTCGATCGCCTGCGCCAACGTGGCGAATCTGCTGCTGGCGCGAACCACGGCGCGTAACCGGGAGTTCGCGGTGCGCCTCGCGCTGGGCGCCGGACGCATACGCCTCATGCGCCAGGTGCTCACCGAAAGCCTGCTGCTGGTGGCGCTCGGCGGCCTGCTCGGATTGCTATTCGCGAGTTGGGCGGGTCGCTTGCTGGTAGCCTTCTTTGCCGCGGGCCAGCAAGGTACTGCCGTAGATCTGCACTTCGACGCCAGCGTGCTGGCCTTTACGGCAGGCGCGTCCGTGCTGACCGGGCTGCTGTTCGGCCTGGCCCCCGCCTTCCGCGTCACCAAGACAACGCTCGCTCCCGCCCTCAAGGAGCAGGGCCATGGCTTGGCTGGTTTCCGGTCGCACCTGCCGCTGGCCAAGCTCCTGGTGGTTTTGCAGGTAGCTCTTTCGCTGGTGCTGTTGATCGGGGCCGGCCTATTTGTGCGAAGCCTCTGGAACTTGCGCAACCTGGACGCCGGCTTTCATCCCGAGGGCGTTCTGACCATGCGGGTCGAACCCGATGAGAGGGTTTACAACAAAACGCGCCTGCGGGCACTATGGACCGAGATCCTGGATCGTGCCACCCGCATTCCCGGCGTGCGTTGCGCCAGCCTTTCCGTGGTCAGTCCCATGGGCGGAATTATTGCCACCGGGTCGATCGCCGTACCGGGTTTCGCATCGCAGGACTCTGGCGATACCGACATCTTTTTCAACGAAGTCACACCGGGCTATTTCGAAACCATGGGCATTCCGTTGGTGCTGGGGCGCTCGTTCAACGCAGGCGACGCCGGGAACGCGCCGCGGG
>JBEKPZ010000496.1:0-6602 GCA_049520215.1 Bryobacteraceae bacterium | reverse complement strand
TCGTGGATGCCCACCCACGCCAGGCCCAGGCCAAGCAGCGCGCCCGCGAAGGCCAGCAGCATGGCTTCCGCCAACGTCTGGCTCACCAGGCGCCACCAACTCCCGCCCAACGCCGTGCGGATGGCCAGTTCCCGCTCGCGCAGCGACGCCCGCACCAGCAGCAGATTGGCCACGTTGGCGCAAGCGATCAGCAATAGAAAGATCACCGCGCCCATCAGCGCCAGCAGCGCGGGCCGCACCTCTTCGACGACATGCCGGTGCATCGGTTCCAGGCGGATGAACCAGCCGGACGTTTCGTGGATGATGAAGCTGCGGCGCAATTCCGCTGCGACCCGGTCCACCGCCCCTTGCGCCTGTTCGCGCGTGACGCCATCCTTGAGCCTCCCGATGGCGCGCAGCGATACGCTGTTGCGGCCCGCGTTATCGTAGGCCAGGCGATTGGCGAACCACACGTCCGGCCGCTGCTCTATGTTGGCGTCCGGCGCAAACAGCAGCTCGAAGCCGGGCTTGAGCACCCCCACGATTTGCGTGCCTCCCTGCCGGCCGGGCATGGGACGGCCGATGACGTCCCGGCTCGCGCCGAAGCGCCGCTGCCAGTATGGGTAGCTCAGGATGGCCATCTGCGGCAGCGGCGGCGGACCCTGTGCGGCCGGCGCAGCGACCCCGCCAGCGGCTGGCGCGGGCTGCGGCTGTCCATCCGCATCGTTGAAGTCGCGGCCCAGCGCGATTTGGCCGCCCATCAAGCGAAAGAAGTTCGGCGTGACCGCGGCTACCCGGATCTGTTCCGGCGAATCGTCCTCGCGCGGCACGGTGATGCGCCCGGTAGTCACTGCGCCTATTTCCTGAAACATGCTGGCGGCGCCGTTGCGCAGGTCTATGAAATCCGCGTTGGAGAACGGGAAGTCCTTCACGTTGCGCTTGCGCATGTCCGAAATGGCGAAGAACAACCGCTCCGGGTCTTTGTAAGGAAGCGGCCGCAGCAGCACGGCATTGGTCACGCTGAAGATGGCCGTGCTGGCTCCGATTCCCAGCGCGATAGTGACGATGGCGGTGGCGGCAAACACGGGACTCTTCGCCAGGGTCCGCGCCGCGTATGTGAAGTCTCCGAATAGCATCCTTGTCCCCAGGATATCAGGCGGAAGTCGTGGGGCAGGCCCTCGGCCTGCAGCGGCCTCTCAGGCCGCCTGACCGTGCGCGGTGCCGTGCGGCGCGCGAGTGCGCCCGCCACGTCGTATAATAGATAAGAACCGTAGTGAACAGGGTCACCACCCCAAACAAGGACTGCTATAGATGTCAACGCTAGAAGTATCGCCGGTGGAGCCTCGCGTGAGCGATCCCGGCCATACCGTAGTCAACGATTTTTCCATCCAGGTCGCCACAGTCAACGGAAGCGGCAGCCAGACTGCCAACACCGTCCTGATGCGTTCCATTTTCCAGATGGGCGTGCCGGTCTCCGGCAAGAATATGTTCCCCTCGAACATAGCCGGGCTGCCCACCTGGTTCACCATACGCGCCAGCAAGCACGGCTACATCGGCCGCAAGAAGGAAATCGATCTGCTGGTCGCCATGAACCCGGAAACCGCGCGCGAAGACGTGATGAAGCTGGATAGCGGCGCCGCCGTGGTCTATGACGAACCGCTCAAGCTCAACGCCCTGCGCTCGGATCTGCATTTCTACCCGGTGCCCTTCGACAAGCTGGTGGCGCCGGTTTGCCCCGACGCCAAGCTGCGCAAACTGGTGCGCAATATGGTCTACGACGGCGTCGTCGCCTGGCTGCTCTCCATCGACATGGAGGAAATCCGCCAGGCGCTGGTCAAGCAATTCGGCAAGCGCAAGGCCAAGGCCGCCGAGTTGAACTGGGGCGCGGCCAAGGCCGGCCACGAATACGCCGCCAAGACCTTCACCCAGACCAATGCCTATCAGGTCCGGCGCATGCAGGCCAATACCGGCAAGATCATCATCGAAGGCAACGCGGCTTGTGCGCTGGGCGCCATGTTCGCGGGCGTCACGGTGGTCACCTGGTATCCCATCACGCCGTCTTCCTCGCTGGTCGAATCGCTCATCGGCTACCTGAAGCGCTTCCGCATCGACCCGGAAACCGGCCGCGCCACCTTCGCCGTGGTGCAGGCCGAAGACGAACTGGCTTCCATCGGCATGGCCCTCGGCGCGGGATGGGCCGGCGCCCGCTCCATGACCGCCACCGCCGGTCCCGGCATCTCGCTGATGTCCGAATTCGTCGGCCTCGGTTATTACGCCGAAGTTCCCACGGTCATCTACGACGTGCAGCGCGTGGGTCCCTCCACCGGACTTCCGACCCGCACCATGCAAGGCGATCTGCTCTCCACCGCGCTGCTCTCGCATGGCGATACCCAGCACCCCATGTTCTTCCCCTGCTCTCCGGAAGAGTGCTTCGGCATGTCGCTCGAAGCCTTCGACTTCGCCGAGCGTTTTCAGACTCCCGTGTTCGTCATGACCGACCTCGACCTGGGCATGAATAACTGGCCGTCCGATCCGTTCCCGTATCCCGATAAACCGATTGACCGCGGCAAGGTGCTGACCGCCGAAGACCTCGACAAGCTGGGCGGCTTCGCGCGCTATAAAGATGTGGATGGCGATGGCGTCGGCTATCGCACCCTGCCCGCCACCAACCACCCGGCCGGGGCCTACTTCACGCGCGGCAGCGGCCACAACGACCGCGCCCAGTATACCGAGCGCGAAGACGACTACATCAACAACATGGACCGGCTGGCGCACAAGTTTCAGACCATGCGCAAGCATCTTCCGGCGCCCGAAGTTCGTTTTCGCAAAGACGCCGAAATCGGTTTCGTGGCCTGCGGCACATCCCACTACGCGGTGGGCGAAAGCTGCGATCAGTTGCTTGCCGAATACGATATCCCGTCCAGTTATCTGCGCTTGAAGGCTTATCCCTTCACCCCGGAGCTGGTCGAGTTCATCGAGCGCCACGAGCGCGTCTATGTTGTCGATCAGAACCGCGATGCGCAGTTGCTCTCGTTGATGCGCCTGGAAATGACGCCTGAACAGATCTCGAAACTCAGAAGCATACGATATTACGGCGGGCTGCCTCTGGACGCTCGCACCATTACCGATGAAATCGTCCGCCAGGAGGGCAAATGAGCACCGTCGCCACACCCCCATCGCCGCCCAAGAAGGTGAACCACATCGGCTTGGAGGTCATCAACTACAAGGGCGCCAAGACCACCCTGTGCGCCGGTTGCGGCCACAATTCCATCTCCGAGCGCGTCATCGAATGCTTCTACGAGATGGGCGTGGAGCCTTGGCGCGTAGGCAAGTTTTCCGGCATCGGCTGTTCGTCGAAATCTCCCGCATACTTCCTGAACCTTTCGCACGGATTCAACGCCGTGCACGGCCGCATGCCGGCCATCGCCACCGGCGCCATTATGGCCAACCGCACCATGCTCGGCCTGGGCGTCACCGGGGATGGCGATACGGCATCTATCGGGATCGGCCAGTTCATGCACCTGGTGCGCCGCAATCTGCCGATGATCTACATCATCGAAGACAACGGCGTCTATGGTCTTACCAAGGGGCAATTTTCGGCCACGGCCGATGTCGGCTCCAAGCTGAAGACCGGCGTGATCAACGATCTGCCGCCCTTCGATTGCTGCGCCCTGGCGCTCAGATGGGGCGCCACCTTCGTGGCGCGCTCCTTCTCGGGCGACAAGAAGCAGTTGCAGACGCTCATCAAGACTGCCATCGCGCACAATGGACTGTCCGTAATCGACGTGGTTTCGCACCAAGAGCTACAGCTATATGAAGGAGCACGAAGAGATGCTCCAGGACCTGTCCTTCGTGCCCTCTTTCGAGGAAATCTCCGTGGAGATCGCCGAAGGCGAAGTGCGCGATGTCGAGCTGCATGACGGATCGCACCTGCGCATCCGCAAGCTCGATCGCGACTACGATTTCACCAGCCGCCTGGCGGCGCTGACGGCTCTCGAAGACGCCGAGAAGAACCACGAAGTGCTCACCGGCGTTTTCTACGTGAATACCGAGAAGCCGAATTTCCTGGAGATGCTGCACCTGGCCGAAGAGCCCTTGGCCACCCTGCCGCAATCTAAGACCCGGCCGCCCAAAGAAGTGCTCGACGAAGTCATGGAAGAGCTGCGGTAAGACTGCGGGGCTGGGAGCCCCGCGCAGGCTGAGAGCCTGCCCCACAAACCTCGCCGAAGGCATACACTGGAGTATCTTGGCCGCCATGAGCCTACCAACGATATTCTCAACCTGCCGCCCTCGAGCCGACGTGCTTGGCGGAACCGTTCGTGACGATGAATTCATGGCCGACCTTTCGCGCGTGGTGAACGGCACGGCCCCCGCCGACTATCTCGACCCCGCGGCATTCTTCGCCAAAAGCTACCCTACGCGCGGCATGAAAGAGCTGCTCAAAGCAGTCTGCCTGCGCCTGTCCGGCAAGGGCGGCGAAGTCTCGTCGATCATCCGGCTGGGGACCCAGTACGGGGGCGGCAAGACGCACGCACTGATCGCCCTCGTGCATGCGGCGCGCGGCGCAACGGACGTTGCCAACCTTGCCGACTTCGTCGATCCTGCGATTCTCCCGGTTGGCGCAGTCCGCATCGCTGCGCTCGACGGAGAGAACGCCGACCCCGCCAATGGACTCACGCTCGAACCGGGACTGCTCGCCCGCTCTCTGTGGGGCGAGATGGCATACCGCCTAGCCGGCCGCGACGGCTACGAGCGCATTCGCGTCAGCGACGAAAAGCATATCGCGCCGGGCGCGGACACCATTCGGGAACTGTTCGGCGGCCAGCCCACGCTCATTCTTCTCGACGAGATCTCCGTCTATCTGCGCAAAGTGGAGCGCGCGTTTCCGGACGCCTCCAAGCAATTTGCGGCGTTCGTGCACGACCTGTTCAAAGCCGTCGCTTCCACGCCGCAGGTCGCGTTGGTCTACACCCTGGCGGTCGGAAAGGACGACAAGGCGGGCGACGCTTACAAAGAAGAAAACGAGCGCGCCGCGGCGGCCATGACCGAGGCTGAAAGCGTCGCCGTGCGAAGCACCACGCCCCTCAATCCCACAGAGGAAGACGAAACTCCCAACGTGCTGCGTGCGCGTCTGTTCGAGCACGTCGATCTGAACGCCGCGCAGTCCGTAATCGCGGCATATTCGCAGGTCTGGAACGCGAACCGCGACGCTCTGCCGGCCGATGCCGCCGACCCGGAACTCCGCGACCAGTTCGCGCGCAGCTACCCGCTCCATCCCAAGCTGCTCGAAATGCTGACCGAGAAGACCGCTTCGCTCAGCACGTTCCAACGCACGCGCGGCATGCTGCGATTGCTGGCCCGCACCGTTCACCACCTCTGGCGTATCCAGCCGCCGGACGCCGCTTCGATCCACACGCACCACATGGACCCGGCCTTCGAGCCGATCCGCACCGAGATCAACGTCAAGCTCGGCCAAGGCCAATACGCGCCGGCGGTGAAATCCGATGTCGCCGCCGTGGCGGGCCAGGAACCGGCGCTGGCGCAGCGCATCGACGCCCAGAAGTATCCCGGCCTGCCGCCGGTAACGGCCTATGTCGCATGCACCATCTTCTGGCACACGCTGGCCTACGGCGACCCGGCCAAGGGAATCACACCCGAACAGTTGAAGCTGTCGGTGTGCTCGCCCGCCCTGGAGCCTTCCTTCATCGAGCAGGCGCGCGTGCAGTTCGTCACCGACTCCATCTATCTGGACGACCGGCCGGGCGCGCCGCTCCGCTTCATGGCCGAGCCGAACCTTACCATGATCGTCCGGCGGATCATGCGCGACATCGACGCCGCCGAGGTGCGCACCGAGCTTGCCGAACGCATTCGCGCGCTTTTCACCCTGCCTCGCGGCGAATTCAACGCCGTGCTTTCTCCAGCCGGTCCTTACCAAGTGCCCGACGAGGTCGGCGACGGCCGGCCCCTGCTGGTGGTGATGAACCACGAGTCGACCGCCGTGCCCTCCGATTTACGCGAGCCGCCACCGGACATCGCCGAGATCTTCGAATACAAGGGGGCGGAGCGCAAGATCCGCGAGCTCAAGAACAACCTGGTCTTCGTGGCGGCCGACGAGCGCGCCATTCCGAACATGCGGGATCTGGTGCGCCGCCGCCTCGCGCTCGGCCTGCCGATTACCAGCAGGGCAAGATCAGGGCCGACTACGAGAAGCTGAAGCTGGACGTGGCCATGGCCATCCTGCAGTGCTACCGGCATCTGTTTTACCCGTCCGGTACGCGCATGACCGGCACCCAACTCGACCTGGGGCACACCATCATCGAGCTTTCCGGCGCCGGCGATTCGCCCGGCAACGGACAGCACCAGGTGGAACGGGTGCTGCACGAACAGAGGAAGCTGCTGGACGGCCGCGACATTCCGGATGCGCCTGGTTTTGTCCGCGACCAGACCGGGTTGCGAGTGAAGGGCGAGATGACCACCGCGCAAATCCGGACCGAGTACCGCCGCGCGCCCAAACTCTCCATCCTGATGCACGATACGCCGCTCCTCGAATGCCTGCGCAACGGCATCGACCAGGGATTGTTCATTTATCGCGAAGGCTCGCAGGTATGGGGTCCGGGCGATCC
>JBEKPZ010000495.1:0-3969 GCA_049520215.1 Bryobacteraceae bacterium | reverse complement strand
TCGCCCAGGCCGTCTTTGCCGTGGAACCATTCCGCGTGCATATATTCACGCAGCAGCGGATGTTGCGCGCCGGCGTAGACCGGCACATCGGAGCCGCACAGTTCAGCCGTGTACAGGGCGTTGCGGGCCGCCTGCGCTACGGGCACGTTGCCCGCCACGATGGTAATGGCGCGCACATCCACATCCGGCGCGCGCAGGGCCATGATTAAAGCGACAGCGTCGTCGGAGGCGGTATCGGTATCGATTAGAAAGGCGCGGGGCACCTGGATTAAGGTAGCACAGGCTTCAGCCTGTGGACTTGATTTGATGTTATCTATAAAAGACAGTGTCCCGAAAACGCATAACGCTCGCCCTCACCGCATTCCTAACCGCATCATGCAGCCCGCCGCCACCCCCATTGCGCATAGCAGCGGCGGCCGACCTGAGATATGCGCTCGACGACGTAGTGAAAGCCTTCCGCCAGCAACATGCCGAAGTGCGAATCGAGCCGGCCTACGGCTCCTCGGGCATGTTCTACGAGCAGTTGACCAACCGCGCGCCCTTCGACCTGTTCCTGTCGGCGGACGTGCAGTATCCGCGCAAGCTGGCCGAGCAAGGCCTGATCCTGCCAGGCAGCGAGTTCAGCTATGCCGATGGGCGCATCGTGCTCTGGGCAAGCGTCGCGTCGGGCGTGGATGTCGAGCGCCTAGGGATAGATGCATTGCGCCAGCCCGCCGTGCACCACATCGCCATCGCCAATCCCGCGCACGCGCCCTATGGACGCGCAGCCGAGGCGGCCCTGCGTTCCCTAGGGGTTTACGACGCGGTGAAGGACAAACTGGTCATGGGCGAGAACATCTCGCAGACGTTCCAAATGGCCGAGAGCGGCGCCGCGGAAGTGGGCATCGTGGCGCTCTCGCTCGCCATGGCGCCGGCCGCCTCCGGCCAGGGCCGTTATTGGGAGGTCCCGCGCGACGCGTATCCGCGCATCCAGCAAGGCGGCGCGATCTTGAAGTGGACGCGCAATCCAGCCGCCGCGCAAGCCTTCCGCGCATTCCTGCTCGCACCCGAAGGCCGCGCTATCCTGAAACGGTATGGATTCTCAGACTAAATGGTGGGGCGGACGCCCTCGTCCGCGCGCGACCCCCTGGTCGCGCACGACAGGCCCCTAAATGGAATGGCAAGCCCTCTACCTGAGCCTGCGCCTGTCGTTCTGGACTACGCTCATCCTGCTGGTCATCGGACTGCCCGCCGCGCACTGGCTGACCTTCTCGCCGCGCCGCTGGAAGTTCCTGGTAGAGGCCGTGGTGGCCCTGCCGCTCGTCCTTCCTCCAACCGTGCTGGGATTCTACATCCTGCTGGCCATCGGCCCGTATAGCCCGGCAGGACGCTTGTACGCATCGCTCACCGGCGGCATGCTGCCATTCTCGTTTCAAGGGCTGCTGGTGGCTTCCGTGCTCTATAGCCTGCCGTTCGCCGTGCAACCGTTCGCATCCGGCTTTGCCGCGGTGGATCGCAAGCTGATCGAAGCCTCCTGGTGCCTGGGCATTTCGCGCCCAGCCACCTTCTTCCGCGTGATCGTGCCGCTCTCCGTCCCCAGCATCGTCACCGGCATGATTCTCAGCTTCGCCCACACGCTGGGCGAATTCGGAGTGGTGCTGATGGTGGGCGGCAATCTGGCGGGCATCACACGCACGGTATCCATCTCGATCTACGACGACGTGCAGGCGCTCAACTACAGTGCCGCGATGCATACGTCGCTGCTGCTGCTGGGCATCTCCTTTCTGGTTTTGGCGGCCACCTACGGACTGCGGCGGAGGGTCTGGGCCGTATGGCCCCCTTATGGCCGATGACCTGACCGTCGACGTACGCAAACGGCACGCCGGCGGACCGGAGATCGCAATTGCGCTGCGCCTGCCACTGGGCACGCATGCGGTGACGGTTCTGTTCGGACCGTCGGGCGCAGGGAAGACCACCGTGCTCCGTTTGATCGCCGGGCTGGACACGCCCGACTCGGGGACGATCCGGTGCGGCAATGAAGTCTGGTACGATGGCGCGCGCGCGACGAACCGGATCGACATTGCGCCGCAGCACCGCCGCGTGGGCTACCTGTCGCAGGACTACGCCATCTTCCCGCATCTCACGGTGCGCCGCAATGTGGCCTACAGCCATGCTGCGCGCGGCTGGGCAATCGACGGCCTGTTGTCGCGGTTCGAGCTGAGCGACTTGGCGGACCGTTATCCGCGGCAGCTTTCGGGCGGCCAACTGCAGCGGGTGGCGTTGGCGCGCGCGCTGGCGGCCCAGCCGCGGCTGCTGCTGCTCGATGAGCCTCTCTCCGCGCTCGATGCGCCAACGCGCCTGCGCATGCGCGGCGATCTGCGGCAATTGTTGGCGAGCGTGCAAATGCCCGCCATCGTGGTCACGCACGACCGCATCGAAGCGCTGGCGCTGGGCGATTCCATCGCCATCATGATCGATGGCAAGCTGCGCCAGACGGGCGCCGTCGACAGCGTCTTCGATTGCCCGGCGGATGCGGATGTGGCTGCGGCGGTGGGCGTCGAAACCATCTGCCCGGCGCGGGTGGTTTCGAGAAGCGCGGGGCTGGTCACGGTCGAGATTGCCGGCGCGCGCCTGGTGGCCGTAGACATCGGCGGCCCGAGCACTGACGTGTTTGCGTGCATCCGCGCGGAGAGCGTCACCATTGAGCGGAACCCGTCGGGCAATCCCTCGAGCGCCCGCAATCATCTGGCGGCGCGGATCGTCTCGGTGATTCCCGAGGGGCCGCTCGCGCGCGTGGCGCTCGATTGCGGCTTCCACCTGACCGCCATCGTCACGCGGCAGTCCGAGGAAGAAATGCGCCTGCGCGAGGGCGAGCAAGTGACTGCGGTAGTGAAAGCGACGTCGATACGGATCGTGCCCCGCTTGTAGAAGTATGCGGGGCCGATGTGGGGCAGGCTCTCAGCCTGCGCGGGGCTCTCAGCCCCGCTTCCGCGGGCAGAATTGCTCGCCCCACAAGGGCTGAGTTGCTGTCACTCTATTATGCGAGCCTCAATACTCCAGCCGGAACGCTACCACCGCATCTCCCATCTTGCTCTTCATCTTTCCATGCCCGCCCGCGCAGATCGCGATGTACTGCCGGCCTTCCCATTGATACGTCATGGGCGTCGATTGCGCACTGGCGGGAAGTTCCACGGTCCACACTTCCTTGCCGGTATCGGCGTCGAACGCATGCAGATGCGGATCGAGCGCCGCGGCGGTGAAGATGAGTCCGCCAGCCGTGGCCATTGGCCCGCCGAAGCTGATCGATCCCGGCGGCGCGCCCTCGCCCATGCTGCCCAAAGGCGCCTCCCACCGCGGCTTGCCGGTCTTCAGATCGAATGCCACCAGCGCGCCCCATGGCGGCGCGTTGCAGGGCAACCCCGACGGCGACACCAGCCAGTCCCGATGCATCCCGAACGGCGTTCCGAATTGTGGCGCAAACTCGCCGCGCCACGCCATTTCCTCGTTCTTCTGCCTGGCGGCTGGCAGGTCCGCGCGTGGAATCAGGTTCGCCACCGCGGCCACGCGGTTGGTGTTTGCGATCAAAATGTTGCGCACCGGGTCCCACGCGGCCCCGCCCCAGTTCACGCCCCCGATGTTGCCGGGAAACGAAATCGTACCCTTGAAAGTGGGCGGCGTGAACATACCGTCGTTGCGATAGGACGCCAGCTTTTCCTGGCACCACTTGCGCATTTCCGGAGTCGGCCCCCACATATCCGCCGCCGTCAGCTTCTGCGGAACCATGGCGCTCCATGCCGGGATCGGCTGGCTGGGAGCGGCGTCTTCGCCGGGTATGTCGCTCTTGGGCACCGCGCGCTCCTCCACGGTGACCAGCGGCTTTCCGGTCTCGCGGTCCAGCACGAAGACGTTCCCCATCTTCGTGGTCACCGCCACGGCAGGCTTGCCGTGGAACTCGATCAGCGTGGGCTGCGACGCGACGTCGAAGTCCCA
>JBEKPZ010000494.1:0-4584 GCA_049520215.1 Bryobacteraceae bacterium | reverse complement strand
ATCGTCTGGGGTCCCGGAAAATCAATCCGGAGGTTCCAGTTTCTCTTTCTGTTTCTCTTACGGCTCATCTCCTATTTCGTGCTTGCGTTCCGCGGCGTGGATGCGGATGGTCACGCCACCTCCACCAGCGGGCGCGAAGACTCGTGCGCGGTCAGTTCGGCCACCTGGACCCCGATGGGATGCAGGTTCGGGAAGGCGAGTGCAGGCGCTGGGAACAGGCGCTGCTCTTCGGCGATGTCGTAGCGCATATCGCCTTCCGCGGCTTCGTCCCATTGGGCGGCCGCCTCGGCGGCTTCATCGGGTTCGGGCTCGCTGAATTCCCAACCGTCGCTGTCCGAGAACATTGAGGGGTCGGGGCATACGCTGAATTGACTCATTCACCAACCTCCGACTCTATTGTATGCGTAGCATGGTACGCATGTCAAGGGATATTTTTGACTTTCTTGGCATGCCACGCATATACTGGATTCGTGACGGTCATTCAGGTTGATACAGCAAAGATCGGACGCCTCGGCGGCGAGGCGCGGGCGCGCAACCTGACGGCGAAGGAGAGGTCTGAATCTTCGCGCAAGGCCGCCCAGGCAAAGTGGGAGGCTTATTATGCGCCGAGCATCCCGAGAAACGGAAAACCGCCCGCACAGCGGCCAGCAGGAACAAGATCAGCAAGAAGGCCAAGAAGTAAAGGATACGAGACGTAGCCGACGGACCCGTGGTCTGCTCTTTAAAGGTTATTGTCGGCGGCAGCATCTTCCGATTCGACAGCGTTTGCGCGGATGGCATCGGTCGCCGCGTCTGGGTGCGGCGCCCGTGCTGAGCTCGCCCGCAAAAGCCGTGATCGGACCGGAAACCAATAACGTTCAGGAAGCCCGATGCCGCACGTCACGCCATCGCGGTCAGCGGCGCTCGTTCTCCATCCGCTCGCGTAGGATCGCGTTGATCCGGCTCAGGTGTCCCTGGCCTTTCGCTTTGAGCCAGGCGAGGACATCGTTGTCTATGCGGAACGAGATCTGGGATTTGAGGGGACGATAGTACTTTCCGATCATGCCCTGCGCCCATTGCGCGGGCGGCAGTTGGGGTACATCGGCCTGATCCAGACTGCGGTCCCGCTTCTCGTAAAGCTCCCTTGTTCGGGTGCTGATCTTAACCGATCTGGTCCTCGTAGATGCTTTGCTCATACGCCACCGCCTTTCTCGCGGAAATGATGTGAATGATCTCGACTGCCGGCTCGCTGCGATCGACGAAAACAACCACCACCAGCAGCAGGCTACGTGTCATCCCGATAGCCAGGTAGCGCTGCTCCCGTTCGTCCGCAAAGTGGTAATTCTCGGTGACGATATGATTGGGGTCCGCGAACACTTCCCGCGCCATCTCGAACGAGATCCCATGGTTCCGCCGATTGCGCTCCGCTTTCGCCGGGTCCCAGGCGAATCTCGTGTCCATGCATTCACTATTGTATATTCAGTCGTGAATCATAGCAACCAGGAAATCGCCCGCAAAGCCGCCGCAGGCCGGTGGGGCAAGAAGCGGTGACGATGGACGGACTGACCGGGGCGCTGCCACGCCGCGGCGCTACGGGGCGCATCTACCGATGTCGGCGAAGTGAGCGCGTTGGAAGAGGGGGCGTGGGGGAGAAACCTTTGGAAGGTTTCGCCCCAACTGGCCCGGCCTAACCAAGTCCTGACCCATCCATGGCCTCGTCGCCACAACGAAAACACCTTTCTTCCGATCACGGTGCGTGCCGTTTGCCCTTCGAAACATTTAGGCAGTAAAATGTTGGCAGAGGCCTAGCTCGACGGCAAGTCCCCAGTTACAAGGCCCGGATGAGATTCGCAGAATTCGATGACTGATCGCGAAGTTTCGAAAGCATCTACCTCGAACGACCGATTATTACGGCGAGAGTTTGAAGAATGTTGCTCGAAACTTAACGAATTGGAACATCGGTTCAACTCTCGAAGGGCTGAGTGGAAAGCCACTGGTAGGAACCCAGGTCCGCAAGAGATTACCCAGAACGTCATCGACGTGCATGAACTCGGGGCCGCAATGGCGGTGAAAGTGGTGACGACATATGAATCAGCCAGCCAGTGCATCGATGAACTCGATGCGCTTCTGAAGAAGGCCCTGAAAATATCTTCGGAATTGTTTGACTCATGCCTCGCGCCCGAGAGGTCTGCCGGATCGAAAGCAGAGTTACGCCTACGCCTTATGTCACGCTCGGAGCACTGGAAGGCGGAAGCGCAAAAGCGGGCTCGCCTGTCGGCGCAAGCTGACGGGCCGGCACAGATTCTGACCGCCGCCATGGAACGGCTCGGCTTGAATCCGCCTAGGCTGGCCAGGGAGATCCAGACGATGCTGAAGCGGAGAGGACTCAACAAGCCTAAGGCAGACCGGAGCACGGTTTATCGCATCCTAAATGGTAGGACGAAAAGGCCAAACCCGGCAATCAGAAATGCCCTCGTTGAAGTGCTCAAACTCGATGTGGAAGATGCTTCAACGGTTCAACGCGGACTGGGCTGGAACGAATCCACGCTGAACTCCGACCGTTCGGAGCTTAGAAAAGACTAACCCCTATCGAATCAATCTGGTGCGGCCTGATTTGCGACGATTTGCAACGGTTGCGATTGGTCGCAGATGCCCCTCCCATAATAGATTCGTAACTATGACATGCTCTTTTCTAACGCGAACGATGACAATGCCACAAAAGCAGAATTGGAGGTGCTATGCCTAACAAATCAAAGAACAGTTCGACATTGCGAGTGCCCCACCTGGTGGGGCATATCGAGAACCGCCCGGTCGATCACCTGCTGCCCTACGCCAACAATGCGCGCACCCATTCCGCCGCCCAAATCAAACAGATTGCCGCCAGCATCCGTGAGTTCGGCTTCTGCAACCCGATCCTCATCGGGCCGGATGACCGCATCGTGGCCGGCCATGCGCGTCTCCGGGCGGCCCAGAAACTGGGCATGCGGGAAGTACCTGTGATCGTCCTGGAACACCTGTCGGAGGCACAACGTCACGCCCTGGTGCTCGCCGACAACCAACTGGCCTTGAACGCCGGATGGGATGAAGAACTCCTCCGCTCCGAGCTGGCCGCTTTGGCACAGGAAGAATTCCCGATGGAACTGATCGGCTTCGACCAGGCCGAGTTGCTGCGGTTGCTCGCCGAACAAGACGCCGTCGAGGGACTCACAGATCCCGATGCGGCGCCGCCGATGCTCCAGGCCCCCGTGACCCTCTCCGGCGACCTGTGGATATTGGGGGAGCACCGCCTGCTCTGTGGGGATGCTACCCAGCGGACGGACCTGGACGCCGTACTGGCTGGCGAAACCGCCGCCATGGTGTTCGCAGACCCGCCCGATATCCAAATCACGCTACACCAGGAAAACGATTGCGACCAGCTCGCGGAGTTCCTGCGGGAGGCCTGCACCCGGATGGTGGAGGCTTGCCGGGGCGCCATCTACATTTGCACACCCACGCCGACGCTGTGCCAGGTCTTCACCGCCGCCGGTGGTCATTCGGACGGGCTCCTGATCTGGGCCAAGCACCATTTCACGGTGGGCCGCTCGGACTATCAACGCCAATACGAACCGATTCTGTACGGTTGGCCCCAGGCAGCGGACCACTACTGGCGCGGCGCCCGCGACCAGAGTGACGTGTGGTCGATTGCAGATCTGGTGGCCAATCGGGAACACCCTGCGATGAAGCCCGTAGAGTTGGTGGAACGCGCCATCGAAAACAGCAGCCAAGCGGGAGACACGGTGCTCGACCCGTTCGCGGGTTCGGGGACGACACTGATTGCCTGCGAACGCCTAGGGCGGCGCGCGCGCCTGATCGAACTGGACGCCCGCTACGTGGACGTGATCTGCCGGAGATGGGAACAGTTTCGCGGCCAGCCGGCGGTATTGGATGGCGACGGGCGGACGTTTGCGGATATCACCCGACTGCGGCAGAAAGAGGCGGCCTGATGCGCACCGCAAGAAGCTGCACGGCAAACCTGCGGCGCAGACTCGAGGCGCTGGAAAAGTCCTTGTCTTTGGCAGACCAAGCCTGTGAAGAGATGAACTACACGGTTTGCTCTCACATGGGTCGAAACGAGCTTGAGTCGCTGATCGACGCCATGCTGGCACACCTGCGGGGCCGGGAGCTAACGGACCGCGAAGCCGCGGGCAAGCAGGCCTATGTTGCTGCCCTGAAGTCGGAATGCCGAAGTCGAGGATTGGCCGTGTGCCGCCTGCCCGATGTATTCAGCATGATTTTCCGGGCCGCAACCCGCGGCTGGTGTGCGCAAGACGTCACGCTATTACTTGGAATACTTGACGCCATGCTACAGGGCTTTGAGCCAACCCCGGAACAGCACGCGGCCCGCGCAAGCATCCTTCGCCGCCAACGAGACAGAATATCGGCAGGGTGGATTTAGCGCTTATAAGAGCCTTGACCCTATAGTGGACCAGTTAGTGGCCAAGCTTTCGCTAGACTTTGCCATGAATGCGCAATGCCGGCGTGCCGGGTTTAGCTCCCACGAGGAGTTCACGGAATGGTATGGCAAGCAGACATTGCCACGCGAGGGGGTAAAAGAACAAGCACCAT
>JBEKPZ010000493.1:0-4001 GCA_049520215.1 Bryobacteraceae bacterium | reverse complement strand
GAGGTGGCGTGACCATCCGCATCCACGCCGCGGAACGCAAGCACGAAATAGGAGATGAGCCGTAAGAGAAACAGAAAGAGAAACTGGAACCTCCGGATTGATTTTCCGGGACCCCAGACGATGGATTGGAACACGCCTGATCTACAGGCACAAGGAGAAACAAAATGACGAATGGAATTCTACGATTCAACACCAACGCCCCAGTCGAAGTAGCCCTGCGCTGGGACGACGGTAAACGCGTCGAAGGACGCTATGGCGAACAGATCATGTACTCGCTCGAAGGCGATCGGGTCATGTACGTGCCCCCGGTGGTGGCGAAACAAATCCACGAACTCGGAATTCGGGCGCGAGAGATCTTTGAGATCTGCAAGGCCGAACTGCGCGAGGAAAACAAGCGCTGGATCGAGTGGCGCGTCAGAAGGATCGAGGAACCGCGGCATCCGTCAGGGTTGGGGAACACTTCGGAAGCCGCGGCATCTGCTCCGAGCAATGACGCCCAGAACCACCGCAATGGTACCACACACCAAGCGGCAAGGCCGCTGGATTTGCATGCCTCTTCGGACGGGACCCTGCTTCCAGTTCCGGTCACCGGCGCCGGGATTACGGCCATGGAACTGGCCATGAGCGGCGCGGCAGAAGTCGCGCAGCGGGTCGAGTCTCGCGCCCGGATGCGCAACTACTCGCTGCAGTTCACGAGCGAAGATATCCGGGCTATCGGTCTGACCATGTTCATCCAGGCCATGCGGGAGCGAGGTGTGACATGGGATCAGCGATGAGAACCGGCCTACTGCCGGCCAGTCGGGTGCAAATGACGTTTCCGGCCTTGCAGGACTTCCCGCTCTTGGCCCCCCTGCCGGAGAATTCTTCCACCGAAGTGATCGTGGCGCCGGAAGTGGCGCTCACCAGATTACCCGCGGCGAATGGCGCGGTAGTCGCCAAGCCTGCGATCGCTTCGGTCCTCTCCCCCAGCCAGGTCCGCTGCTTCTTCGACTGCCAGGCGCGCTGGTGGTTCAAGTACGGACTGCAATTGCCCGAGCGGAAGAACAGTTCGCTCGCTTTGGGCTTGGCCGTGCACCAGGCCCTCGAAGTCAACTTCCGGGAGAAGCTCGAAACCCGCGAAGACCTGGAGACCACCGGCGTCGTGTGTGTCTTTCGGGAGGCCTGGATGGAACAGGTCCCCCAAACGGTTTTCACGCCCGACGAGAGTCAGGGAGACCTGCGCCGGCTGGGAGAAAAGCTGGTCGCCAAGTACATGGACGAGGTGGCTCCCACAGTCGAACCCGCCGCCGTCGAACTCGATGTGCAGGGCGAGATCTCCGGCGTCTCCATTCGGGGCCGTGTGGACGTGCTGGACGTGGAAGGACGGCTGATCGATTTCAAGACAGCCTCGCGCCGGCCTTCCTGCGTCTCGCCCGACTACGCCTTTCAACTCGCCACCTACCAGCAGATCACTCCCGGTGCCAGCGGCGAAGTGCGCATCGACAGCCTGGTGAAGACCCAAACGGTCCAGATCGTGCAACAAGCCTACACCGTGGAGGCGCCGGACATCCGAGCAACCCAAGTCCTGTATCCGATGGCGCAGAAGGCCATGGGAAGCGGGATGTATTGCCCGAACCGGCAGTCCATGCTGTGCAGCCAGAAGCACTGCAGCTTCTGGAAGCAGTGCGAAGAGGAGTTCGGCGGGCGAGTCCGGTCGTCCTGAGCTTCATCACGCTGTAAACACAAAACGCTTGTCTTCCGACTGAAAACCGAGGTGGATGTGCTTAGGAGACGTGTGTCATTACGCCGGCGTGTGCCCTTGCCGCGCGGTCTGCCACCGAAACGAATCGTTCCGGTCCGCAAGATGCGACTTCAGCCGCGGCGGGGTCCGGACAGAAGCCCGGAGTATCTGGCTTGGATCCGGACGCTGGGATGCGTGGTCTGTTCGGGAGTGAGCGGCGCGGCGACCGTTGTCGAGGCAGCTCACACGAACGCGCTGGGCCCCAGGGGGATAGGGCAAAAGACGTCGGATTTCTCGGCGATTCCTCTGTGTGGGGCGCACCACCGCGAGAATCCGGATTCGTACCATCGGCTGGGCGAGCAGGGGTTTTCGTACACACATGGGATTGACCTAAAAGAGCTCGTGCTTCGATTGCAGAGGCAGTTCTGGCAGGCTGGGCGTGTCCGGCGACTAAGGCTGTTCATCCCGATGAGCGTGGGAGAGGTCGGGTAAGAACAAAGCTCCGCGGGTGTGGGTCAGATCAGTAAGAATCAGGCTGCGTTGGGGATCAGGACTCGCAGGAGGAAATGATGCGTGCCGTCCAGGAGTCACTTCAGCCCCGCTGATCTGCCGGATGACGGCAGAGAGGGAGTAAACTCGAAAGAGGAGGTGTTATGGCCGATATCGACCGCCACGAGTTGCACACCTTGGTGGACCACATTCCCGCGAGCGATGTGCCGGCGGCGCGCAAGGTCCTGCGCGCGTTGGTGGATCCAGTAGAATTGGCGATCCTGACCGCGCCTCTGGACGATGAGCCTGAGACGGAGGAAGAGCAAGCCACGGTGGCTTCATCTCTGGCCGATGCATCTCCCGACATCCCGTTTGAACAGCTCCGGCGTATACGGGCATGAAGCGAGTCCTGTTTCGCCCGCAGGCGGCCAGGGATCTGGAAGGGTTGCCAAACCGCAGCCGGGACCAAGTGGAGCAGGCCATCGAACGGTTTGCCCAAACCGGCGCTGGCGACATAAAGATGCTGGCAGGCGAGGGGCGCCAACTCCGGTTGCGCGTCGGAGACTGGCGAGTTCGTTTCGTGTATGAGAAGCCGGACATCATTCGGATTCTGCACATTCGCAACCGCCGCGAAGCATACCGTTGAGGCGGGAACCCTCATCGAAGCGGCGCATACCAATGTACTGGGCCGGAGGGGAGTGGGACGGAAGACCTCGGACGTCTCGGCGATCCCGCTTTGCGCAGCGCATCACCGGGGCGGTCACGACTGATCCGGCGAAGAGGCGGTGGATAGGCGAGAGGTTTTTGGGGCCGGTCCAGTGGGGGCGAAACCTTCACAAGGTTTCTCCCCCACACCCCCTTTTCCAACGCGCTCACACCCCCGAGCGGTAACCGCCTGGCCGTCTCCGCCGCGGGTCTCCGTTCGCCGGGTTCGCAAACTTGAAGACCCAGGTAGGCGGCCCGAAGTCTGTCCAGACTGGGTTAGATAAGGGGTGTATAGCCCGCCTAGGTTCCATTCGTTCAGGTTGGGATGAGTCGGCAGAGTGGCACCTATCTGTATGACAAATATAGTATTAACATCAAATTGGGTTCGTTTTGTAAACGGCCCGAATATTCCTAAATGCCAAAGCGTTGTCCGCTATTTACTACATCTATAGTAATATGTGAATTAGACCAGCAGCCCGCATTCGAGACATTCGAGAAACGTCTGCGACGGCAGCTATATTTGGCGTATACTGGAAATGTGAGTCTTCCTGCCGACCCTTCGTCGAAGGGTCGCTGAGCCGCCGGCGAGTTTTTTCCTTCTGGCGCCAAAATAGGTGCTCTCCGAACGCATAAAGGTTTCCGACCGGAAAACCCCAAAGGAGTAATATGAAGAACGCAAAAATCGAGCCGCCTACCGGTTCCGAAGATTCCCGTGCCGATAAGCTGAAGGCCCGCCGACATCCGCGCCCCGAGTGCCGCCTCGACAAACAAAGATTCCCAGACACTATCGGGCCAGCCGGCCAGCCCGCGGAAAAGAACAATCCCGACGCGCTGGCGGGGCAGCCGGCTAATCAGCCAGCGGCGAATCCCGATATGAAAGCGAGAATTGATCAACCGACCAAGGGCCAGCATTGGTGGGATTATGAGCCGACGCCCAGTGCCGCCTCGCTAGACAAGATACCGGTGCGCCTGTCGGGCCAGCCGGCCACCCGGCCACCGGCGAATCCGGATACGCAGACGGGCCAGCCGGTCAACCAGACACCGGCGAAGAAAAATCCCGATGTGCCGTCGGGCCAGCCAGCGGAAA
>JBEKPZ010000492.1:0-4055 GCA_049520215.1 Bryobacteraceae bacterium | reverse complement strand
TCGATACGAATTTCGACATGAAGCCCGGCGCCTATCTGGTCCGGCTGGTGGTCCGCGACGAGGAAGGCCAACAGCTTACGGCTGAGAATGCAGGGGTGCAAATCCCCGACACGGCGGTTGTGAAGTAAATCATGCGTGCGGCGAGAGTTACTATGCTCACTAGTGGAAGGTAGAGTGAATTATGCGTGCAGCGCTTCTATTCATACTGACTCTCGCTGCGCTGTCCAGCGCGGCGGCCCAGACGTCCGGTGAGACGTTTAAGACGGGGGTGACCGCGATCCAGGTCCCCGTGGTGGTTCGCGACCACGACGGCCATGTGGTGACCAATCTCGGCAAGGACGACTTTCAACTGTTCGACAACGGAAAGCGGCAGGAAATCACCAGTTTCTCGATGGAGACCCCCGGCGGTCAGGCCGCTCCCGACAGATCGTTGCCAGCCGCCGCACCGGCTTCCGGGGCGCAGGCCGCGGTCGCGGGGACGATAGAAATACCCGCGCGTTTCGTTGCATACTTCTTCGACGACATCACCATCCGGGATTTCGGCGATCTGAAGCGCATTCGCGACGCCGCCGCGCAGCAAATTGGCGCGTTGCAGCCTGGCGATCGCGCGGCCATCTTCATGTCGTCATGCACCGTGCAAGTCGATTTCACGAACGACCGCCAGAAGTTGCAGGAGGCCCTATCGCGGCTGCAATTGCGTCCCCCGCAATTGTGCCGCGTTTCGCAGGCCCAGACGCTTCAGGCGGAGTTGTTGAGAGCCGTGGTGAAAAGGATGTCCACGCTGCCGGCGCGGCGGGATATCATTCTCATCTCATCGGGATTCTACATAGGGCATGACAAAACGACCGAAGAAGCGGACCTGATTGAGGCGGCCATTCGCGCCAAAGTGTCGATCAGCGCCGTGGACGTTGGCGAAGCGACGGATTACACCGGCGGTGGCGCCGCCAGAGCTACGGATTCCAGGCCGCGCTACGATGATCCGACGAATCCTGTAATGCTGGTGGACCTGGCGCATGGGACCGGCGGCACATATGTAACCGGGAACGACTTCGCCTTGAGCTTCCGTAAGCTGGCAACGCCGGAGATCCACTATCTGCTGGGCTTCGTTCCGACTGGCAAGGCGGACGGCCGCTTTCATCAGTTGAAGGTCAAGCTGGAGAACGCGCACAAACTGACCGTCGAGGCGCGCAACGGGTACTACGCCACGCCGCGGACGGAATGAGGGAGCGGCCTGAGAGGCCGCTGCAGGCTGAGAGCCTGCCCCACTAAATCAGTTCCAACCCATGCGTGCGCGCAGCGACGTGATATGCGCCACGTGATGGTCGCCATGCCAGGCATACAGCGCCAGGTTGCGATCCAGCGTGACCGGGCCTAGCTCGGAATGCAGGAACGTGCGCGCGAAATCCGCCGGCGTCATGGCGCGCAGCAGCAGCACCCACCGGCGATGCAACGATTCGAGCAGTGCCAGCGACACCTCCACTGGCGCTGTGCGCGAATCGAAAAGCTCCGCCCAGGCCGCCTCATCGTATCCTTTGGCGCTGGGTGTGTCTTCTGTCAGCGCAAGGCGGAAGCGGCAGTAACTGTTGATATGGCTATCGGGGACATGGTGGACCACTTGCCGGACGGTCCAGCCGCCGGGGCGATAGGGCGTGTCCAGTTGCTCCGGGGTAAGGCCCTCCACGGCCGCGCGCAGGCGCGCAGGCGCGGCTTCGATGCGGTCGATGAACGCGCGGCGCTGTTCTTCCGTGCTATCGCCCGCGTAGGCGAAGGGGCCGATGGGGTAGCGGAGATCCGTCATAGTGCCCAGCCTATCAGAAACGCGCCGCGCCGTTTCGAGGCGGCGCTGCGCGATGTCACGGCCCGCCGCCCGCACGGCCTCCAGCACTTCCGGCGGCGCGGTATGCGGGCTGCCGCTCGAGAAGGGCGGGTCCGGCGCGTATTGCATGGCTAGCTGGATCTGCTGCGCCGCGCGGTCGCCGCGCAACAGGGAAACCACGCGCAACGCCCCGTCGAGGCCGGCGGTGACACCGGCGGCGCTTACGTACTTGCCGTCCACCACCACGCGTTCCTCGCAGGGTATGGCGCCGAAGTATGCGAGCAGATGAAAGGCGGACCAATGCGTGGTGGCGCGCACGCCCCGCAGCAGCCCGGCGGCCCCGCAGATCAGTGCCCCGGTGCAGACCGAGAAGACGCATCGGGCGTGCGCCGCCTGCCCGCGAATGAACGAGAGCACCGCCTCGTCGTCCATCAACTGCTCCTGGCCCCAGCCGCCCGGCACTACCAGCACATCCAGGTTGGGCGCTTCTGCGAACGTCATCTCCGGCGTCAGAATCAGGCCCGCGATGTCTCGCAGGGGTGCCTTGTCTTTCCAGAGCACGTGAAACCGGGCGCCTGGAATACGCGAGAGCACTTCGAATGGACCGGTGAAGTCCATCTGATCCATGCGCGGAAAGACGATGGCGCCGATTTCGATAGGGTCCATACTACAGAAAGTATGGCATGGCACGAGCGATCCGCCCGGCGTTAAGCTGGTGTGGTGTCCGCGAATTAACTGTACAGTTCGGGTACCCGGCAGGCCACGAAAAACGATGGCCTGCCCCACAGCCAAGCTGAGCCTGGCAGCCTGCTTCCTTTCAGCCGCGTTTGCGCAGCCCATGCCCACCGTCAACGTGACAGGCGGTGCGGTGCGCGGTTACCTCGCGGCGCCTGGCGCGGTATTCAAGGCGATTCCGTTTGCCGAGCCGCCGGTGGGCGCGCTGCGATGGCGCGAGCCGCAGCCCGTCAAACCTTGGCACGGCGCACGCGATGCCACGCGATATTCGGCGGCGTGCGTGCAAAATCCCGTCGGCACGGGCGTCTTCCTCGGGCCGCTGGCGCGCCGCTATGGCGTGAGGTACCCGACGCCCCGTTGGGAACTTTCGGAAGACTGCCTGTACCTGAACGTCTGGACGCCCGAATGGCCGGTAAAAGAGCCGCGGGCCGTGATGTTCTGGTTGCATGGCGGGTCTAACCGGATCGGCAGCGGCAACGAGCCGGGCTACGATGGCGCGGAGCTAGCCAAACGCGGGGTGGTGGTCGTCACGATCAATTACCGGCTCGGTCCACTGGGTTTCTTTGCCCACCCCGAACTGACCCGCGAATCGCCGCACGGGTCTTCCGGTAACTACGGATTGCTCGATCAGATTGCCGCTCTGCGGTGGGTGCATGAGAACATCGCGCAGTTTGGTGGCGACCCTGCGCGCGTGACCGTGTTCGGCGAGTCCGCCGGGGCCATCGATGCGGGCATGCTGATGTGTTCCCCTCTGGCAGGCGGACTCTTCGCGCGCGCGATCCTGGAGAGCGGGCCGGTACTCGGCCTCGCGTACGCGCACGGTCTGCGGCAGGCGGAGCAGTTCGGCGAGCGGGTTGCCAGGCTGGCGCTCGCCGGAGATTCCTCTATCGAGCGTTTGCGCGCGCTGTCCGCGCAAGCTATCCTGGCCGCCGCGGCCGAGGCCGCCAGACACGAGCCTAATCCCGAATTTGTACTGGATGGCTGGGCCCTCCCGCGCAGCCCGCAGCGAGTGTTCGGCACCGGCGCACAACAGCCAGTCAATCTGATGATCGGCAACAACGGGCGCGAAGCCAGCGTTTTTCGCGGAGCATCCGCGGTTCCGCTGGCCGTCGATCAGGGACCCAGGAAGACGCTACGCATCGGTTACGGAAGCCTTGCACCGCTCGCGATGGCCGCGTACGCGATCGACGCACATATGGGCCGGGATGCCGCCGCGGACGAATGGCTCAACGACGCGCTGATGACTTGTCCATCGGCCGCCATGGCGACACTCAATGGCGCCGCCGGGCATGCATCATTCGTGTATCAGTTCCGGCGGTCCATACCAGGCAGGGGAGAAAGCGATCTGGGGTCCTTTCACAGCCTGGAACTACCGTATGTTTTCGGACAGCTTCGCAATCCGGTGTGGAGCAGTTGGCTGACCTTCGCCAAGCTGGACGAGGCTCTGGCCGCGAGCATCGAGAGCTATTGGACCAACTTTGCCAAGACCGGCGACCCTAATGGC
>JBEKPZ010000491.1:0-4089 GCA_049520215.1 Bryobacteraceae bacterium | reverse complement strand
CGGCGCGCCCGGAATACAACCTGCTCGACCGCAAACCCCTGGAGAAGACCAGCAACGCTTATCGCTTCGAAGTGAAGCTGGCGCCGGGCGCGACCGAGAAGTTTCCGGTAACCGAAGAGCGCGTCTATGAGCGCGCTTTTGCGATTACCGATCTCACGCCGGACGTGTTGTTCACTTATGTGCGCAACAAGACTTTCAGCGACGCGGCCCGCAAGCAGCTCGAGCAGATCGCCAATCTGAAACAGCAGATTGCCGCCGCGGGCCGAGAGATCCAGAGTCTGGAAAACCAGATCACCGAAGTCACCAACGACCAGGAGCGCGTGCGGCGGAACATCGGCAGCCTCAACCAGGTCAGCGGCCAACAGCAGCAGGTGCAGGCCTATGCGCAGCGGCTGGCCGGTCAGGAATCGCAGCTTGCATCGTTGCGCGACCACCGCGCGGAGCAGGACAAGAAGCGCGCAGCGCTGGAGGCGGAAGTGAGCGGCTCGATCGAGAGCATGGTGTTTTGAGGGAGCCGGCGCGGCGGCTGTTACTTCTGACTTCTGACTTCTGTCTTCTGACTTCCGCCTCCTGACTTCTGGCTCTGCAAGTATTTCCAAAGCATCCAGCCCAGCACCACCGTGGCCAGCAGTGCCAGGATCATCCAGGTGAAATCGCCCAGCGCCGCATCCAGTTCCAGCACCCGGTCGCTGAAGATCCAGCCCAGAACGATATAGAGGGCCGCCCCCAGCGCCTCGCCCAACACGTCCCACAGCAGAAAACGCATCCACGGGTACTCCGCGATGCCGCTGGTCAAGTTAATCACCGAGCCGAGCGGAGTCACCAGCCAGCGGCTCAAGAAAACGCCGGGTCCTCCCCAACGCCGCGCGTGGGCTTCCGCCTTGGCCATGCGCTCGGGACCGCCCAGCATGCCGCCAAATCGGGAGACCAGCCGGGTACCGCCCCACCGGCCGATGGCGTACCCGATTTGATCGCCGATCACCGAGCCGGCGCTGGCCAGCACGATGGCCCACCACAGGGGCATGACGCCCTGCGCCACCAGCGAGCCGGTAACGATCAGCAGCAAGCTCACCGGCAAGGGCACCCCGATGGACGCAATGGTCACCACGGCGAACAACGCAGGGGAGCCGTATTGCGCCAGCGCCGCTAGGATCTGTTCCCGCATCAGGGGGCCTTGCCCCCCGGAGACTCCGGCGCGGGATGCGTGTGACCCGCGCTGGCCAAGGCGCGTTCCAGATCCCGCACCACATCTTCGACCGGCCGATGTTGCTGGCGCGCGATGACCCGCAACGGTCGCCGGTCGTGCTGCTGTGGTTCGAGCCCGATAGCCTGAAACAGCACGGCGGAAGGCACGTGGTGAGTGTGGGCAATGAACGGCACGCTCATCCAGGAGCGGACCGGCTCATTCTCAAAGTGCAGGCGCCGGGCGTGCCGGCCGGCCCTGAACGCGAAAACGAATGTCCCGGCAATGGCCACCGAAAAGGCCACCGCCAGAATCAGTAACCTGGAAGGCCGCTGCACGATTCCATCATAACCGGGGCGCTAAGGTGGGGCGGACCTCCAGGTCTGCGCGGGTCCTCCAGGACCCGCCACAGTCCGACGTGGACGTCGGCCGCAGGACTGGAGTCCCGCCCCACATCACTCGCGCGCGAATTTCCGCGCGCCCGCCACGGCTTCGCCGCTCTCGAGCACCGCCAGGCCACGCCGGTATTCGTTGCGTATGGCCTCTTCCGTGGAGAGTCCCCACTGCTCGTAGCACGAGAGCCGATCCGACCGCATGCACGTTGGCGGGAAGCTGGCGAGCGTCCGCGCCAGTTCCAGTGTGCTCTCCAATGCGCGCCCGGATTCCACCAGCCGGTTGGCCAGTCCCATGCGCAAGGCTTCTTCGCCCGAAACACCGCGCCCGGTCAGGATCAAGTCCAGCGCCTGGCTCTGCCCGATCAGGCGCGGCAACCGGATGGTCCCCAGGTCGATTAATGGCACGCCAAACCGCCGGCAATAGACCCCCAGCGTGGCATCGCGCGCCACCACCCGCAGATCGCACCACAGCGCCAGTTCGAGGCCGCCCGCCACGGCGTGGCCTTCGATGGCGGCGATCACCGGCTTGGAAAGCAGCATGCGCGTGGGCCCCATGGGACCGTCGCCCTCTTCGCTCAGCGCGTTGGGCCGCCCCGCGGCGACGGCCGTCAAGTCCGCGCCGGCACAGAAGGTTCCGCCTGCCCCGGTCAGCACGGCCACGTCCAGGGTTTCGTCGGCATCGAACGACCGGAAGGCCTCCGCCAGTGCGGCGGCGGTGGCGGCATCCACGGCGTTGCGCACCTCCGGCCGGTTGATGGTCACCGTCAGAATAGAATCGCTGCGGCTGGTCTCGACAACTGGCATCTCAATGCACCTGCCGCTGGCGGAACCAGGCGATCTCATCGCGCAAGGTTTCTTCGAGCGGCCGGAAAGTCGCGCCCAATTCCCGCGCGGCCTTGGCGGAACTCATGTCATAGTCCTCCTGCAAGGTCCTGATGGCTTCCGGCGTGACCAGGGCCGGCGCGCCCGTGACGCGGCTCGCAAACTGCGCGACGTAAGCGAATCCCAACATGGCGAAATAGGGAAGGCGCAGGCGCGGTGCCGGCACGCCGGACACCCGTTCCAGCGTCTCCAGGATCTCCTTCAGGGTGGCTGCCCGGCCAGCCACAATGTAGCGCTCGCCGGCCCGGCCCCGCTCCGCCGTCTGGACCACCGCGCCGGCCACATCTCTCGCATCCACTACTGAAGCGCGGCCGGGCGGGATGCCAGGCAACTTGCGCGCCAGGAAATCTAGGACCATGCGCCCGCTACCGGTAGGCCCGGTGTCGCCCGGGCCGAACATCCAGCCGGGCAGAATGTGGATCACAGGCGTGGGATGCTCGCGGCTCCATTCCGCAATGGCCTCTTCGGCCAGCAGCTTGCTGCGGAAGTACAGGTTCTGGTGAGTGCGCCGGCCGGGCGGGGTTTGCTCGTCGCTGACATGTCCCGAAGCGGGCGGCCCGATCAGGCCGGAAGTGCTGATGTAAACAACCTTCGCGATTCCCTGCCCCGCTGCCGCGCTCAGGATATCGCGCGTTCCATCCACATTGGTGCGGTACAGCAGGTCCCAATGGTCGCCCGGGGCGTAATATTCGCGAAAATAGGCGGCGGCATGCACCAGCAGGTCGCAGCCGGCCAGTTGGCCCGCGAAAGCGCCGATGGCGCCCAGATCGCCCTGAACCACCGTCACATCGCCGGACGCGTAAAGGCCGGCGGTCTTGGCGGGCGTGCGCGCCAGCGCTTTCACGCTGTGGCCGGCGGCCAGGAACGCATTGACGATGTTGCTGCCCAGCAGTCCGGTGGCGCCTGTGACGAATACGCGCATGGACCTATGGTACTCGAAGTCCTCTGTGGGGCGGCCTGGGAGGCCGCCGCAGGCCGAGGGCCTGCCCCACTACAGAAAAGCCATCGTCTTCACGCCCGAAATATCGAACCGCTTCCGGCACCGCAAATTCTTGCACGCCACCTTGTCGTCCAGCAGCACCATGTAACTTTGCGACTTGGCAAAGCGCGCGCGGTCGCGCTCGTCGGCGCCGGGCGGCAGGCGGTTCTTCTTCGTGCGCACCATCCAGCGCAGTTCGTAGGTCTCGGCGGACCGGCAGAAAGGGCAGTTCAACGACATGGGCTTGGTCGTCGGCGATTCCGTGTAATAGGCGCGCTCGTCCATCAGCGTTGGTCCACGGGAATCCAGCTCATGCCGTCCGGATTGCCCTTATATTCCGCACGCGGGCGGATCAGGCGATTGTTCTTGTACTGCTCCAGTGTGTGCGCCGTCCATCCGGCCATGCGGCTCACCGCGAACACCGGCGTGAACAGATCCACCGGAATGCCCAGCGCATAATAGGTCGACGCCGAGTAGAAATCCACGTTGGCGATCAGCCCTTTCTCCGCCTTGACGGTCTGCTCCATTGCCTGCGACATGCGGAACAGCTTCTCCTGGCCGGTGCGCTTGCCCAGTTCCTCGGAAAATACGCGCAGGTGCGTGGCCCGCGGATCTTCGGCGCGATACACGCGGTGCCCGAAACCGGGGAT
>JBEKPZ010000490.1:0-4097 GCA_049520215.1 Bryobacteraceae bacterium | reverse complement strand
GCAACTTCTGGAACGCTTCCGGCGGGAAGCCCGCGCCGCCGCCGCACTGAACCATCCCAACATCTGCACGATCTACGAAATTGGCGAACACAACAGCCAGCCCTTCATCGCAATGGAGCTCCTGCAGGGACAAACTTTCGCCGGCCGGCTGGCTGGAAAGCCGTTCCCGCTAAACGAACTGATTAATCTGGCGATTCAGATCGCCAACGGGCTGGACGCGGCCCACCACAGCGGGATCGTTCATCGCGACATCAAACCGGCCAACCTCTTTGTCACCGCGCGCGGCCAAGCTAAGATCCTGGATTTCGGGCTGGCCAAACTCCTGCCCAAACGCGCGCCCGGCGCGGCGCCCGAACCAGCCGCCGTCGAAGTCGCACCGGCTCCCACGGCCGGTCGAAACATGACGACCCCTGGCACGCCAATCGGAACCGCCTCCTACATGTCGCCGGAGCAAGTGCGTGGCGAGGAGTTGGACGCCCGCACGGACCTGTTCAGCTTCGGCGCGGTGTTGTATGAAATGCTGAGCGGCAAGCAGGCATTCGCCGGCGTCTCCCCGGCTGAGGGCATGCACGCCATCCTGGAGCAGGACCCGCCCGAACTGCCGACGCCTATGCCGGCCGCGCTTGATCGCATCGTGCGCCGCTGCCTGGAAAAGGATCGAGAACGCCGATTTCAGTCTGCCGCCGACCTTGCCTTTGCCTTGGAGTCTTGCCGGGTCTCCCCACCGCGGGCCACCCGCCCGAAACTGCGCGTCCCGTGGAAATGGGCGGCGCTTGCGGTGGCGGCCGCCGCGGCTGTCTGCGCCGTCTACTGGCTCGGAGTCAGCGCCCGCACGCCCGCCGCCAATGAAACCGGTCTCCGGCGGCTGACGGCGGATTCCGGTCTCACCACGGACGCTGCGATTTCACCCGACGGCAAACTGGTGGCCTACGCCAGCGACCGGATGAATGCGGGCAATCTGGATATCTGGGTGCAACCCGTTGACGGCGGTAAGGCAGTGCGGCTCACCAACGATTCCGCCGACGAATACGATCCGGTGTTTTCACCCGACGGATCGCGGATTGCGTTCCGTTCAGAACGCGAGGGCGGCGGAATCTACGAGGTCCCGACGCTGGGCGGCGACGCCCGCTTATTGATCCCGAAAGGCAGACGGCCGCGTTTCTCGCCAGATGGGCGCTTCCTGTTGTGCTGGGAGGGCATTGGAGGCCGCGGGAGCCCACAGAATTCCGGGCTGTTCGTGCAGCCAGTTTCCGGGGCGGGAACGCGCGTCGAGCTTAGCAAGGGGTGCCGGACCCTCTTTTCCGCGGTCTGGTCGCCGGACAGCAGGCACGTCCTGTTCGATGGCCGGTGCAACGACCGGCAGGCCGCATGGCTTACCAGCCTTGATGGGAACACCCGCGAGGAGACCAGCCTTAACCAGTTCTGGCAGGCCAGTCGCCTGCTGTCGCCCTCTCTCGACCGCCCTTACTTTCCGATGTTCGATGAATGGGCGGCTCAACCTCCCCGCCTGATCATGCCGTTGTCGGCCGCAGACGCGATTTACATTGGAGCGCTGCCCATCTCGGCGGATGGCATGCGAGTTACCGGTCCATTAGAGAGACTCACATTCGGGACGGCCGCCGACTTTCGGGCGTCCGCTTCGACAGGTGGACGCGTAGTGCTGTCGAGCGCCAGCAGAGAGTCGCATATCTGGGGTCTCCCGATCGACGAAAATGGAAAAGCAGCCGCCGAGCCGGCACAGCTTACATCCGGATCCCTGATGGAGCGGTGGCCGATGCTATCCAGAGACGGAAAGAGCCTGACATTTCTTTCCGGCCACGACGGGTATCGGTCCGAGTTGTACTGCAAGAACTTGGCCACGGGAATCACGAGCTTGCTGAGTCCCGAACCAGACGAGATAGGAGCACAGATTTTCAATGCCGACGGGACAGCGGTAACTTATTCCACAAATTCCGGGATAGTTCGCCAAGTCTCATTGTCCGGCGGCCTGCCGGAAAAGATATGGGACCAACGGGGATTGGAAAACCCGTCCTTGTGGGATTGGTCGCCCGACGGGAAGTATCTCTTATTCGACGCCGGGAAGAGGAATATTACGAGCTCTCCGAAATTCATCGCGCTCCACGACCGGCAGACGCTGGAGGCCACCCGGTTTCTCGTCGATCCGGGGCGTTGGCTGTTCCGTGCCCGCTTCTCGGCCGACGGCCACTGGGTGGCATTCACGGCCACCACGTACGAAAACCGGCAGCAGATTCTCCTGGCGCCGTTTCGGAGAGAGCTGGTCCCCATGAGCGAGTGGATTCCCGTCGAAGATGGCAGCGCCTGGAACGATAACCCCATCTTTTCGCCCGACGGGCGGCTGTTGTTCTTTACCTCTAACCGGGACGGATTTCATTGCATCTGGGCACAACGCCTGACTCCGGATATGCGCCCGAGCGGGAGCCCATTCGCGGTCTACCACTCGCATCGGTCGCGCCTCTCATTGGCGAACTGCGGGCTGAACGACGAGCTCAAGATCGCCGTCGGACCGAAAATGATTGTTTTCGCGCAGGTAGGATTCACCGGCAATGTGTGGCTGCTCGATCCCGCGAAGAAGCCGGAGAAATAAAGCCGCCCTTTTGGCCCTGCGCAGCGTCCACCCGCGGGGCCGGCCGATTTCAAACGTATGCTCAAATCCACGGCTGGGCTAACAGGTCGGCTCGGCGCTTGGATTCGACGGTCTGGACGATCTCCGCGAAGGCTTCCGGATCGGCATGTACCAAAGAACTCGGTGGGAGCCAGCTTTGGTTTGGAGGAAGTTTGGGCAACCTAACCAGATAATATACATCAAACCGGCAGGGCGCTGCTGCGCGACGGCAAAAGGTGCCGCGGCACGCCGTACCACGCTAACTAACTGAAGTTTGGTCCGGCGTCCTGAGATTCCGACGTCGCGACCCCGAGGCCGCAAGATGGGCCGTCCACGCGGGAAGCGCGGACCGCCCGATCTCAGCGTGGTAACGGCCAACAGCCGTCGGGAGCCGCCGCTCAGCAACGCGCTTGTCGAGGTTGAGCTTCAATAGCCACGCGGTTGCAATGCGCCCTCCTGCGTGAGCGGCTCGATTACAGCGCCTCGAAGCAGGAAGTGGTCGTCCCAGCGGTGGCGCCGGGAGTGGAAGAGATGCACCAGCGCTCCACTCAAAGGATCAACCGTGCCGATGCCGCTGCCCTTCCACGCGTTGCAGCGAATGCAGGAATACGCGAGGTTGCCGGCATCCGACGATCCACCGTGCTTGCGACTAATGATGTAGTCGATTTGATGAGGCGAATACGAATCGTCCTCGTGAAGAAGGCAATACTCACAACGATACGCGGCGCGCTCCGCGACGAATCGGCGCAGTGACTCGTTTACGTCAGTTGGCAAGCCGTGTATGTTGTCGTGCCCGCGCCTTGGCCATGATCATGATGTGCTCAAGCTGCAGGTAGTCTTCAAGTTCAGATTGCTCCTCGGCAGAGACGTCGCCGTTGCGGGAGCGTTCGACCAACTCTGCCACGCGTTGCTGCACGCTATCGGAAGGGCGGAACGCCAACACAGTCTCCGGGGTTGTGCCCGCGGCGATGAAGTCGATAATCTCCTCGTAGGATTTGGTCGCGCTCATCGTTCTCCTTTTCGGCCGGTATCGGTTTGGAGACTGTCGCCCTCGACTCTTCAAGCATACCGCCAAACCCGTCCCAGGGGCGACGCGGGCTTTGGAGCCCCGCTCAAGGCCCCACCGGACGGAATCCCCTCGTGGCGCAGTTCGTTCTCCACCGTGGCGCGAATTTCGTCCAGGAATTCTTCGTTGGAATGCCGCTTGGATTCGATGGTCTGGGCGATTTCTTCGAAGGCTTCCGGATCCAGATGGCGGAAGGCAAGGTCTTCCAGCTCGCCGCGCACCTTGCCCATGCCCAGGCAGTGCGCGATGGGCGCGTAGATTTCGATGGTTTCGGTGGCCACGTGCGCGCGGCGCTCGGCGCTGAGGTAGCCGAGCGTGCGCATGTTGTGGAGGCGGTCGGCCAGCTTGACGATGATGACGCGGATATCGTCGACCATGGCCAGCAGCATTTTGCGGAAGCTCTCGGCC
>JBEKPZ010000489.1:0-4121 GCA_049520215.1 Bryobacteraceae bacterium | reverse complement strand
AGACCCCGCGTGATCCGGCCCGGCGCGGTCGACCCGTCCTTGTTCGACAGCACCACCACGGCCAGCTTCAAATCGGGCCAGATGGTGTTCTGGCTGGTGAAGCCCGATACCGCTCCGCCATGACTGAGCCGCGGGTGTCCGTTCGAGTCCGTCACCCCAATCCCCAGCGCGTACGACGTGGGAGCCCCGTTCTTCAGGCGAATCGGCGTGATCATCTCCTCGAACGACCGCGGGCTCAGCTCGCTCCCGTTGATCAGTCCGGCGTCCCAGAGCGCGAGATCGCGCGCGGTCATGGCGAGCTCGCCCGCTGCGAACAGCCACCCGGAAGCCTCCGGGGCTACCGGATGCAGAGGGCCAATCGCATAGCGAATATAGCCGGCGGCATCGGCGCTGGTCAGCGGCTGATGATCCAGGTCGTACACGGAGGTCATTCCGAGCCGCGAAAAAATCCGCGTTCGCAGGAACTCGAACGCCGCAACGCCGGTGGCCTTTTCCAGCACGCGGCCGGCTGCCACGAACCCTGTATTGCTGTACTGCCACGCGGTTCCCGGCTCGAAGTCGAGCGGCTTCTTCGCCCACCGGTCCAGGATGCCTTGGGCTGTGACCGGCTCTCGCATGAACGGAGGCACGTAGTCTTGCGGATAGTAGTCCTGATAACCCGCCGTGTGCGACAGCAATTGGCGAATGGTGATGTCGTTGGCGCGCGTCAGGCCAGGCAGGTAGTTGCCCACGCGGTCGTCGAGCGACAGCCTGCCGCTCTCCGCCCAGCAGGATCGCGCCAGCCATGAATTGCTTGCTCACCGAGCCGATGGAAAAGCGCATCCCGGCTGTGGCCGGAGTCTTCGGATCCAGCCGGGCGTCTCCATAGGCCCTCGCCAGCGCCACCTTGCCGTCCTTGACGATGGCGATGGAAACCGCGGGCGTGCCCGATTCTGCCAGCGCCTTAGCCGCCAGCTTATCGACCGCCGCGGCGGTCTCATCGGAAAGCTGCGCCTGCAAGCCGGCCAGGCTGACAACAAAGCAAAAGAGAATACGGATCGACAATGGAAATCTCCTCAAGATCCCTTGGTCAAGGCGCGTTCGAAAAAGGGCGCCCCCCGCTTAGTATATGCGAGGACCACCGTCGCGGAGGCAACTCACCTCGGGTGATCGCCGGCGTGAACCCGGCGTGATCACAACGTGCGCACGGCAATATATAATGGTCGTGTACACAAGGACGGCAACATGCCTTCTATGCAAACACGCGACCGAACGCCGCGGGGGGAGACAATCAATCTCCGCGCCACGCCCAAGCAAAAGGAATTGATTGACCGGGCAGCCGGGGCCCTGGGCCGCAGCCGGTCCGACTTCATGCTGGAGACCGCCTGCCGGGAGGCCGAAGCCGTGCTGCTTGACCGGCGTTATTTCGCGCTGTCCGCGGACGAATTCACCAGATTCAAGGCCATGCTCGATCGGCCCCCGAAGGACAATCCGCGGCTGCGGCGGCTGCTCAAAACCAAAGCGCCGTGGGAGCGATGAGCGCCGCCAGCGAAATAAGCCCACCGGAAAAGCTGTCCGCTGAACATGATTTGTCGGGCTTCGATTCCGGCGAGCCCGTGTTGGATGACTGGCCGCGCCGCCGGGCTCGTCAGAATGAGGAGAGCGGTGCGTCGCGCACGTATGTCGTATGCGTGGGCAGGCGGGTGGTCGCCTATTACACTCTTGCGGTCGGCGCCATCGCGCACGCGCAAGCGCCCGGCAAGATTCGGCGGAATATGCCGGACCCTGTGCCAGCGATGGTGCTCGGCCGTCTTGCCGTCGATAAGGCTCATCACGGCTGCGGCGTCGGAACCGGGCTGCTGCGCGATGCCGTGCTGCGCACGATGCAGGCGGCGGATATCGCCGGCATCAGGACCATCTTGGTGCACGCTATCTCGGAAGCCGCAAAGCGCTTCTACGAAAGGCATGGCTTTGTTGCCTCGCCCGTCGATCCCATGACGGTGATGATAACGGTCGCGGAAGCCGCCAGAATTCTAGGAGCCTGAATAAACTAACGCCGCTTCCGCCGCCCTGCCCGAATACGCCGCGATTCGCGTCCCCTTCGGCAGCCGCACAGGATGTAGGAAGTAGTAAGTCCGCGCCCACGCCGGGCGCCACCCGCGGATCCAGATGAGCCGCTCCACCGCGCCGTCCGGCTCGTACGCCGTCACTTCGAGCGACTCACCCGCCACCAGCCGCACGGGACGCAGGCCGGACAATTCCGTGGGGGCCGAAAGAGTCAGCGCCGCGCCGGTCGTGACCTTCACTTCGCGGCCGCCCCGCTGCGCCGCACTTTTCGCGTTAAAATGCGGCGGCGGTGGCAAGTAGATCTCGTCGCCCTTGGGCGCGCCGCCCTCCACCCAATTCACGATCATGTCGATCTCGATCTGCGACAAGCTGGGATCGCCGCGGAACTCGCCGACGCCCTTCACCGGGCCCCACGGTGGCATGCGGCGCGCCGACACCTCGTCGCGGATGGCCTTGGCCCACGGCCGGGCGTCTTCGTACGTGGCGAGCGACATGGCGCTGCCGCCTTCGCGATGGCAATTTACGCAATGCTTGTTCATGAGCCGCGAGATTTCCTGCGTCCACAGCAGCTTGGTTGTGATGACGTCGTGGGCTCGGGCTGCGGGGCAGAGGAAGAGCAGGGCTAAAGCGCTGCGCCGGCTAAAGCCCGCCCTCCAATTCATTTGACTTCCCCGCGCACCAGGTCCGCGTAGGTCTCACGGGCGCGGATGGTTCGGAACGTGTCGCCTTCGACCAAAATCTCCGGCGCCCGCGGCCGCGAGTTGTAATTCGACGACTGCACAAACCCGTACGCCCCCGCCGTCTCCACCGCCAAATAATCGCCCGGCGCGGCATTGGCCATCTTGCGCTCGCGCGCCAGGAAATCGCCGGTCTCGCACACCGGCCCCACCACATCCGCGACGATCTCCGGCCGCCCGGTCTTGCGCAGCGGAATAATCTCGTGGTGCGAGCGGTAGAGCGACGGCCGGATCAGGTCGTTCATGGCCGCGTCCACCACCACGAATTCCTTCTCCGCGCTCTTCTTGCGGTACAGCACGCGCGTCAGCAGCACGCCCGCGCGCCCCACGATGGAGCGGCCCGGCTCGATCGTCACCCGCAACCCACGCCCCTCCAGCCGCGCCCGCACCTGCGCAATGAACCCGCGGATCTCGGGCGCCTGCTCGTGCGCCTGGTAGGCCACTCCCAATCCGCCGCCCAGGTCGATCTGCCCGATCGCGAAACCCCTGCCGCGCAGCCGTTCCACCAGCGCCAGCACGCGCTCGATGGCTTCCAGAATCGGGTTGGTGTCCATCAACTGCGAGCCGATATGGCAGCTCACTCCTTCGGCCGTCAGGTTCGCCAAATCGCGCGCGCGCTCGTAGACGGCTTCGGCGTCCGCAATGTCGATGCCGAACTTGTGCTCGCGCAGCCCGGTCGAAATGTACGGATGCGTGGAAGCGTCCACGTCCGGATTCACCCGAATAGCGAAGCCGGCCTTCACGCCCCGCCGCGCGGCCAGCGCATCGATTAGCGCCAACTCCGGCTCGGACTCGCAATTGAACATATGGATACCGCTCTCCAGCGCGTAATCCACCTCGCCGGCCGTCTTTCCCACGCCGGAAAACACCACCTTCGCCGGATCGCCGCCCGCCCGCATCACGCGATACAGCTCGCCGCCCGAGACGATATCGAACCCCGCGCCGGCTTTGGCCAGCAGCGCCAGAATGCCCAGCGACGAGTTGGCCTTCACCGCGTAGCAGACCGCGTGCGCCAGCTCGCCCAGTGCCTCGTCGTAGGCGCGGTAATTCTCCAGAATGATGGCGCTCGAGTACACGTAAGCAGGAGTGCCGGCCTGGCGCGCGATGTCGGCCAGCGGCACGTTCTCGCAATAAAGATCCTGCTTGGAGTAGTGGAACATGGGCGGTTAAGACATTTTCTTATCAGCGTTCATCGGCGTTCATCGGCGGCCATTACAGCTCTTGAGAACAGTCGGACCGGTTAGCAACAAATATATTGCCGCCGTTTTACCCCGATGTACCCCCAAAAGAAAAAGTAGTTAACCCCCCATTTACCCAACTCCAAGCAGGGTATTTATT
>JBEKPZ010000488.1:0-5893 GCA_049520215.1 Bryobacteraceae bacterium | reverse complement strand
AGCCGCCGCAGGAGCTCGAAAATCGGCGGGATGGTCCAGGCGCGCGTATCGATCTCCGCGGCCAGCCCTTCCGGCAGCATGCGCGGCGTGTTGTCCGTGAGGCCGCCGCCGGTGATGTGCGCAGCGCCCCGCAGCAGGCCCTTCCCCGCCAGCGCGCGAATCGGCTTCAGATAGCTGCGATGCACCTGGAGCAGCGCATCGGCCACCGTTCCGCCCAGTTCCGGCACTACCGTCGAGGGCGCATACCCGGCCACTTCGAACAGCAGCTTGCGCGCCAGCGAATAGCCGTTGGTGTGCAGCCCGTTGGAGGGCAGGCCCAGGAGCACGTCGCCCGCGCGGATGCGCTTGCCGGCGATCAGCGCGCGCCGCTCGGCTGCGCCCACGATGAAGCCCGCCAGGTCGTATTCGCCGGGCGCGTACAGGCCGGGCATCTCCGCGGTCTCGCCGCCGATCAGCGCACAGCCGTTGCGGCGGCAGCCGCGCGCCAGGCCCGCCACCACCTGCGCGGCCACGCCGGCATCGAGCGTCCCGGTCGCGAAATAATCCAGGAAGAACAGCGGCACTGCGCCTTGCACCGCGATATCGTTGACGCAGTGATTCACCAGGTCCTCGCCCACGGTATCGTGGCGCCCGGTGAGGAAGGCGACTTTGATTTTGGTGCCCACGCCGTCGGCCGAGCTGATCAGCACCGGCTTCTAAGGTTTCGCGCGCCAGTTTGCGTATGGAAGAGACGGCGCGATCCGCCTCATCGATGTTTACCCCGGCATCCTGGTAGCGCATGTCTGAAATTCATAGTATAGCGATTGAGCGCGTGTGCAATTGGGTGTATGATCAATGAAAATTCCGGTCTGGAGAGCGCCAGGAGGGTTCGATGTTTGCTCCCAAGCTGAAGGGTAGTTCCCTAGGAGTTGACGCTCCGGTCAACCGCATCTGCTTTCCCGCCGATCTCAGGCCGCCCAGCGAGGCGTACCGTGTGGAAAATGACTTCGACGCCGGGAGGGCCGCTATCCTGGATTCGGATTGGAGGCTCGCGAGCCAGGCACCGGGCCGCGTTACCGGCTGAGCGCCGAAAAGTGGGCGACGCGGATCCGTATTCGGGTGTCTGCGTCACTCCCCGATTCGCAGTGGCCCCGCTGTTTCCCATACAGAACTTCCCGTGGACCTGGATCTACGTGGTTTACGTGGAAAAAGCATACAACACGAAAATGCGCCAAGTGTTGGATTCACAAAGCATCGTGAAAGAAGTCCAGAAGGGCTCACTCTCAACGAACGTGGTCCGCTATGCCAGCCTCGGGTTTGTCGACAATCGTCCGAAGGTGGATCTGCAAGAGGTTACCAACATCATGTGGGCATTGTACGGCGATGAGCCGATCGTCGATCGGCTTCCGACGAGGAATATCATCGCGGCGATCAAGTGCAAGCGCAACCACATAGGCTTGACCAGGAATTATATGAACGGGATTCATTACGAACTGGTCCCGCCCATCGTCCCCAACGTGAATTGCGGTCTGCCGCGGTCAATCTATCTGATGGGCCTGGAATTCCTGCATGATGAGCTGAACCACCACCCACAGGGGACCACCCCTGGGACCACCCCTACGGTCCAGACGGGATTCCACGCGAGCGACTCCAAGTGAAGGCGGGACTAAGAGTCCCGGGTAGGCTGAGAGCCTGCCCCACCTATTCAACTGGCAGGCGCAACCGGAAGCACGCGCCGTGGCCGGGTTCGGATTCCGCCCACATATCGCCGCCGTGGTCGAGCACCGTCTGCCGCGCCAGCGCCAGGCCCAGGCCCAGCCCGTTTTTCTTTCCCGCGCTGACGAACGGCTCAAACAGGCTGTCGCGGATTTCGGGCGCGATGCCGGGGCCGGTATCGCGCACGTCCGCCACCACGAATCCGTTATCGGCCGCGGCCGAGATCTGAATCCGGCCGCCCTCCGGCATCATTTCCAGAGCGTTGCCCACCAGGTTGGAGAAGACCCGCTCCATGCGGTTGCGCTCCAGCGGCAGCTCGATCTCGTCCGGAATGCGGATCTCGACTTCGACCCGCTGCACTTCGGCGGAAGCCAGCAGGGATTCGCAGCCGGCCGCCGCAACGTCGCGCAGCTTGCACACCTCCGCGCCGCGCGAGCTGCCGCGCGAGACGTTCAGAAGGTCTTGCAACAACTCCTGGATGCGCCGCGAAGCGCGGTAGATGTTGGCGGCCAGACGCTTGACTTGCGAGGGACTCAGCTCGGCATCCACCAGCATCTCGGCGCCGCCGTAAACCGCGGCCAGCGGATTGCGCAGATCGTGAACGATGGAGCTGGAAAGGCGTCCGATGGTGGAGATGCGTTCCTGGCGGATCAGCTCCTGGCGAGCCTGCTGGATGGACCCGCACATGGCGTTGAAGGTCCGCGCCAGGCGGCCGAGCTCATCCTGGCTGACCACTTTCACGCGGTGGCCGTAATTCTGACGGCCGACTTCCGCGGCCGCGCGGTCCAGTTCTTTGAGCGGTTCGACGATGCGCCGCGCCAGCAGGTAGGTGAGGCCCAGGCTGGCGGCCACGGCCAGCAGCCACAGTAGAATGATCTTGCGGCGCAGCGCGGCCAACCGCTCGCTGGCGGTCTCGAACGAGCGCAGAATCCATAGACTGCCGATGGGATTACCCGCGATGTCGAGCAGCGGCGTGGGACGGACGGCATACTGGATGCCGCCGGCGTCGATGGGCGCCAGAGTGGCATGCGCGGGAAGCTTGGAAGCCACCAGGCGGGCGGCCTCGGGCTGGAGCGAGGACGCGATCGGCTGCCCATCCAACACAAAGAGGAACTCGCTGCCGCCGGTGTCCGCTTTCAATCGCCTGGCCACCGGACTGTCCACTTCATATCCAGTCACCAGTACGTTTTGCAACACGTTCTCCAGGTACACCGGGGTGAAAACCGTGTGGTACAAGTGCCCTCCATGCACCAGGAAGCCGGACACCTGCTCCGGGAAGCGGGCCGCGGCGGTGCGCACATCCTGCTCGGCGACCGGCATTGCGCCCACCGAGGCGATGACCTTGCCAGACGCATCGGTTACCAGAAGATCGGCGTCGATCGCGAGCTTCTTCCACAGCTCGCTGGCGGTATCGAAAATGGTGGCGGCGTCCCGCGTACCGAATGCGGAGCGCACGTCCGACATCTGGCTCAAGGTCAGGCTCACGGCAGCCAGCAACCCGGCCCGCGCTTTCCACAGCGACTGGTAGGCCTGGATACCGGCGCCGACCTCCTCTTCCATGGCGCCGGTGGTGGTATCGACGGCGTTGCGCAGCACGATCCATCCCGTGAGCGCGAACAGCAGGGTGATCGCCACGGAAGTGGAGAGCAGGATCTTCCACAGCAGCGACAGGCGTGAGAAGCGTGCAATCATCTGTGGCTCATGGGTTGGGGTGGTAGGCCGGTTGGCCGTCGATTACCGGCGGGTAGTCTTTGTCCCACTTGTTCTTGTGCGGCGCGGGGATATAGCCCGTTTCGGAAATGCGGATGGCCGGAAGAACCCGCGGCGCGCTGTTCTCGACAGTGACGGCGCGCGCCAGTGCGTGCAAGGTCTCGTCGGTAGCCCTTTCGTGAAAGAAATGCAGCGTGTAACTGCCCGGCGGCACGTCGCGAATCTCAAAGCCGCCCGCAGAGTCGGAGACCGCGAACCAAGGCGTGTCCAGCACCGCGATCACCGCGCTCATCGTCGGATGGATATTGCAGAACACCCGCACGATGCCGGCCCGCCTGAATACGACGTCCCGGCTGGTGTTGGGCCGATATAGGTTGAGGTCGAACTTCTGCCCGTCGTAGTTGGAAAACACGTTGTGGAATATGGGGTCTTTGTTGGGGAAGTCCACCGTGGCGCCCACGGGGACGGCCAAAACGTGCGGCTTGAAGTGCTTGTCCTTTTGCTCCATCACGTAGCGGTGGGACGGGACTCTACGCGGGGGGTCGCCATTGGCGGGTTCCAGCCACACCACCACGCCCTTGTAGTCGTTGCGGCGCGCGCTAGGGTCTCGCGAATCGGTCAGCTCCACGGAGCCCTTGACGCTGGCGCACCAGGCCGGCGAGAGCCAGAGCATGCTAAAACAGATACGCCAGAGCCAGGTCATAGTGATTGTTCAATCGGAGCTTACCATCAATATACGTGGTGCGCGCCTGCGAGACCTCGGCGCCGAGCAGCACATTGGGCGCGAGGCGGTAGAAGAGGTTCGCGCCGTACATCCAGTTGCGACCGATGGCGTATGCTGCCAGGTCCGCGGTGCGGCCGTTCTCCAGCCCGGAGAAAAGATGGAACGAAAGGCGGGAGGTGGGCAGAAACGTCAATTGGCCCCATCCGCCCTGGCTGTGTACCGGGATGGCGACGCCCGTGGGCAGGATGGTGAAACCCGCGATGCCGCCCAACGGAGCCACGTTTTGCCCGCTGAAGAATGCGCCGGTGAACTCCAGCTTCGACCACGGATTAGTGAACCAGTCGAGCGAGAACAGATTCGATGGAACGGATGTGCCGGCGACGTGCGTGACGCTCGAGTGGAATCCGGGCGCGATTTCGATGCGCGCGCCGTCCTGCCCGTCCCCCTGGAAGCTATGGTAGAACTCAAAGCGGCCTTCCAGTCCAGGCCGGGCCGGTTCCGGTGCCGGCGTGTACTGCCCGCTCTGCTGGTAGGACTGCACTTCGTTGGTCTGCACCGCGCCGATCTGCGCGCGCACGCCGGTTTGTTTCGGTGAAGCGGATCTTCTGTTCGAAGCGCACCTGCGGAGTCCAGAGCCAAAGGTTTCCGGCCGAGGTTAGAGGCGCGAACTCCACTTGCGCCAACGAGGCAGGCTCGCGCGGCGCGAAGATGGGACTCTCCACGCCCGCCAGGATGCTGCGGTTGGCCCAATCGATTTCGATCTCGCCGGTGCGCAGCCGAAACCCCAAGTCCAGCGGAGTGCCGGAGCCGCCTGCGAAATCCATGTAGACCGATCCGTGGACTTTGCCGCCCAGGATCTGCGGACCGGAATAGTCCAGGCCGAGGGTGGTTTGATAGAAGCTGGCGCCGCCGCTGGCTTGGTTGGTGGGCCACGCGAAGGTGGGATACTGTTGTCCGCCGCTCCCTTTGGAGTTCAGGAAAGCGTTGAACAGAGCCATACCTGTGACCCGGATGGGGAAGTGTTGGGAAGCCTCCACCTTGCTCTGGGCGAGTTCTTCGACGCGGCTCTCGGCCACGGCGACGTTCTCGTCGAGCGCGGGCGCAGCTTTGGGCGGCTGCGGCTGCCCGCGCGCCTCGGCCAGTTCCTGGCGCAGTTGGCGGACTTCTTCGGCCAGCGACTGGTTCTGCCGTTCCAGGCGGTCGAGGCGCTGGACGATTTGGCCCAGATCGATTTGCTGCTGGCTGGGGGAGGCCGTTTGGGCCGCCAGGATACCCGGCGCCAATACAGCGATCAGCGCGCACCGGAGGCGGCTACGGAGAATGATCGGCAGACATTGCATCGAGAAGTTGCTCCAGTTTTAGCCGCACCTGGGCGGGCGAATATGGTTTCGGAAAGAAGGCGTTGGCGCCGATGGACGCCAGGCGCTCCGGCGTGCCAGGATCCGTGTCGCCGCTGACGACGATAATGGGCAACCGCTGGTGGCGGGGCTGGGCGCGGATCCGCTCGATGAATTCGAATCCGTCCATGCGCGGCATGTTCAGGTCGGTGACCACGGCGCTCACGGCGCAATCCGCGCTGGCCAGCAGACGCAAAGCGTCCTGAGCCGTCGCCAGTACCGTCACGGCGATGTCCGGTATCGCCAGGAATGCCATTTCCAGCGTGGTGGCACAGGTAGCGGCATCTTCGACTATGACGACTGTAGCGCCCGGCATGTCCCAGCTCCGTTGCACGTCATCCGTACATTTTCGCCCATTTGGGTGGCC
>JBEKPZ010000487.1:0-7915 GCA_049520215.1 Bryobacteraceae bacterium | reverse complement strand
TCCGGTACTCCCTTCGCGTACAATCCGGCCGATGGGAACCTGTTGCTGACCGTGTCGGTAACCGGCGGCACGGACTCCACACCTTATCTCTTCATGGACGAAACGGGTACGACCCCCGTGACCAGCAGCGCATACTTCGGCACCGGTAATGGAGCAAACTCCACTGGATTAGTTACCGGAATCAACTACACTCCCGCTACCGGCCCTTCCACTCCCGAGCCCGCATCTTTGCTTCTGGTTCTGGCAGGTATCGGACTGATCGGGTACAAAGTGCGCCGGCACCGGACTTCGTAGCGCCGGCCCGCGATCTACCATGGCGTGCAAGGCGCGTGCCGCGGGGTACTGGTTAGTACCCAAACCCACGTTAAACTTCGTTACGAAGCCTGAAATTGAGTTACCGTGAGCGATCATGAAGCAACAAGGACCCCTTCCGTTGCAACGAGCCCGATTCCGGGTCTCTGGCTACGCGCAGGCATTTCCTTCCATAATATTGAACAATAAGGAGTTGGCTCAGCAGTTGGGGGTCGATCCGGAATGGATCCGCGCCCGCTGTGGAGTAACCTCGCGGTATATCTCCGGTCCGGACGAAACCACCACAACTCTGGGGGTGCGCGCCGCCCGCCAAGCCCTTCGCAATGCCCCGTCGTTCCGGCCGGACTGCCTGGTCTGCGCCACCTTTACCCCGGATTATCCCCTGTGCCCATGCGGCCCCGCTATCGCGCATGCCCTGGAGTTGGGGCCCATACCCGCCTTTGACCTCAACGCGGCCTGCTCGGGCGGCGTTCTGGGCCTTATCACGGCGCTGAGCTTCATCGCTGCCGGGACCGCGGAGCGGGTGTTGCTCGTCGCCAGCGATACGGTGACGCATCACCTGGCCGACGACGACGCTCACACCCGCATTCTTTTTGGCGATGGCGCGGCCGCTTTCCTGATCGAGGCTTGTCCCGAGGGCATCGCGTTGCGCTCCTGGGTGATGGGATCGGACGGCGCTGGCGCCAAGCTCTTTCATGTGCCGCACGGCGGCTCGGCGGCGCCCTGGCAAGCGCCGGGCAATGGCGATCCGCGGGGGGCCACGGTCTCCATGCAAGGACGGTCCCTGTTCCGCTTTGCATCCCAGCGCGGCACCGATATGCTGCTGGAAACCTGCGCCAAGGCCGGAATCCGGCCGGACGATCTGGACTGGGTACTAGTCCACCAGGCCAACATTCGTATCGTCGAACAACTGCAGGAGCGCACCGGGATCGCGCCGGAAAAGTGGATCGTGAATATGATGGGGATCGGCAACACCTGCTCGGCTTCGGTGCTGCTGGCGCTGGGAGACTTGCTGGATCGCAACGTGACCGCGGCCGGCAACAACGTACTTTTGGCCGGTTTTGGCGCGGGGCTTACCTGGGCGGCTGCCCTGTTCGAGTGGGGGGAATCGGAGCGCCCGCCGGAGGGCCTGCGGTTGCACCACGGCGATCAGAAGCGGCAACGGCCGATACAACATTTACCCTGACAGGTCTTGCAGCAAAGCCGCTTCGGGGGAACGCGCCGCTGCGGAGCCGATGCAGCCCTATCGGCGAGCTTCCGGACGACGCCTTCGAGCATTATGGGTGCCGCGGCGCTCGCCGGTGGGTGAAAATGGGGGCTTTCGCGCAGGATGGTCGAATGGTTCAGCATTGCATTTCCCCTCAGATCTGCTATGTTCAGGTACCCCAATGGTTACAGCCTGTCCAGCCGGGAACCTGTTGTGTCTGCACTGCTCGATTTAGCACGCCGGTTGCCGTTCGCACCTGTGCCAAAATAGAGGGGCGATGACTTCTCTGCCTGCCGTTCCACTGACCCTTGAAGGGGCCAGCGTTTTGCATCAAATGATGCGATTCCGCTGGACAGCCTGGAGAGCCCTCACCCCTGCCCAGCAGGATGCGGCTCTCGAAGAAGCGGCCGCTATCCTGCGCGCCATGCAGCAAACCGTTGTCTATTCGCTCATCGGGCACAAGGGCGATCTGATGTTCCTCCATTTCCGCAAGACCTTCGAGGAATTGAACCAGGCCGAGATCGCAATGGCCCGCCTGCGTCTTTCCGAATTCCTGGAGCCCACCACGTCGTACCTTTCGATGGTCGAGTTGGGTTTGTACGAGTCCACGCTCAAACTGTATGGGAGCCTCGCCGAGCGCGGTATCGAGCCGCATTCCGCGGAGTGGACCGAGGAGATCGAAACGCAGCTCGCGCGCCAGCGGCAGGCTATGGCGCAGCGCTTATGGCCAGCCATTCCGGACCGCAAATACGTCTGCTTCTATCCCATGGACCGCCGCCGCGGCGAAAGCGTGAACTGGTATCAGGTGCCCATGGCCGAGCGCCAGCGCCTGATGCACGAACACGGCATGGTGGGCCGCCGCTACGCCGACGACGTGAAGCAGATCATCACCGGCTCCATCGGCTTCGACGATTGGGAGTGGGGCGTGGATCTGTTCGCCGACGATCCGCTGGTCTTCAAGAAGCTGATCTACGAGATGCGCTTCGACGAAGTCAGCGCCGCCTACGCGTTGTTTGGGACTTTCTACGTGGGGCTGAGGGTTGGCGTTGGAGACCTGGCGGCGCTGCTAAAGACGTAGCCAACTCTGACGCGCATCACGTTTTACGTGGAACGACCCGCCGTTCTCTTGCGTATGATTGCCTATGCCAGATAGGAAGCCGCTCCGGCTGTGGCCCGGCGTGGTCATCGTGATCCTGCAGTTGCTGCTTCGGCTTGTCGTCCCCGTTCTCATGCCCGATGCCCTATTAGTCGGGTTGCTAGGGGGACTCGTCGCCGGGTTGGCTGTCATCCTATGGTGGTTGTTCCTTAGCCGGGCGCCTTGGTCCGAGCGCTTGGGCGCCGTCGGCCTGATGATCGTCGCGCTATTGGTGACCAGGCGCCTGGTCGACGTGTCGATTGCGACTGGGGCGCAAGGGATGTTGTTCCCCATCTTGGCGATCCCGCTTCTGGGCCCCGTCTTCGTCGCGTGGGCGGTAGTTACCAATCGTCTCCCAGACCGCCTCCGGCGCGTGTCGATGGTCGCGACCATCCTGCTCGCGTGTGGAGGGTGGACGCTGGTCCGGACCGGTGGCTTCACCGCCAGCAGCTTCCATAGCGACTTGCATTGGCGGTGGGCGAAGACTCCCGAGGAGCGGCTCGTGGAGCAATCCCGCAACGGGCCGGCGGCGCTTCCGCCGGTTCCGGCGCTTCCGGCAGCCGCGGCGGCTCCGGAGAAACTGCCGGTGGCTCAACCTGGCAACGAGCCGGCGGCGCACCCCCCGGTTCTGGCAGCCACGCCGGCTGCTGAGAAACCGCTGGTGGCCCGAGCCGGCAACGTGCCGGCCGCGCTCCCGTCGGCTCCAGCAGGAACGGAAACGGGACCCTACTGGCCCGGCTTTCGCGGACCCCATCGCGACGATGTCATTCCCGGCGTGCGCATCAAGACCGACTGGACGGCGTCGCCGCCGGTCCAGATGTGGCGCCGGCCGGTCGGACCGGGTTGGTCGTCTTTCGCGGTTCGCGGCGGTCTCATCTATACCCAAGAGCAGCGCGGCCCCGACGAGATCGTCGCCTGCTACAACCTGACCACCGGCCAGCCGGTGTGGGCACACCGCGATCCGACCCGGTTCTGGGAGTCGAATGGCGGTCCCGGCCCGCGCGCGACGCCGACCCTCGCCAATGGCCGGGTGTACACATTTGGCGCGACCGGAGTCCTGAACGCGCTCAACGCCGGTGACGGCGCCGTCGTGTGGTCGCGCAATGCGGCGTCCGACACCGGCATGAAGACCCCGCAATGGGGCTTCGCGAGCTCGCCGCTGGTGGTCGACGATGCGGTCATCGTGGCCACCGCTGGCCAACTCGCCGCTTACGACCGCGCCACCGGAACCCGGCGCTGGGTCGGCCCGGCCCACGGCGTCAGCTACAGTTCGCCGCAGCTATCGACCATCGACGGAGTCCGGCAAGTTCTGCTGTTGAGCGAAGCCGGCTTGACCAGCGTTGCGCTTGCCGACGGCGCGCTGCTCTGGGAGCACCCATGGCCAGGCTATCCCATCGTGCAGCCGGCCCTGACCGCGGAGGGCGACATCCTGATCAGCGTCACCGACAGCAGCGGCACGCGCCGCCTAGCGGTCGCGTATTCGCCCGCCGGATGGACCGTCGCGGAGCGCTGGACTTCGAACGGGCTGAAGCCCTACTTCAACGACTTCGTGGTTCACAATGGCTATGCCTTCGGCTTCGACGGCAGCATCCTGGCGTGCATCGACCTCGCCGACGGCAAGCGCAAATGGAAAGGCGGACGCTACGGCAACGGCCAACTCGTCCTGCTGTCCGATCAGGACTTGCTCCTGGTGCTGTCGGAAGAGGGTGAGCTGGCGCTGGTGGGGGCGACCCCCGATCAGTTCAAGGAACTCGCGACGGCAAGACCTGGAACCACCCGGTGCTGGCCGGCGACATCCTGCTGGTTCGCAACGGCCAGGAGATGGCCGCATTCCGGCTGTCCCTCGCGGGCCGCTGAAGGGATGTTTTGTGGGGCGGGCGCCCTCGCCCGCGTCGGACCCCCGGTCCGACGGCCGAGCCAGGGGGCTCGGCGCGGGTCGGGGGACCCGCCCCACAATAGTGCACGACGCGAGTGCACGACGCGCGGTCACCGCCCCGACGAGCCGAACCCTCCCTCCCCACGCCGCGATTCGTTGAGATCCCCCTCTTCCCACTCGATCGCCTCATACCGCGCGATCACCATTTGCGCAATCCGGTCGCCCGGGTGAATCTCATACGGTTCCCGCCCGAGATTCAAAAGAATCACGCGGATCTCGCCGCGATACCCCGGGTCGATGGTCGCCGGGCTATTCGGCAGCGTGATGGCGTGCTTGGCGGCCAGGCCGCTGCGCGGGCGGATCTGCGCCTCGTATCCCGGCGGCAGTTCGATGGCCAGCCCGGTGGCCACCAGCCGCGGCGCGCCTGGCTCCAGCACCGCACCCTCCACGGCCCGTAAATCCATGCCGGCATCCTCTTGGGGGCCGTGCGCATACGTCGGCAGCGCGGCGTCGTCTCGCAATCTTCGGATTCGTATTTTCACAATCCGTTATCATAGCCTTTTCATGCCTGAATCCAAAACGAAGCGTGTAATTTCCGTCTCGCCGATGCCGCCGGAGAAATGCGCCTACGCCCTGGCGCGTTACAGCCGCTCGCCCGATTCGATCCGCGAGTCGCTCGCGTGGGTGCGCACCCACGATTCGCAAAAGTTCCTGGAGAGCTTCTATTTCCAATACGGCCACGCTTCCATCGCCGACCTGGGACATGCCGTGCTGTGCTTCGAGGGCCTATCGGAGCTGGCCGCCACCGAGATCGAAGAGGAGCCGCTTTGGGACGGGCAGGCCAAGTCGTCACGCTACCAGGATTTCTCGCGCGCCGGCTTTATCACGCCGCCCGAGCTGGCTGGAGAGGCGGCCGCGCGCTATCAGGACACCGCGCGCAAGCTGCTGGACGCCTATGCGCAAGTCAACGCGCGCGCCTTCGATTGTCTGGCCGCGCGCCTGCCGTGTCCCGGCGACATGAAACCCGAAGCTTACCGGCGCAATCTGGCGGCGCGCGCGTTCGACGTAGCGCGCTATCTACTGTTCTGGGGCATCCCCACCAACGTGGGACAGGTCACCAGCATTCGTACGCTCGAAAAGCAGATCCGCCGCCTGAAAGCCGCGGAGTACCAGGAATTGCGCGACGTGGGCGACGAGATCGCGCAAGCCTGCGCCGACGAGCCGGATTGCGTGTGGGACGCGCACGCGGCGCGCGAAGCGTTGGCGCCCACCCTGGCGCGCCACGCCGAGGCGGACGAACATGCCGCGCGCGCGCAGCAAAGCCTCCGCCGTTGGGCCGACGAGAACCTGCCGCCTGCCGCCGTCGGCGAGTCTCCGCGCGTGGACTTGATTCATCCGGCCGATACGCCCGCCGATATCGTGGCGACGCTCCTGTATCCGGTCACGGACCGCCCTTTTCGCGAACTCTACGAGATGGCGCGCGGCTGGAGCGCGGCCCAGCGCGCCGAGGTGCTGGATGTGGCCCTGGAATCCCGCACGCGGCGCGACGATATGCTGGCAGGATTCCACGGCGGCCTCTACGCCTACGATTTCGCGATCGACATCGGCGCCTATCGCGACCTGCACCGTCACCGGCGCTGCCACAAGTTCCGGCAAAGCTACTCCGGACGCCTGGGCTTCGACACGCCGGCGCTGGTGGAAGAAGCCGGCGCCGCAGCGGTGTATCGGGAAGCCATGGAGGCGGCCCTGGCTGCGATGCATAGCCTGCCAGCGCCCGGCGCGCATTACCTGCTCCCGTTCGGCGCGCGTGGGCGATTCCTGTTCAAGATGGATTTTGCCGAAGCCGAGTACATCTCGCGCGTGCGCAGCGGCCTGAAAGGCCATTTCAGCTATCGCCAGATAGCGTGGGAGATGAAGCTCAGGATGGAGCAACTGGAGCCGGAACTGGGACGGCTGATCGAGGCGACACCGCCGTGGGTCGAGGATATGTTGAAGCGCTGAGTGGGGCCGCGCGTCATAATCGAAGAATGGCTATCGCATCGATCAACCCGGCCACCGGTGAAACGCTGCGGGTCTTCGAACCGCTTTCGTCCGAAGCCCTGGAACAAAAGCTGGCGCACGCCTTCGTCGCATTTCAGAGCTACCGCAAAACCTCCTTCGCCGAGCGCGCCCAATGGCTGACGCTCCAATCCGCTGTCGCCGAAGCCGGGAAGTGCGCCTTGGCCTGTCGCTATTACGCGGAAAACGGCGAGCGCCACCTGGCCGACGAAGCCATCGCGACGAATGCCTCGCGCAGCTTCGTGCGCTACCAGCCGATCGGCCCCGTGCTGGCCGTGATGCCCTGGAATTTCCCCTTTTGGCAGGTGTTCCGTTTCGCTGCGCCCGCGCTGATGGCGGGCAACGTCGGCCTGCTGAAGCACTCATCGAACGTGCCGCAATGCGCCCTCGCCATCGAGGATATCCTGCGCCGCGCGGGCTTCCCGGATGGCGCGTTTCAGACGCTGCTGATCGGCGCCAGCCAGACGGCGTCCGTGCTGGCGGACGATCGCGTGGCCGCCGCCACTCTCACCGGCAGCGAACCGGCCGGCCGCTCGGTGGCCGCCCAGTGCGGCGATCGCATCAAGAAAACCGTGCTCGAACTGGGCGGCAGCGATCCTTTCATCGTGATGCCGAGCGCCGATCTGGACGAGGCAGTTTCGACGGCGGTGAAGGCGCGCACCATCAACAATGGACAGTCGTGTATCGCGGCCAAGCGTTTCATCGTCGCCGAGAGCGTTTACGACGACTTCGAGCGGCGCTTCGTCGAGACCATGAAGGCGCTGCAAGTCGGCGATCCGATGCTGCCGGGAACGGACGTGGGGCCGCTCGCGACCAGCGCCATCCGCGAGGAATTGCACGCGCAGGTCGAGCGCGCCGTGGCTTCGGGAGCCCGCCTGCTGCTGGGCGGCCGGATGATCGGCGGCCCAGGCTACTTCTATGAGCCGACCGTGCTGGCCGGCGTACCGCGCCGATCGGACATTTTCCGCGAAGAGTTGTTCGGTCCGGTGGCCATGCTGTTCCGCGTCACCGACGCCGCGGAAGCCATCGAGGTCGCCAACGATTCGCCGTTCGGTCTGGGATCGAGCGTCTGGACGCGCGACGCCGCCGAGCAGTCCCGCTTCATCGACGAGATCCAGGCGGGCGCCGTTTTCGTGAACGGCATGGTGGCCTCCGATCCCCGGCTGCCGTTCGGCGGAGTCAAGCGCTCCGGCTACGGCCGCGAACTGGGCGTCTTCGGGATTCGCGAATTCGTGAACATCAAGACCGTCTGGTGCAAATGAAGGTGGGACAGGCCTCCCGGCCTGTCTGGCGCCTTCGGCCTGGCCGAGTTCTTCCACGTGCCGGC
>JBEKPZ010000486.1:0-4153 GCA_049520215.1 Bryobacteraceae bacterium | reverse complement strand
TGAAAGTAACCGGCGACAAACTACGCTCGGAGGTGCAGGTCACTCCGGACGAGCTGCGCAAATACTACGAGGCCACCAAGACCACTTATCAGGTCCCCGAGAAGCGCGATCTCGGCATCGTGATCGTGGACCAGGCCAAGCTGGAGCAGGCCATCCAACCCACCGACGCGGATCTGCTGCGCGTCTACAACGAGAACAAGGACACTTACCGCCTGCCGGAGCGCGTCAACGTCCGGCGTATCCTTCTCAAGATCACCGAGAAAGACCCCAAGCAGGAAGCTGCGGTCAAAGCCAAAGCCGATGACCTGGTGAAACAATTGCGCGCCGCAAAGGGCGCGAATTTTGCCGAGATGGTCAAGAAGTACTCCGAAGATCCCGCTTCGGCCGCGAAAGGCGGCGAGGACGATGGGATTGTGCGCGGCCAGATGTTTCCGGAAGTCGAGAAGGCGGCCTTCTCGCTCAAGGTGAACGAGATTAGCGATCCGGTCCAGACCACTTACGGTTACCACATCCTCCAGGTGCTCGCGCACGAGCAGGCGCAACTGAAGCCCTTCAACGACGTGAAAGCCCAGTTGGCCGCCGAGTACAGGAAACAGCGGGTGAACGACCTGATGCAACAGTTGTCGGATAAAGTGCAAGCCGCCCTTACTAAGGACCCGCTGCATCCCGAAAAGGTGGCCGCCGATCTGGGCGTGCAGTATGCGAAGGCGGACAATGCCGGCCCCGGCGATCCTCTGCCGGAGGTGGGCGTGAACAAAGAGTTTGAAGACGCCATCTCCAGCTTGAAGAAGGGTGAAGTTTCGCAGCCAGTCGTGTTGACGGGCAACACCAAGATGGCCATGGCCGTCTGCACAGGCGACATTCCGGCTCACCCCGCGGGATTCGATGAAGTGGAAAGCAAGGTTCGCGATGCGCTAGTCAAGGACAAACTGAACAAACTGGTCGACCAGAAGGCCACGCAACTGGTCGAGAAGGCGCGCGCGAATGGCGGCGATCTGGCGGCGGCCGCCAAGGCTATGGGGCTGGAAGTGAAGACTTCCGACGCAGTCGATCGCGCCGGCGCCATCGAGGGACTGGGATCGGCCGGCATGCTTCCGGACGCCTTCTCCAAGCCAGTCGGCTCCATCATCGGTCCCAACGGGTTCAGTGTCGATTCCAGAATCGTGGCCAGGGTGGTGGAGAAAATCCCCGCCGATCTATCCGCCCTGGCCAGCCAGCGCACGGCGATTCGCGACCAGATCAAGGGCGAGAAAAGCCGGGTCCGCAATTACCTCTTTGAGCAGGGCGTGCGCGATGAACTCTCCAAGGAAGGCAAAATCAAGGTCCACCAGGATGTCATCGACCGGTTGCTCGCCACTTATCACGGCTGACCGCGACTAACGGCATGCTGCATTCCCTGCTGGACTTCCTGCACTCGCTGACCAACCCGGAGCGGCTGATTCAACTCCTCAGCACGCTGTTGACCGGGTGGCTGGGCTATGCCGTGCTGTTCGGGCTGGTGTTCGCCGAAACCGGCATGCTGGTGGGTTTCTTCCTGCCCGGCGACTCGCTGCTGTTCACCGTGGGCGTAGTCTGCGGCGCCGGACAACTCGATATCGCGCTGGTCATTGTCCTGCTCATCTGCGCCGCCATGCTGGGCGATACAGCCGGCTACCTGCTCGGCAGAACTTCGGGCCCGCACATCTTCAATCGGCCCGATTCGCGCATATTCCGCCGCGAGTATTTGCGGCGCACGCACGAGTTCTACGAAAAGCACGGCGGCCGGACCATGATCTATGCGCACTTCATTCCCATCATCCGCACCTTCGCGGCATTCGTCGCAGGCCTGGGCCGCATGAATCTGGTGCGCTTCCTCTCCTTCGATATATTCGGCGTGACGGGCTGGGTGGTCCTGATGACGCTGCTGGGCTACAAACTCGGCGGCGTGAGCTTCGTGCGGCACAACTTCGAAAAGGTGATTCTGGGGATCGTCGCCATCTCGCTGTTGCCGGCCGGCCTGGAAGTGCTAAAGGCCCGGCGGCGCAGCGTGGCGGCCGCGCAGCAGTAGCCGTAAGGCTCGCTTTTCGGCACGGAGTTGCATTCCCATCGAAGCACGTATCATAATACGTATCAGGTCGAATCCATGTCCACATTTACGGGCTCCATCACGACTACCGGGAAGTCGGAGGCAATCCGCCTGGATAAAGCCTTGTTCCGCCTGCACCCCGAATTCCGCCAAAAGGCGAAAGTCCGTGCCCAGGTCATTTCCCCCGGTCACGCTCTCATCTCGGTCATCGATGACGAGGCCTCGCCCGCCCGGGATGAGGACCCCGTTGTATTGGCCTTCCTAGCGTTCATTGAAAAGGACCTGAAGACGCATCCTGGCCGGCGTTCCCGCTTGTCGAAGGCCTCACTTCGACGGGCGGTTCGTTTGACGAAGAATGTCAAAGTTGCCGACGACAAGACTATTCCCGAGAACGTGACCCTCTGAGTCCATGTCCAGTGGACCGTTCGCCGTACGAAATGGATGGAGCCTCTATGCGTACGCGGCGTTTGGAGATGCCTTCGAGAGTCTCGGCGACGCGGTCGAAGGCCTGAAACAGAAACGGCCGGAGAGCTACACAGGCCATCCCAAGGCCAAGCTTCTTAAGCGCATACTCGATCTGATTCTGGATGAGATACCCCGGAATCCGAATGCCGCCGAGTATCAGCTCGGGAACACGTTGGGTCCACCTCATCGGCACTGGCGCCGGGCGAAGTTCCTGGGTCGCTTTCGGCTGTTCTATCGCTTCAGTACAACCCACAGGGCGATCGTGTACGCCTGGGTCAACGATGAAACAACGCTCCGCAAGGCCGGCTCGCGGACGGACCCCTACTCGATCTTCAACAAGCGATTGCGCGAGGGCGATCCTCCGGATGATTGGGACGACCTATTCCGGAAAACGAAATCCCGCCAGCGCTGAATTGCGCCGCCGCTATTCTGGCCCGTGACTCTCCTCCAACCTGCTGCTTCCACGGGAGGCTGGCTGTGGGGCGGCCAATCTTGGTCGCAGCCGCCTTTCAGGCGGCCAAGCCGGCTAAAAGCCGTCCCCAGAGGGGACCCCAGGGCAGAATTGCCCGCCCCACAATCCTGTCTTCTGTCTTCTCTTTTCACGGCTTCGGCCGTGGTGTCGCGTCGCCCTGAGTCATGCCCATCGCCCACTTCACCGCTTCGGTCCACATCTGCTGGATGTCCGGGCGGTCCCAGATTTCTTCGCGGTGGCCCAGCGAGGAATAGAAAACCCGGCCCTTCCCGAATTGGTGTACCCAGGTGACGGCGAAGTCCTGGTCAGTGCGGTGTACTCGCGGGTTCTTGAGGTCGACCGAGGCGGGATCGACGCTCATCAACACCCGCACTTTCTCGCGCGAATACGGATCCTTGAACTGATAGATCTCGTCGAAGATCGGGAAGTGCGCCGGGAAATGTTTGGTGGCCGGGAAGGCGCGATCCTCCACGTTGATCTCGCAGTGCACCTGCATCCACGGGTGCTCGTTGAAATAGCCGCCGATCAGGTCGCCGTACTCCAGCCATTTGTAGAACGTGTCGGTGGCGCTGTGGGTGCCCAGGAAGCCCTTGCCATCCTCCTTGACGAAGGAGAGCAGTGCGGCTTTCTGCTCGTCGTTCAAATCCAGTTCGCCGGTGGTGTAGAACATTACCGCGTCGAAGTAATTCAGGTTTTTGGCGTTGCCCTCCAGCTTTCGCTTGGTGAGCAGTTCCGAATCAGTGCGCAAGTAAGTGTCCCAAAGGCCGCTCTGCTGACCCAGCTTTTCGATGGTCGCCATGGCGTGCGACACCGAATCGTGCTCGAAGCCCTTCACCTCGCCGATGAAGAGCAGCTTCTTCCTGGCCGGCGTTTGCGCCTGCGCCGAGCCGCAAATACCGAGCGTCATCAACAGGGATGCGAGTAGTATCCAGTTTTTCATAGAGTTTTCCCGAAGGGCAATCATCTCACCAGTACCGTGACGGCGCAACTGTGCCGGCTCGCGCGAAGGCCGATTAGCAATCGGCCTCGAGGTTACCAACCTGTCTTCATGGCCCTGCGGGCCACCAAAAGTGATGAAAACGCGCGCCATGCGTGAGCTTGAATCCCGCCAGCATCCAATAAAGTAGGCGCCACCGGTAAAGGTCGTTGGG
>JBEKPZ010000485.1:0-6487 GCA_049520215.1 Bryobacteraceae bacterium | reverse complement strand
GATGGGAATGGTGAGCTCGCCTTGCACCATGAGGCCCATGCCGGTACCGGGGCTGTCCGCCCACGCGATGGATTCCATGGCGGCGGCCGTGGCCCACCAGTCGAGGCCGCTGCCGCCCAGTTCGGTGGGAATGCGGATGCCGAACAGGCCCAGATCGGCGGCCTTGCGAAAGATCTCGCGCGGGAAAATGCCGGCTTCATCCCACTCCTGGGCGAAGGGCGCGATCTCCTCGCGGCAGAAACGCTTGACGGTTTGGCGGATCAGGTCGTGTTCCGCGGTGAAGGGCGGGTAGACCGCCGGGGCTTCCGCGACCAGTTCAGGTGTCATTCGGGCTATTGTACACCAGCGGGCTTGGAGGTTCGGTAGCGCTCTACGGTGGCCTGCGCGCCGGCTACAACTTTTGCGCGCAACTCGGGCGGCTCGATGGCCTCGATCTGGCCGCCGAAGCTGAGCGCGAACTGGATGGCTTCTTCTTCGGCGTCGAACCGCAGCCTGATGCGCACCGATTGTGTATCGGCCGCGTCGGCGATTTCTTCTTCCAACCGCCAGCCGCGGTAGCGCACCCATTGCATCACCGCGCGGCTGGCCAGAAAGGTGGCGTAATAGCGGGGCAGCTTTTCGCGGAAGTCAGCGGCCGAGCGCTCCCAATAGGCCGCCAGGTCGAAGCCAGCGAGGCTCGCGGAGGGTTGATCCAGAATCGCCGCTTCCCGAATACGCGACACGCGGTAGGTGCGCAGGTCTTCTTCGGGCCGCTCCACGCGCGCGACCAGATACCAGGCGCTGCCCTTGGCCACCAGCCCTAACGGATGGACGATCCGCTCGCCCGGCTCGCCCAGCACCCGGGTGTATACAAAGCGCACCTGCCGCTCGCGCCAGAGCGCATCGAACAGGATAGGCAGACAGGCCACCGATTCCGCCGGATCGCGCCAGCCGCGCGTATCCACCAAAATCCGCTGGCGCGCAAAATCGGCGTGCTGGCGGGAAGCCGCCGGCAACGACGCCTGCAGCTTGATCATGGCCGCGTCGGCCTCGTGTTGCAACCCGAGATCCGCCATCAGCCGCGGGGGCCTCGCCAGGAACAGCGATTGGATCTCGGCCGCGCTCAGCCCGGTGAGCTTCGTCTGATAGCTTTCGAGCAAGCTCCAGCCGCCGCCGGCCCCACGCTCGGCCACCACCGGCACGCCCACGCCGCTCAGCGCATCCATGTCCCGAAGAATGGTGCGCTCGGAAACCTCCAGGCGTTTGGCAAGCTCGCGGGCGGTAACCCGCCGATGCACTTGCAGCAGAAGAAGGATGGAAAGCAGCCGGTCGGCGCGCATAGGGAAACTTTAGCAGCCAAATATGACAAAAGGTGTCAGGAATGGCCGGTTACATTACGGCACATGAAGCCTTTACAAGGTAAGATTGCGATTGTCGCGGGATCGAGCCGCGGGGCGGGAAGGGGCATCGCACTGGCGCTCGGGGATGCCGGAGCTACGGTGTATGTCGCGGCGCGCACCTCTCGCCATGGACCCAAGCCCGCCGATGGTGCGCCGGGAACGGTGGAAGATACCGCCGAGGAAGTGAGCGCGCGCGGCGGCTGGGGCATTGCTGTGCGCGCCGATCTGGGCAACGAGGACGAGGCGGCCGCGTTGTTCCGCCGTGTGGACGGGGAGCAGGGGCGGCTCGATCTGATGATCGATTCCGCCTGGGGTGCGAATTTCATGCCAGAATGGTCCAAGCCTTTCTGGGCACTGAGCGCGGGCATCTGGCGGGACACTGACGCTACGATCAACGCCGCGTGGCTTACCAGTGTGCATGCCGCGCGGATCATGGTGAAGCAGGGGGGCGGGCTCATTATTCACGTTACCGACAATCTGCATCCGGATCCGTCGGCGTATCGCGGACAGGTGCTGTGGGATCTGGGCCACGAGTTCCTGAACCGCCTCGTGGCTGACATGGGGCGCGAGCTGAAGAAATCGAAGGTGGCGGTGGTGGGACTCAATCCGGGCTTCATGCGCACGGAGCGGGTGCTCATGCACATGACCACGGAGGCGATCAAGAAGCAGTTCCGCTTCGATCTGAGCGAATCGGTGGAGTATATCGGGCGGGCGGCGGCGGCGTTGGCGGCCGATCCGGAGGTGCTGCGCAAGACGGGGGAGCTGCTTTGGGCGGCGGATCTGGCTACGGAGTACGGGTTCACCGATGTCGACGGGCGGGTGATTCCGGTATTCGATCCCAAGGCGCCAGTGCAGGCATTTCCCTGCTAGCTGCTAGCGGGGCTTAAGCCCCGCGCGGGCTAAAGCCCGCCCTCCAGCTTCGTAGATTTCGATCCACTGGCCGCGGTCCGGCTCCCACATGCGGGAGAAGAAGACCAGGACGCGGGCATCGCGGCGCCAATCGGGCGAATCGACGCTGTGCGCAGTGAAATCCGGCAGGCTGGAGACGGGTATGGCGCGGCGGACGTAGCCGAATTCGGGGCGGCTGAGCGCGGCGGTGAGGGGCCACACGGTGGCGATGGTCTCGCCTGGATAGCCGCGCGCCACAAACTCCGCGGCGGTCTGCTGCAACTCGACGAAGTTGGTGAAGGCGAGGTTGTTTTCGAAGGGGAACGGATAGGGCGGGTTCCAGAAGTTGCCCACAATCAAGCCGGCTAGCAGGGCAACCTGGCAGACAACTTTCAGCGCGCCCTTGTAGATGGACATGGCGGCGACCATGGCGGCGTAGAGGATGGGCAGCACGGGGAGCAGGTAGCGCTCCAGCATGGCGCCGCCGACGGCGCTGAGGAATAGTACGTGGATGGCAATCAGGAGCCAGGCGATGCGCCAGGCGCGGGTGGCGAAGACGCCGCGGCGCCAGGCGAGCAGGATGGCGATGGTTCCGATCCAGTGGAAATCCTGGAAGAACAGATAGTAGAGGCGCCGGCACAGCGCGAAGGTAAAGCGGACCGGGTGAAAGGGATAATAGATGTTGTAGCGGGTAAACTCGGAATTGCCGAACAGGTGTCCTGTGCCACGCGCCAGCACCAGCAGCCAGGCGCACAGCGTGGCGGCGGGCAGTAGGAACCAGACGGCGTCGCGGCGGCGCTTCTCATACAGCAGCCATGCGCCGAACAGCAGGGGCACCAGCAGTCCGGTTTCCTTGGTCAGCACTAGCGCCACGCAGGCTAAGGCGGCGAGACGGGTCTTATCCTGCACGAACAGGAGCAAGGCCAGGCAGGCGAAGAGCATGGCCGGCATATCCAGTTGCGCCAGCATGGCCTGGGCGAAGAAGAGCGGCGAGACGCCCAACAGGAACACGGCCATGAAAGCCGGCGCGCCGCGCACATTACGGCACATCTCGATGGAGAGCAGGAAGGCCGCCAGCATGGCCCCGGACGCCACCAACAGCATGGCGATGCGCGTCGCGAGAGGCGAGCAACCGGCCACGGTCCAAAAAGCGGCCAGGTACGCCATCACGCCCGGCGGATGCGCGTTGGGGACGGTGGAATGCGGAATCCAGGCGCCGCCTTGGAAGATATCCAGCGCGGCGGGTACGAACTGGCCCAATTCATCCCAGTAATACGGCAGGCGCAGCAAGGGCGCGTGCGAGAGGATCACGGCGAAGGCAAACAGCGCCAGGAAAAACAGGTAGGTCTGGGGACGGATGCGCCGGCGGCGGGTAGGCTCCGCGATCACTGGACGGTCCCGGCAGGCGGGTGCGGCTCAAGCTTGATTTCGCCGAACGCGGTTTCGTATTGGGTGACGTTCTGCTGAAGGACGTTGAGCAACGCCTTGGCCTGCTGCGGACTGAGGTAAACTCCCTGGAAATTCTGGATATTAACGTTATCGGGGGCGGTCTGGTTGACCAAGCCAAAGAGCAGGAAGAAGTCCCAGAGGTTGACGCGGATCTGGACGCTATTGGCGTAACCTTCCCGGTATTCCGGGACGTTGCTCATCTGGACCTTGGGCGGTGGCGGCTGGTTCATACTGCCATGGTGACACAAACGGTGGCTGGTGGTTGGTGGTTGGTGGCTGGAAAAAAACTCGCAGATTTTTACAACCTCGGCCCAGGTTTTTGCGTCCGATGTGGTGAGAGGGAGGAAGAAGATGAAATCGATCTTGGAAAAGGGCGTTGGCGGTCAGGTTCACTGTCCGATTTGCACCCACACGGTACCGGCGGCGATTGATATCCTTGGGAAACGGGCGAGAGTGGCGTCCGGACAGCGCTGTCCCCGGTGTGCGGCGTCGCTGGACGTAGCCATCGTAGTACAGTTAACAAAAGCGGCATAACCATTGCAGTACTTCAAAGATTGGCGCGCGGGGCGATTGCGCGCTATAGTGTATTCAGATTGGGAACGAGATGAAAAGGAAGATGCCATTTAAATCCGAACCGGTGATCGCGCCCGAGATTCTGGAGCAAGCCAAGCGGTCCCTGGTGACCGATAATCTGAGGAAGCCGGGGAAATGCTCGGTCTGCGGGGCGGACACCTCGCTCGGCTCGGGCGAACCGTTGTGCTGGGTGTGCCGGCGTCTGAAGGTCAGCGCCTGGCGCGACAGCGAACAGCAGATGCCCGCTCAGGAGTGAGGCACGGGGCTCCCGATGCCCGCGGCGCGCGCCCGCTCGTAAACGAACGCGGCGGCGATTACATCCTCGACCGCCAATCCAATCGATTTAAATAAGGTAATCTGCCCGGGCGCGGTGCGCGCCTGCACTCGGCGCGTTACCACATCCTTCAATTCCACGATGGGCAGGCTCGACCAGTCGCGTTCGCCGTCGTCCAATGCCATCAGGAGATCGCCGGACTCCATGCGGGCCTGTTCGATGGAATCCACCGCGATGGAATCGGCGCGCCGCACCAGATCGGCTGGAATCTCGCGGCGGTTAGCCTGGTTGGATCCCATGGCGTTGATGTGCGCGCCCGGCTCGACCCAATCCGAGGAAAGCACGGGATCTTTCGCGTAGGTCGCGGTCACCACGATCTGCGCACCGCGCACGGCTTCTTCGGCGGTTTCGACGGCATGGACTGGCACGCCGAAGTGGGCGGTGGTTTCGGTTGCGAATGCGGCGCGCTTGGATGGATCGCGGCTCCATGTGCGCACTTCCGAGATCTGCCGCACGGCTAGCATCGCCTCCAACTGCGTGCGCGCCTGAAATCCGCTGCCGATAATTGCCAGCGTCGCGGCGTCTTCGCGGGCCATGAACTTGGTGGCCAATCCGCTGGCCGCGCCGGTGCGGATTTGCCCCAGGTGATTGGCCTCGATGATCGCCAGCGGCTGGGCGTCGGCGGCGCGATAGAGCAGGAAGAGAAAATGCGCGCCGTGGCGGGGGTTGGTCGCATAGATCTTGGCGCCGTAGTATTGGCCGTCGCTCGCGGCCATGTAGTGCAGCACGGAACCGGTAGGCAGGATCAGGCGGCGCCGCGGTTGGTTGAGGGCTTCGCCCGCGGCCAGCCGTTCGAAGGCCGTCTGCATCAGGTCGATCGAGACCTTCATCGGCAGCAGGTCGCGCACTTGTGGTTCGGTCAGGTAGAGCATGCTCATTTGTTTGCCTCGATGGTTTCGGCCACTTCTTCCCATTCGGTCATCAGGGTGATCAGGTCGGTGCGGCGCGCATTCAGGAGGTCGTGCACGCGCACGGTTTCCTCCACAGTGGTGAAGTGCGCCAGGGCATTTTCGTAGTCGGCGATTTCGACTTCCAGGCGGGTGACTTCGTCTTCGATTTCGCGGCGGCGCTGCTTGAACTGGCGGAGCTTGATAGGGTTGAGGCGGCGGCTCCCGCCGCCGCTGGGGCTAGGGGCTAGGGGCTGGGGGCTGGGGACCGGGTGCTGGGTGTGTTTCGGTTCGGGCTCGGGGGCCTGGGCGCTACCTCCTTCTTTTCGCCACAGATAGTCTTCGTAGTTGCCGGGGAAGACCTCGAGGCCTCCGTCGGCGACTTCGAAGACTCGCGTGGCCAGCTTGTCGATGAAGTAGCGGTCGTGGGAGACGAACAGCACCGTGCCGGTGAATTCCTGGAGCGCGTTGAGCAGCACGTCCTTGGCGCGCAGGTCCAGGTGGTTGGTGGGCTCGTCCAGCAGCAGGAAATTGGAGGGCATCATCAGCATGCGGGCCAGCGCGTAGCGATTGCGCTCGCCGCCGGAGAGCACGCCGATGGTCTTGAAGACATCGTCGGCGGAGAACAGGAAGCTGCCGAGGATGGACCGCAGCTCGGTATTGGTGGCGCGCGGCGCGACTTCGCCCAGGTCGTCGATCAGGCGCGCGTTGACGTCCAGCTCCTTGTACTGGTCCTGCGCGAAGTAATCCGGCTGGGCATTGTGGCCGAGGATGTATTCGCCGGAAGTGAGCGGCTCGGCGCCCGCCAGAATCTTGATGAGGGTCGACTTCCCCGCCCCGTTCACGCCCACCAACGCCACGCGGTCGCCGCGCTCGATGGCGAAGTTCGCGCCCGCGAAGACCGCCTGATCGCCGTAGCTTTTCGCCACGTTCTTGAACTCGGCCACGATGCGGCCGCTGGGCTTGGGCTGCGGAAA
>JBEKPZ010000484.1:0-4190 GCA_049520215.1 Bryobacteraceae bacterium | reverse complement strand
CGATAATAGTGTAGGCCCGGCTGCGACACGATGTCAATGCGGGTGAAAGGAAGCGCTGCCGTGCCCTTCCTGATAAACTAAGTACAGAAGCCCCAACCCCCGTGAACCCGCCAGCCATCGGCCCCGAACTCGACCATCAGCCCAGGCTGCCCGGCAAACAGGCGCGCCGCGAAGACGTCAAACTCGCCGCCGGGAAAATCGCCGTTTTCCAGTACGCCGGCGTCGTCATCTTCCTGTTTCTGATCACCGGCTTCTGGAACCTGCAGGTCCAAAACCCGCAGATCTACAACGAACAGGCCGAGCGCAATCGCATCCGGCAACTGCCCATACCGGCGCCCCGCGGCAAAATCCTGGACCGCGACGGCCGCGTCATCGTCGACAACCATTCTTCTTACAGCCTCATCCTGACCCGTGAAAGCCTGAAGACCGAACACCTGCGCACCATCGCCGACGGCTTGAAGCTGGATTACGACGACCTCGCCGGGCGCGTCCAACGCTTTACTTCACGGCCCAAATACGACCCCATTATCATCAAGGAGGAACTGACGCCCGCCGAGCTGGCATTCGTCGAATCGCACCGCGATTTCTTTCCCGAAATGGAACTGATTCCCTCCCAGCGCCGCCTCTACCCGCAAAACGGATTTGGCGCGCACGTCATCGGCTATACCGGAGAAATCAGCGAGCAGGAATTGGATTCGCCCGATTTTGCGAAGTACAGCCAGGGCGCGGTGATCGGCAAGTTCGGCATCGAGCGCCAGTACAACGACACCCTCATGGGCGTGGATGGCGAGCGCCAGGTGGTGGTGGATAACCGCGGCAAGACCCGCCAGGTGCTCGCCAACAAGGAAGCCATTCCGGGAAAAGACCTGCAGCTCACCCTCGATCTGGACTTGCAAGCCGTAGCCGAGCTCGCCATGGAAGGCAAGAACGGCGCCGTGGTGGCGATGGATCCGCGAACGGGCGAGGTGCTGGCGATGGTCAGCCGGCCCACCTTCGATCCCAACAAGTTCGCCGTACACATCAAGTCCTCCGACTGGCGGGAAATCGCCAATAATCCCGACCATCCCCTGCTGAATCGCGCCATTCAGGCGCAGGATGCGCCCGGGTCCACCTTCAAGCCCATCGTGGCCATTGCCGGGCTCGAATCCGGCGCCATCGACGACCAGTTCACGGTGCATTGCGCCGGCGGAGCAATGTTTTACGGGCATTATCACAAGTGCCACATTAAGACGGGACATGGGGCCGTTTCTCTGCACAAAGGCATCGTACAGTCCTGTGACGTTTATTTCTACAACGTGGGCGACCGCACGGGCATCGATAAGATTGCTTTCTACGCCAACCAGGCCGGCCTCGGACAGAAGACCGGCATCGATCTGCCGCATGAAGCCGAGGGTGTGGTGCCATCGTCGGCATGGAAGATCCGCAACTTCCGCGAGAAATGGTACGCCGGTGAAACCATCTCGGTGGCCATCGGCCAAGGCGCTGTGACAGTGACGCCCCTGCAACAGGCGCGCGCCTATAGCTGGCTCATCAACGGAGGCCTCTGGCATCAGCCGCACCTGGTCAAGGGCGGCAAGTATCAACAGCACAGTTGGCCGATTTCGCCGGACAATGTTGCAAAGGTAATCTATGGCACCTGGGGCGTAGTGAACGAGGGCGGCACGGGCGTCCGCGCGCAGCTTCCCGGCCTTAACGTGTGCGGCAAGACCGGCACCGCGCAGCTCGCCTCCGACGAATTCTTGAAGGGCAAAACGGGGAAAGAGTTCAAAAACAATGCTTGGTTTGTGGGCTTCGCGCCGCGCGAGGCGCCCGAAATCGTAGTGGTGGCGCTCTTCGAACACGGCGCGGAAGGCCCGCTAGCCGCCCCTATCTCACGCGATGTGCTGAAGGCGTACTTTGATAAGAAGGCCCGGCTGGCGGCCGAGGGGGAGAGGGGGCGAGGCGGCGAGGGGGCGACCAAGATCGGGCAATTCCTACGGTTCGACTTGCCTATTCCACCAGTCGAGCCACATCACCGCGAGTCGCCCATCGTCGACGCAGCCTACTTCAGCTCGGACAACGACGAAGCCGGGATCGCCCCCTCGCCCCCTCGCCCCCTCGCCCACTCATCGGCCCTCCACCCATGACCCGCTACCTCCGCCCCCGCGACCTCGACTGGACCCTCCTGGTCATCTCCCTCATCATCTGCGGCGTGGGTGTCCTGCAAATCTACAGCGCCACGCGCGGCACCGTCTGGCAAGGCGCCTGGTGGAAGCAGATCGCCTACATCGCCGCCGGGCTCCTGCTGATGTGGCTGACCGTCGCCATCGATTACCACACCCTCATGAACCACGTCTTCCCCATGTACGGTTTGTCTGTGGTGGCCCTGCTCGGAGTTCTGTTGATCGGCAAACAGGTGTTCGGCTCGCGGCGCTGGATCCCCTTGGCCGGCGGCTTTCACTTGCAGGTGTCGGAATTCGTGAAACTGGTGATAATATTGTTAGTAGCCCGCTTCCTGACCGAGTTGAAAACCGAAGATCTGGAAGGCCGGGATATGGCTAAAATCGCGGGTCTGGTTCTGGTGCCTATGGCTCTGGTCATGAAACAGCCGGACCTGGGAACGGCGTTAACGTATGTGCCGGTCCTGATTGTAGGAATGTTTTTGGCCGGCATGCGCCGGAAGTATTTGGTCGCCATCGGTGTGGTAGTCTTGCTGGTGCTCCCGGTGGGTTGGACTGTTTTAAAGGATTATCAAAGAGCGCGATTGGTCAGCTTTCTGGACCCCGACCACGATCCGCAAGGCACCGGGTACCAGTTGATCCAATCCAAGATTGCAGTTGGCGCCGGCGGGATGTGGGGTAAAGGAGTGACGAAAGGCTCCCAGACGCAGCTTCGTTTCCTCCCCGTTCCCCATACCGATTTCATCTTCTCGGCCTTCGCCGAGGAGCATGGATTCGTCGGCGTGATCGTAGTACTGGCGTTGTATTTTGTGTTGATCATGCAGATCGTACAGAACGCCCAAACGGCCTCGGATAAGGCCGGCATGTATATCTGCATGGGTGTTGCCGCGTTACTTTTGTTTCACGTGCTGGTGAACGTGGGGATGGTAGTGGGCCGGATGCCTGTCACCGGAATTCCGCTGCCCCTGATGAGCGCCGGTGGATCGAGTGTGTTGTCGAATTTCCTGATGTTGGGGCTGGTCAACAATGTCCGGCTCAGAAGATTTGTGAATTAGCAACGATTTTTGTTGGGAGCCGTTTGAGACTCCCGGAGGGCAAACGCACCGGATGCGCACCCTCCGGCGCCGAACCACGAGCGCGAGCGAGTGGTCTTCGGCGATGAGGAGTGGTTCCCCGGCCGGTGGCACAGGCTTTAGCCTGTGTGGTAGTGGTAGCACAGGCTTTAGCCTGTGTGGTAGCACCCCGGCCAGCGTGAGCTTCTTAACAGGTTACATGGCGCTCGATGCCCCGTTCGCGGAGCGCCGCTTGAGACCCACGCAGGGTAGCCGCCTTCCTCCCGTACCGGTCTGCGCCGGTTCCCAGCGGAGGAGAACGAATGTCAAAAGAGTTGATTGTTTCGGCAAATCGCCATGAAACTCGCGTGGCGGTCCTGGAAGACGATCAGGTAGTCGAAGTCTATTATCAGCGCGAAAAAGAATATTCGCTGGCTGGCAGTATTCATAAGGGCCGCGTCACGCGCGTCCTGCCCGGCATGCAATCCGCCTTCGTGGATATCGGCCTGGATCGCGATGCGTTCCTGTACGTGTCGGACTTCTTCGAGGACAACGACGAGTACGACAAGATCGTGACCAGCGTGGAGGAGAAGGTCCTTAAGATGGAAAAAGGACCTGTCCCGGGGGGTGCCCCTCCCCCACCCCTGGCCGCCTTAGAAGACGTTCCGCCCGAAGCGCTGCCCGCGCCCGAGCCATCCGCCGAAGCGGACGCCGCTCCGGTTGTTGCCGCTCCACCGGCGCCTGCTCCACTGGCCGCCCCTGAGCAGTTTGCGCGCCGCAACGAGGAACACGATCGCGACCGCCGCGGGGGCCGCCGCTCCCGCCGCCGCCGTCCCAAGGGACGCGGCTTGCCCGAATCCAAGTATTTCTCGCCAGGGCAGCACAGCGCGCCCGTTGCGCCGCCGCCCGCGCCTGAGGAGGCCGAGGAGGCCGAGCCGGAGACGGCGGAAGATGGGCCGGAAGATATCGTCGTGCTTCC
>JBEKPZ010000483.1:0-4289 GCA_049520215.1 Bryobacteraceae bacterium | reverse complement strand
GCTTTCTGCGCGGCGCGCTGGTGATTTTCCTGATGGCGCTATCGCTGCGTTTCTTCCTGGCGCGCTACCAGATGGTTTACGACGATCACGGGTTCATGGTGGGCGTCGATTACGTGGACCTGCATTTCGCGCTGCCGCTGCAGTGGCTGGCGATCGTGGCGTGTCTGGCGGCGGCCGCGCTGGTTTGGCTGCGGCGCTGGATTCTGGCCGCCAGCATGGCGATCTCGCTGGTGGTGCTGTTCGCCGTGCCGAAGCTGGTGGATGCGCTGTACGTGCGGCCGAACGAGATTTCCATCCAGCGGGAGTTCATCGGGACCCATATCCACGCCACGCGGTCGGCCTACGGGCTGGAGAAGCGCATGACCGAAACCGAGTTTGACGTGCACCCCAACGCGCCCATCGATCCGGCCGCGCATAAGGGCACGCTCGACAACGTGCGCCTGTGGGACGTGGGCGCGTTCCACAACACCATTACGCAAATCCAGGCGCTGCGGCCGTATTACGTTTTCTCCGATACGGATGTGGACCGCTATACCATCGACGGCGCGTACCGGCAGGTGTTGGTCACGCCGCGCGAACTCGATATCAATCAGTTGCCGGGGGGCGCCAGCTCGAGCTGGATCAACCCGCACTTCGTGTACACACACGGATATGGCGTGGTGCTGGCGCCGGTGAGCAAACTTACGCCGGATGGGTTGCCGGTGCTGTTGATCGAGAATGCGCCGCCGGAGATCAAGACGCCCAGTTTGAAGCTGACGCGTCCGGAGATTTACTACGGCGAGGTGGTGCAGGAGCCGGTCTTTGTGCGCACGGCGCAGCCGGAGTTCAACTACCCGTCGGGCGAGAAAAACGAGCTGTCGCGTTACGAAGGCACGGGCGGCATCCCGATTTCCTCGGCGGCGATGCGGCTGGCGGCGGCGGTGCGCGGTGGGGACATCAACATTCTTTTGAGCAACCCGATCACCAGCGAGAGCCGCATGATGATCCGGCGCAACATCAAGGAACGCCTGCAAACGCTGGCTGGGTTCATCGCGTGGGACCACGACCCGTACCTGGTGATCACCGATGCGGGGCGGTTGATGTGGATGGTGGATGGCTACACCTATTCGAACTCGCATCCTTATTCGCGCACGGTGGACGTGCCGGATTTGGGCGAGGTCAACTATTTGCGCAACGCGGTAAAAGCCACCATCGACGCGTATGACGGCACCACGCGGCTCTACATTTTCTCGCCCGACGATCCCATTGTGCGCGCGTATCAGCGGCTGTTCCCTGCCCTGTTCCACGCGGCCTCCGAGATGCCCGCCGATTTACGGAGGCACGCCCGGTATCCGGAGACGCTGTTCCGTGTGCAGGCGGAGATTTACCGGACTTATCACATGCTCGATCCGCAGGCATTCTATAACAAGGAAGACATGTGGGACCTGGCGAAGTACACGGCGGCACAGGAGGGGCAGCCGGAGACGGTGACGCCCATGTACGTGATGGCCAGCCTGCCGCACGAGAATCAGGCGGAGTTCATGCTGTTGTTGCCGTTCACGCCGCGCAATAAGGACAATTTGATCGGGCTGATGCTGGCGCGTTGCGATGGCGAGCACTTGGGTGAAGTCGTGGTGCTGCAGTTGTCGAAGCAGGAGCTGATTTTCGGCCCTGCGCAGATTGCGGCGCGCATCAATCAGGAGCAGACGATTTCGAAAGATTTGACGCTGTGGAATCAACAGGGGTCGCACGTGCTGCGCGCGCAAACACTGGTGCTGCCGGTGGACAGTACGTTCCTGTATGTGGATTCGATTTATATACAGTCCAGCGCGACGAGCATGCCGCAGTTGAAGAAAATCGTGCTGGCGGTGGGGAACCGGCTGATCTATACGGACACTTACGAGCAGGGGATCGCCCAGCTTTCAAGCGGCGCGCAGGCGCTGGTGCAGCAGGCGGAGGCTACTCCGCCGAAACCGGGAGCGCCAGCCGCGGCGGCGGGTCAGGTGGCGGGCACCGCGGATCAACGGTTGGAGCGCGTGCGGGCGCATTTGCGGCGGTATCGCGAGTTGGCGGCGCAGGGCAAGTGGGCGGAGGCCGGCAAGGAACTCGAGGGGATTGAAGCGGAGGTGCGTTAACGGAATGGCGCGCGACGTCCTGGGCCGCGCGCCTTCGGAGTTTCGACTACTGATTTTGGCCCGCCGGCTGAGTATCTGTCTGCGCTGCAGGCGTCTGCTCGACCAGCGAGATCCCATCCAAGCCGTTGGTGTTGTCGGTCGGCCCATCGCCGTTCATGAACGCGAGGGTCGTTTCCGATGAAGTCGCCACAAACGTGGTGGTGTACCGCTGCCAGAAGATGTAGGTCAGTCCCGCCCCAGCCAGGTTCGTGATCGAGAAGGTTTCGGTGCCGTTCACGAAGACGTTCACGGTGCTGGTGGCGCCGTTAGGACCGCCTGGGTCGTTGGGATTGCCGACATAAAAAGTCAGGACGTAGGTCGTACCGGCGGTTGTGGCGACGGTCTGCTGGACTCCCGTCGCGCTGTTGCTTCCATCCCCAGTCAGGTCGAGCCATTGCTCGCCAACCGCCGCCGGCCAGGTAAAGCCATTCCCTACGTAGGTGTTGTTGACGACACTCACATTGCCCGGGGCCCCTACCACCTGCCAGCCTCCCAATGCCGATGTGCCCGTATCGAAGTTCGTAAAGCCTCCGGCAGGCACAACCGGCCTTTCGAAGCTGCCGTTCACAATCAGGTTGGTGGCGCCGAACGCGCAAGGCATCAGAAGCGCCGCCGCTGCCAAAAGTTTGATGCTCATCGTCTGTTTCATTTTGTTCCGTTTCCTTTCTCTCTTTGATCGAATCTGCGTGGGAGCCGCATTCTGCCGCGTCGGCCACGTCTCAGTAGGCAGAATACGGTGTTGCGCCAGCCGCCGTGAAGTTTCACCGGCCATTGCAACAGTTACAACGGCACGTTACATCGTGTTTGCAATCATTTGCGATCTCGTGCATGATAGGTAAACACGCCCCGCCCATGAGCGCAGCCGCGACCAACCCCTCAGCGGTCCGCAAGCAATTGGCTTCGCTGGCCGCAAGCGGCGCCTTCCGGGAGAGCGCGCGTCATCGCCGGCTGCTGGAATTCCTGGTCGAGACCACCCTAAAAGGCGAAGCGGACGGGTTGAAAGAGTTCGTGATCGCAGCCGAGGTCTGGGATAGGGACGTCTCCTTCGATCCGCGTATTCACTCGATGGTCCGGGTGGAGGTGGGCCGCCTGCGTACACGCCTGGAGCGCTACTACGCCGCTGAAGGCGCACGCGACGAGCTGCACTTCAGCATTCCGGTGGGCGGCTACCGGGTGGCTTTCGATGGCGGTGCTTCCGAGAGCGCCACCCCCAGCGCTGCCAGCAGCCCTTCCCCGGCAGCCGACCGATTCCAGCTTGTGGAAATGCTGGGCCGCGGTGGTATGGGGGAAGTATGGAAGGCGCGCGATACGCGCCTGAATCGAGACGTGGCGGTGAAGTTCATTGCCGAGGGATTGACCCATGACGCGGCCGCTGTGGAACTGTTCGAGCGCGAAGCCCGCGCCGCGGCGGCCATCAGCCATCCGAATATCTGCACTGTGTACGACATAGGAGAGCGGGAAGGCCGCCCTTTCCTGGCCATGGAACTGCTCGACGGCGAAACCCTCAAGCGCCGGTTGGAAGTTGAGACGATTTCACCCGACGCTTTGCTGACCTGGGGCATCGAGATTGCGGATGGGCTGGATGCGGCGCACGCGGCGGGGATCGTCCACCGCGACCTGAAACCGGCCAACCTCTTTATTACCACGCGGGGCCAAGCGAAGATTCTCGATTTTGGACTGGCGAAGTTGCGTTTGGACCCCCACGCGGAGGTACCGGCGACCGGATCGCAGGCGTCGGACGGCGCGCCTTCCGGCGTGGCCGGCACTCCCGGTTACATGTCGCCAGAGCAGATGCGCGGCGAGAAACTCGACACGCGGACCGACCTGTTCAGTTTCGGGGCCGTGCTTTATGAGATGGCCACGGGTGGTCTTCCCGGAAAAACGCTGGAGCCGGCCTCCAGCCGAAACCCCCAGGTTCCGGTTGAGTTGAACCGCATCGTCACCAAGGCGCTGGAAGAGGATCGGGAAGTGCGCTACCAGCACGCGTCGGATATCCGTGCGGACTTGAAGCGTCTGAAGCGCGACAGCGACTCTGGCCGGCTGCCGTCCACATCCGCGCAGGCAGAAGCACGTGGCGCGGCTGGGCGGCACCGAGGATGGTTCATTGCGGCGGGTTGTCTGGCTCTGGCCGCCATC